>JAPOTF010000052.1:23104-24596 GCA_026709325.1 Roseovarius sp.
AGGATGCGAAGCCGTCTTTTTCCTCATTCAACAGAGTCCCACGATACAGCTTGAACGCGTGTCGTGGCGGGAAGACGTTTTTTGGGTCCATCATTCCCTCCTTGATGAGATGGCGTCGGAAGGAGGGAATCGGGCTGGAGAACCTGTCCGGTTTATACTCCTGGATCGCCCCTTGGTGAATCATTTCCCGATAAATTTCATAGGGCAAAAATTCAAAATCAGTTTCTCTCATTTTTGCGGGGAGATATTTGCACATGTCCCTGGTCAGATAACAATCAATGTGATCGATAATCTCCGTACCGCTCTCCCCTTTTTTCAAATCCTGCATCACCTCTCCGACGAGAGGTTTTAAGGCCCGCAAAACCGCGCTCTGCTGATGGTGGTAATAGGACAGACGACCCTGCGCGGACACGGTATGAACCTGATCCCAATGAACTTTTGACAGATCCCCGCTGACGCGGAGGAGGTCTTTGGCAAGCGCCTTGAACGTAAAGTGCAGATGCCGAGGCCAACCTTCCGTTGGCTTGGCCAGTTCCTGCAGAAACGGTTCGCACCCATCCACATCCACCTTGAACTTCTGGCAAAACTCCACCATCAGTTCTTCACGCTCGGTTTTACTAAGGCAATGGATGTTGTGGGTTGCGAGTCGGCGCGTGAGTCCCATGTCGATTGCCTTGTTCTCCGTGCTGGATAAACCGGCCAGTACAAGGGCAAGGGGCAGCCCGGAGGACGCATAGTGAATCGATTGGAGAAACCGGGCATG
The DNA here is from genome assembly GCA_026709325.1 of Roseovarius sp. Taxonomy (GTDB): domain Bacteria; phylum Pseudomonadota; class Alphaproteobacteria; order Rhodobacterales; family Rhodobacteraceae; genus JAPOTF01. Next base: position 23,868 of record JAPOTF010000052.1, read on the forward strand.
AGACGTGTCTTTATCTCCCGTAAATCTTTGCGACTCATCCACCGCGACAATTACGGGAGACGTCCATTTCCGACTGGGAGATTCCTCGGCAAGGCAATCAAGCGTCGGCAGAGAATCCGTCTCCGCCACGTTCCAGCCAATCGCGGCGCTGATTTCTCCAAGGGAGCTCGCCGTGAGATTGAACCCTATTCGAGTAAGGATTTCTTTCCATTTCGATGAAGGCAATTCCCCGGCGGCTCGAATGAGTTTTAAAACCTGTGGCAAACTCCCTGCGACACTCTGGCTTGACACGATCACAACGCGAGGGGCCTTTTCGCTGCCAATGCGATCACAGTCCTTTTGCAATTTCGCGAGAATTGAACTTTTGCCCGCGCCCGGTGCCCCCTGAACAATCTGCGTGGCCTTCGGAATCCCACGCAAAAGAACCCGCGGCTGCGCGCGCCCCGGCTCTTCAATGATCTTTCGTGTCTGTTCTCCACAGTCGCGAAGGGCTGTGAGAATGTCCTCTCGGCCTTTGAACACCGGAGGCGGCTCTCCCTCCGACTGTCGGAGATAGTCTTCGAGTCCCGCGATATCGACCATGATCCGCATCCTCTTTCTGTCTATGGAAACCTACTCAATATCCCACCTCGAATCAACGCGTCCCGCACTCGGTCGAACAGGGAGATGAACGGGATGACAGGCCGACCGCGCTCAGACACGCCGATCCGCTGTCGCGACCCGGGACGA
>JAPOTF010000052.1:24705-42124 GCA_026709325.1 Roseovarius sp.
CGGCGGCACGGGAGCGGTCTTTGTTTCCGGACGCGGCAGCTTGCGCGCAATGGCAGGTGCATGGCGCCCCGCCAGCGGCTTCCCGCCTCTTTCCCGGCAATTTCGCGCGCGAAAGCGCAAAGGGCGTACAACAGTTGAAGCCGATCCCGCCTGAGCTGTTAGGTGTGCAGAGGATTCGGGCGGAGATCCCCTCACCCCGCATATCGGCATTCGCCGCCGTCTTTTCTTTCATGCGGCACGCAACACCACCTTTTCCACATGCGGATTGACCGCCTCCCTTTCAGGCGGCACCAAATCATTCCACCATCTGCGGGGAAACCCGTGCCATTCCAATCCGCATGCCCGCGGACCTCGCGCAAAACCCGATCCGGAGTTAAGTGCGCGCAAGGTTTAATTCCGAATATCGGCCAGCACATTTCCAATGGTTGCCTCCATTTTGGCGGCTATCTCCTCGAGCACCTCGTCCGTGGCGTTATATGCCGGCGCAAGGATAATCTGGTCGCCACTCACACCGTCCACATTTCCCGACGATGGATAGCATATCAGACCCTGCTTCATTGCCTCGGCCCCGATTTTCCCGGCCACGGCGAATTCGGGTTCGAACGGTTTTTTTTCATCCCGGTCCGCAACAAGTTCGATGCCAACCAGATATCCGCGTCCGCGAACGTCTCCAACCTCGTCAAAACGGTCAAGTCTCTCCCGCAATTCCCGCATCCATTTCGGTGCGCGCTCCGCGACCCGTTCGACAAGGCGCTCTTCTTCAATGATGTTCTGGACGGCCACTCCCGCGGCAAGACAGGCGGTGTGACCGTTAAAGGTCTGACCCGACACAAGTGCGCCGTGTCCGGCTCTTATGGCGTCGCCCACGCGTTTGGTATATACAGCCGCACCCAGTGGCAGATAGCCCCCGGCCAGTCCCTTGGCAACGGCCACGATGTCGGGCACGATGCCGTCCTCCTCGCTGGCGCGCCACACGCCGCTGCGCCCGGACCCGCACATGACTTCGTCGGAAATCACAAGTATGCCATGGGCGTGACAGAGATCCGTCATCGCCTTTGCGTAACCGTCGGGTGCCGGTACTGCGCCTCCGGCCGCCCCAACCACCGGTTCAAACACGAAGGCGGCCACATTCTCGCTTCCAAGCCTTTCCATTTCATTGCGCAGCTCATTCTCCAAGTGCTCGACAAGCGCGTTGCCTCCCACTCCCTCCGGCGGGCGATAGGCATTTGCCGCCCCAACCCGTCCAACGTCGAAAAGCGCTCCCTCAAACGGCTGTCTCCGTGCCTTGAAGCCGGAAAGCGACGTGGCCATAAGCGCGTTCCCATGCCACGAGCGCTCTCTTGCGATGAATTTGACGCGCTGCGGTTCTCCCCTGTCGTAATGGTACTGGAGCGCCACCTTCATTGCGCTTTCCACGGCTTCCGTACCACTTGAGACAAACAGCATCTCCTCCAGGTCCGCGCCCATTTTTCCAGATATGATCCGGGTCAGCTCCTCCAGAGCCTCGGTATTGAAATAGAGCCTGTATGCATGGGCTATTTTCTCCATCTGCCCCGAAACCGCCTGGTTGACTCGCGCATCGGCATGTCCGATGCAATACAATGCCGGACCGCCGGAACCGTCCACATAGCAATTGCCATTCATGTCCCACATGTGGGAACCTTTTGCATGGGATATTCTGGGAAGCGCGCCCGTTTCCCCGCCAAACGCGCCCGGCAACCGCCCGCTCTCTTTTTTCATGACCGACTCGTGTTTTGCTCAAACTACCCAGACGCTGGCAATGCGGCGAATCATATCAATGCCTTATTTGCCAAAATATGTCGTTTTTTGACCATGAACTGATTCGCGGCACTTTGCCATGGATGTGATCAAATAAATGTCATAATTTTGGAAAATACGTCAAATTCTTTAAAAAGCGCTTTTAATTTCCTGTAGTTTGGTAAAACTGTCCATTGGATTTTAGGAAATGGGGATGATTTATGAATATACATGAGCATCAGGCAAAAGCTCTTCTGCGCTCCTATGGCGCTCCCGTATCCGATGGCCGTGTCGTACTTCGGGCCGAAGACGCCAAAACGGCTGCGGGCGAAATTGACGGCCCCATATGGGTGGTCAAGGCCCAGATACATGCGGGCGGAAGAGGCAAGGGAAATTTCAAGGACTCCAGATCGAGCGACAAGGGCGGAGTCAGAATTGCCCACTCCGTTGGCGAGGCCGCCGAGGAGGCCAAGCGGATGCTCGGGCGCACGCTTGTCACAAAGCAGACCGGACCTGCAGGCAAGCAGGTAAACCGAATTTACATCGAGGAAGGCGCGGGCATTCAAAGGGAATTCTATCTTGCCCTGCTCGTGGACCGAATAACCTCCCGGATTTCATTCGCAAGTTCCACCGAAGGAGGAATGGACATTGAGGAGGTCGCCGCAAGAACCCCGGAAAAAATCCTGACATTTTCCGTGGACCCCGCAACAGGGTATCAGCCGTTCCACGGTCGGCGGATAGCCTTTATGCTTGGTCTGCGGGGAAAGCAGGTCAAGCAATGCGTGGCGCTGATGGGCACGCTCTACAAAATGTTCGTTCAAAAAGACATGGAGATGCTTGAGATCAACCCTCTTATAATCACCGACGCCGGAGATTTGAAGTGCCTTGACGCGAAAATGGGCTTTGATTCAAACGCGCTGCACAGGCATCCCGACATCATCGAGTTGAGGGATGTGACCGAAGAGGATCCAAAGGAGCTTGAAGCGTCGAAATACGATCTTAACTACATTGCTCTTGACGGCGAGATCGGCTGCATGGTCAACGGCGCCGGTCTGGCCATGGCCACTATGGACATAATCAAGCTCTACGGCGCGGAGCCCGCCAACTTCCTCGATGTTGGAGGCGGAGCGACCAAGGAGAAGGTCTCCGAGGCATTCAAGATCATCACTTCCGACCCGAAGGTAAAGGGCATTCTGGTCAACATATTTGGCGGCATCATGCGGTGCGACGTCATCGCCGAAGGCGTTGTTGCGGCGGTAAGGGACGTGGGCCTCAAGGTGCCTCTTGTCGTCAGGCTCGAAGGCACCAATGTTGAAAAGGGCAAGGAGATCATCAACGGTTCGGGACTGGATGTCATTGCGGCGGACGATCTGAAAGACGGCGCGCAGAAGATTGTCGCCGCGGTGGAGGGCTGAAACCATGCCGCGCACTACCGACAAATTGCCGGTTCGCGCCAAATTGGCGGCTTTGGGCGAAAGCCTTGCTTTGAATTCAGGATCATCTTTCGGCAAGAAGTCCGGTCAATCGGGGCCGCAACCGAATGAAACCCGAATTGTTTCGACACACATGCGCATGCAACTGGAGGAAACCTAACATGGCTGTCCTAGTCGACGAGAACACAAAAGTCATCTGCCAGGGTCTCACCGGCTCGCAAGGCACATTTCACACTGAACAGGCCATTGCCTATGGCACCAAAATGGTCGGGGGCGTGACTCCGGGCAAGGGCGGACAGACGCATCTTGACCTGCCCGTGTTTAATTCGGTCCATGAAGCCATCCATGAAACCGGGGCAAACGCCTCGGCGATCTACGTTCCGCCACCATTTGCGGCCGACTCGATTCTCGAGGCGGTTGACGCGGAAATGCCGCTTATCATTGCCATCACCGAGGGAATTCCGGTACTGGACATGATGCGCGTTAAACGGGCGCTCATGGACAGCGATTCCATACTCATCGGTCCAAACTGCCCGGGCATCATCACGCCTGACGCATGCAAGATCGGCATAATGCCGGGCCATATACACAAAAGGGGCAGCGTCGGGGTCGTCAGCAGGTCCGGAACACTGACATACGAGGCCGTGAAGCAGACATCGGATGTTGGCCTTGGGCAAAGCACATGCGTTGGAATCGGAGGCGACCCGATCAAGGGGACAGAGCACATTGACGTGCTTGAATGGTTTCTTGCCGATGACGAGACGCAGTCCATCATCATGATAGGCGAGATCGGCGGCAGCGCCGAGGAAGATGCCGCAAGGTTCCTTATCGACGAGGCGAAAAAGGGCCGCTCCAAGCCGGTTGCGGGATTTATCGCCGGGCGCACGGCTCCACCGGGACGCAGGATGGGGCATGCGGGAGCTATTGTCTCTGGCGGAAAGGGGGGCGCGGAAGACAAGATCGAGGCAATGAGAAATGCCGGAATCGTCGTTGCCGAATCCCCCGCCGGCCTTGGCGAGGCAATGCTTGAGGCCATAGGCAAATAGGCAACGGGAAGGACGGGCCAATGACAGATCAATCCCCAAACAGCCAATTCCGCGAATCCTCCTTTATGCAGGGTCACAACGCGGAGTATCTGGAGCATCTCCACGCCCGATACGCGAGCAACCCGCATGATGTGGACGAAGCCTGGCGGCATTTCTTCGGCAGTCTGGCGGACGAAGGCGGCGCCATAGGGAAAAACGCCTCGGGCGCCTCATGGGCGAGAACGGACTGGCCGCCGGAGCCGCGGGACGATCTTACAATGGCGCTCACGGGCGAATGGCCGGCCGAGGCTCGGGAGATGGAGAGGAAAATAACCTCGAAAGCATCCGAGACGGGACTGGAATTGTCGCAGCAGGCGGTCAAGAAGGCCGTGCTGGATTCCATTCGGGCGCTAATGCTGATAAGGGCATATCGGATTGGAGGCCATCTGGAGGCTGATCTAGATCCGCTTGGTCTTCGCGACATGCCCCACAGAGTCGGGCTTGATCCGCAGGCCTATGGCTTTACCGAGGCCGATATGGACAGACCGATTTACATCGACAACGTCCTGGGCCTCGAAATCGCCTCGTTGCGGGACATCATCAAGATCGTCAAGCGCACCTATTGCGGAACCTTCGCCCTGCAATACATGCATATTTCCGACCCGGATCAGGCCACCTGGCTCAAGGAGCGCATCGAGGGCTACAACAAGGAAATCCGCTTTACCGTCAAGGGCCGCAGAGCCATATTGCGAAAGCTTGTCGAGGCCGAGGGCTTCGAAAAATATCTTCATGTCAAATACATGGGAACCAAGCGCTTTGGCCTTGACGGCGGGGAAAGCCTGATTCCGGCCATGGAGCAGATCATAAAGCGCGGGGGAAATCTTGGCGTCAGGGAAATTGTCATCGGCATGCCCCATCGCGGTCGGCTTTCCGTTCTTGCAAATGTGATGGGAAAACCCTTTCGCGCAATATTCAACGAGTTTCTGGGCGGCAGCTTCAAGCCGGAAGACGTGGATGGATCGGGCGACGTGAAATACCATCTCGGAGCGAGCTCGGACCGTGAATTTGACGGCAACAGCGTACACCTCTCTCTCACCGCCAATCCGTCCCACCTTGAGGCGGTAAACCCGGTTGTTCTCGGCAAGGTTCGCGCCAAGCAGGATCAGATAGACGATTCCACGCGCTCCGAGGTGCTGCCAATTCTCCTGCATGGAGATGCGGCGTTTGCGGGACAGGGCGTGGTTGCGGAGTGCTTCGGGCTTTCGGGCCTGAAGGGGCACGAGACCGGTGGAACCATACACATCATCGTCAACAACCAGATTGGCTTTACCACCGCGCCGCACTTCTCCAGATCATCGCCCTACCCGACTGATATAGCGCTTATGGTTGAGGCGCCCATTTTCCATGTCAACGGCGACGATCCCGAGGCGGTCGTGCACGCGGCGCGCGTCGCCACGGAGTTCCGGCAGAAATTCCGCAAAGATGTTGTGATAGACATATTCTGCTACCGGAGATTTGGACATAACGAGGGCGATGAACCCATGTTCACCAATCCCCACATGTACAAGAGAATCAAAAAGCACAAGACGACATTGGCGCTTTACACGGATCGTCTCGTGAAAGACGGATTGATGCCCGAAGGCGAAATCGAGGACACCAAGGCGAATTTTCAGTCGCATCTGGCAGACGAATTTGACGCGGCCAAGGACTATCGGCCAAACAAGGCGGACTGGCTGGACGGCAAATGGTCCCATCTTGACAGCTATGACGATGGCTATCAGCGCGGCGAGACCGCCATTGACGAACAGACTTTTCACGAGGTGGGCAGAGCGCTTGTCAAGGTGCCGGAGGGGTTCCCTCTGCACAAGACGGTTTCGCGGATTCTCGATTCGAAAAAGGCGATGTTTAAATCCGGAAAGGGCTTTGACTGGGCCACTGCCGAGGCTCTGGCGTTTGGTTCTCTTCTGCTTGAGGGCAATCAGGTGCGCCTTTCCGGGCAGGACTGCACGAGAGGCACTTTTAGCCAGCGCCACTCGGGACTGGTAAGTCAGGATACGGAAGAACGCTATTATCCCCTGAACAACATCCGGGAGGGTCAGGCAAGATTTGACGTTATCGATTCAATGCTGTCGGAATATGCGGTTCTTGGATTTGAATACGGCTACTCGCTGGCGGACCCCAACTCCCTTGTGCTTTGGGAGGCGCAGTTCGGAGATTTCGCGAACGGCGCTCAAATAATGTTTGACCAGTTTATTTCGTCCGGGGAATCCAAATGGCTTCGCATGTCCGGCATTGTCTGCCTGCTGCCGCACGGATTTGAAGGCCAGGGACCGGAGCATTCATCGGCAAGACTCGAGCGATATCTGCAGATGTCCGGCCACGACAACTGGACCGTGGCGAACTGCACAACACCCGCCAACTACTTTCATGTGCTCAGGCGCCAGATACACCGGACATTCCGCAAGCCGCTTATTCTCATGACTCCCAAATCGCTTCTAAGGCACCGCGACTGCATTTCCCGACAGGATGAATTTACAACCGGATCAAGCTTTCACCGCGTGCTGTGGGACGACGCCCAGCACGGCGTGTCCGACAACGAACTTGCGCCCGACAGCAAAATCAGGCGCGTGGTGCTCTGTACCGGCAAAGTGTATTTCGACCTTCTCAATGAACGCGACAGGCGCGGCATTGACGATATCTATCTGATGAGAATTGAGCAGTTGTATCCCCTGCCGGCCCACCCGCTTGTAACCGAATTGAAGCGCTTCACCCGGGCCGAGATTGTCTGGTGTCAGGAAGAACCGAAAAATCAGGGCGCCTGGGGTTACATTGCACCCAATCTGGAATGGCTGCTCGAGAGCATTGAAGCGAGGGACACGCGTCCAAGATATATAGGCCGCCAGGCCTCGTCCTCACCCGCCACGGGATTGGCCTCTGCGCACAAGCGCCAACAGGAGGCAATTGTAAACTCGGCGCTAACAATCAAAGGAAATTGACCCATGAGCACAGATGTACGCGTACCCGCATTGGGTGAATCGGTCACGGAAGCCACTCTTGCAACCTGGTTCAAGAAGCCCGGGGACGCCGTTTCGGTTGACGAGATGCTTTGCGAGCTTGAAACGGACAAGGTGACGGTGGAGGTGCCCGCGCCCATTTCGGGTAGCATAGCGGAAATATTGATCAAGGAAGGCGACACCGTGGGAGTCGACACGCTGATTGCAACAATTATGGAGGGCAAGGGTTCCGGCGCAAAGGCCCCCAAAGCCGGCTCGGTTGCCGATTCAGACCAGTCCGGAAGTGAAAAGACCATTGACATCACTGTTCCAGTCCTGGGAGAGTCGGTAACCGAGGCGACCATTGCCACATGGTTTAAAAAGCCGGGAGAAGCCGCGTCTGCCGACGAACCGCTATGCGAACTGGAAACGGACAAGGTTTCGGTGGAGGTTTCCGCGCCGGCTTCGGGAAAACTGTCTGAAATACTGCAAGATGAAGGCGCAACCGTGCAGCCTGGCGACAAGCTCGCGACTTTTGCTTCCGGCGGCGGCGCAGCAGCGTCGGGCGGCGCTCCTTCCAGTCATTCGGAGCAAACGGACGCAAAGGATGTCGAAAACGCTCCGGCGGCAAAAAAGGCGATGGCCGAAGCCGGTCTGACGCCCGACCAGGTCAAGGGGTCGGGCAGAGATGGTCGCATCATGAAAGAGGATGTGGCGGCTGCCGCAAAGTCCGCAATCGCCATGCCAAAAGCGCCTGCGGCGGCGCAGACGCCTCGCGGTCCCGTTTCCACCGAGGACGCCGTTCGCGAAGAGCGGGTGAAGATGACCCGCCTGCGCCAAACCATCGCCAGGCGACTGAAGGACAGCCAGAACACGGCCGCAATGCTGACAACCTATAACGAGGTTGACATGACGGAGGTGATGGCTCTCAGGAGCAGATACAAAGACGAGTTTCTCAAGAAGCACGGCGTAAAGCTCGGGTTCATGTCCTTTTTCACCAAGGCGTGCTGCCATGCGCTAAAGGAAGTGCCGGAGGTAAACGCCGAAATCGACTCCACGGACATAGTCTACAAGAATTTCGTTCACATGGGCATTGCGGCTGGAACGCCAACGGGGCTTGTGGTGCCGGTAATCCGCAACGCCGACTCTCTGGGCTTTGCCGAAATCGAAAAGCAGATCGCCGAGAAGGGCGCTCGCGCCAGAGACGGCAAGCTTTCCATGGCCGAAATGCAGGGCGGCACATTCACGATTTCCAACGGCGGGGTTTACGGTTCTCTCATGTCATCGCCAATTCTCAACCCTCCCCAATCGGGAATTCTCGGGATGCATAAAATCCAGCAGCGCCCAATGGTTGTGAACGGCGAGATTGTCGCCCGACCGATGATGTATCTGGCATTGAGCTACGACCACCGCATCGTGGATGGAAAAGGCGCCGTTACATTCCTTGTGCGCGTGAAGGACGCGCTGGAAGATCCCAGACGACTTCTGATGGATCTTTGACGCATGGCCGGGAACGAGCATGAATCCGCAGGCCACGGCGGCAGCCGCTTGCAATCCGGATTTGGCTTTTGCATACCCACTGAGGCAGGTGAACTCGACATGTTTTTTTGAATAGGGGGAATCGCGTTATGGCCAACTATGATGTCATTGTAATCGGGGGCGGGCCCGGCGGCTATGTCTGCGCCATCCGCTGCGCGCAGCTTGGATTGAAGACGGCCTGCGTGGAAGGGCGCGAATCGCTTGGCGGAACATGTCTCAATGTCGGCTGCATACCGTCGAAGGCGTTGCTGCACGCCTCGCACATGCTTCACGAGTCGATGCATAATTTCACCAAAATGGGCCTTGGCGGAACCGCTCCCGACGTCGACTGGAAGCAGATGCTGGCCTACAAGGACGATGTCATTGGACAAAACACCAAGGGCATAGAGTTTCTCTTCAAGAAAAACAAAATCGACTGGCTGAAGGGATGGGGTTCGATCCCGGAAGCCGGAAAGGTCGCTGTCGGCGACGAGATTCATGGTACGAGTAACATCGTTATCGCGACAGGTTCAGAGCCTTCTTCACTCCCGGGCGTCGAGATTGACGAGAAGACGGTTGTCACCTCCACGGGAGCGCTGGAGCTTGGCAAAATACCAAAAAAAATGGCGGTAATTGGCGCCGGCGTTATCGGGCTGGAACTTGGGTCCGTCTATGCGCGTCTTGGAACCGAAGTGACCGTGATCGAGTTTCTGAATGAAATAACTCCCGGCATGGATGGCGATGTTCAAAAGACATTGCAGCGGATTCTGAAAAAGCAGGGACTTTCATTCATCCTGGGTGCGGCAGTCCAAAACACCAAAGTCGTCAAAACCGGCGCCAAGGTCGTCTACAGGCTTCGGAAGGACGACAGCGAGCATGTTCTGAACACCGACACCGTTCTGCTCGCCACCGGACGCAGACCCTATTCGGCGGGTCTTGGGCTTGAGAAGCTTGGCATTGAAATGTCCGCTCAAGGGCAGATCAAAACCGGCGGCGAACTGCAAACCGGAATTCCGGGAATTTACGCCATTGGCGACGTGATTGACGGTCCGATGCTTGCCCACAAGGCCGAAGACGAGGGCATGGCGGTCGCGGAGATCATTGCCGGAAAACGCGGGCACGTGAACTACGATGTGATACCCGGCGTTATCTACACCCACCCCGAAGTGGCCACAGTCGGCAAAACCGAAGAGCAGCTAAAAGCCGAGGGACGCGCCCACAAGGCGGGCAAGTTCTCATTTATGGGGAATGGCCGCGCGAAGGCGGCTTTCGCGGGCGAGGGATTTGTAAAGCTGCTTGCCGACAGGGATACCGACCGGATACTCGGATGCCATATAATAGGTCCGTCGGCGGGAGATCTTATCCATGAAGTATGCGTGGCGATGGAATTTGGCGCATCAGCCGAGGATCTCGCTCTTACCTGTCACGCCCATCCGACTTTTTCCGAGGCTGTTCGCGAGTCCGCCCTTGCATGCGGAGACGGTCCAATCCACTCCTAGACCATGCATGGCCCATTATGGACGGACAATCATGAAGCGCGATTCCGCAAGCCCGCTTCCGTCATTTGCCTGAATGCGCCTCCACATCAAATCCGGCCTCTAGCATAAGCCGGTTGGAAGCCGATTCGGTTTCGTCTTCCAGACGTCTCATGAAATCCTCCCGGTCCAGGCCCTTCCCGATTCTTGGAAGGAATTCCACAACGGCAAGCCCGGGTTTTCTGAGTATGCCCTTTTTCGGCCAGAACAGTCCCACATTGGTCGCGACCGGCACGCAATCCTGTCCGAGTTCACCATATAGAATGCCTGTACCCACCTTGTAGTCGGCTTTGACTCCGGGTGGTATTCGCGTTCCCTGCGGATATATGATCAGCTGGCCGGGTTTTTGCCGCTCTTTCGCAACATCTGAAATCATCTTGCGGATTGCCTTGCTGCGCTTGCCCCTGTCGATTGGCACGCATCCCATTCTCAAAGCGTATTGCCCGATAACCGGCGCCCACATCAATTCGCGCTTCATGATGAATTTTCCAGTGGGTATGGATCCGAATATCAGAATAATGTCGAGAAATGACTGGTGCTTTGCCGCGATCAGAACTTCGTCCACTGGTGGCGTGCCGCGAACTTCCGTATGCAGCCCGGTCATCCAGCGCAGCGACCATCTTGTATATCCGCACCATGTCTTGCAGGCGGCAAGTGCCCCCTTGCGGCTGAAAACGGCCCAGGGAAAAAACAGTATGCCAATAATACCCATCATGATGTAAATATTGATTACGAAAACAAGGGATCTAGTCCAAAGCGCAATTTCGCTCATTACTTAAACTCCATTGGAACGGCCTCTATGAATTTTTTCGTGTAATCATACGTGATGACTCGATTTCAACATCGGTTGCATCATGCTTCCAGCAACTATCATTTGCAATAAACGGTTATATGCCATCAAGATTTGATCTAACCATGGTCCATTAAATTTATTTTAACTTGCAAAAGGAGATAAAGCGATGAGTAACAGCTATCGGTAGATATTCTCCCATTGCGGGTTCCTGAGCAATCATCACGGTTATTTTATCGCCCATTTTCGTGTAGAAGCATTCATTATGCATGAAGACAGGATAAGCCACTTGATAATCCGGAAATATCACCATGGCGCGCAAATCTTTCATCTTGCGCATTTCAGGGCCCGCCTTCCTTTTTGCGGCAAAAGATTTGCAATGGTCGAAGTTTTGCAGAAGAAACCTAAAGACTGTTTACCTGTTGACGAATTTCCGGTCATTTGCAGTTGGCCTTCCTGTGCGGCACTTGAATGAACCGCAAGATGCAAAGAGAGGCTTATGAGGCATGTTATTGCGTTTTTTGACACCATTCTCATAGCGCTGTAGTTGAATTTTCCTCGACCGATATAACATTGCGAAACATATTAGGGCCTTCCGCAATGATTCTAATGTGAATCCAGCATTGAGAAATGCGGTAATTTCACTCTCTTGGAGCATTACCGGATGCCTCGGTTTTTATGCCACTTGCGACTGTGCCTCTCGATTATGATTTCGAAAACCAGCACTTTAGGTTTGCGCCATCATAAGCACGGTTTCACAGGATTCCGCTCTTGACTTCAGCGCCCCATTACGGAAGCGATTGCCCTAGACGAAGTCCTTCGGGCTTCTGAGCAGACTCCAATGCTCAACACTCCTCAATAAAGACGCTGCACTCCTTGGATTGAGACATGAGATTGTCGATCCCCGCAGTGACGTCCCATCTCAAATTGACCTCGGCCCCTTCGTCAACAGTCTGCATGGTTACGACGCGATCATGGAAATGGCGGTCGCGTCCAAAGCGGTGACGGAGCTCGGGCGTAACCGTAATGCCAGAGGACCGCAGCTCGGATCGCAACGCGCTCGACTGGGCTTGCGGTGTGTCTGGTTTTCCATGATCGGGATTCCACACGACCGCAAGCCGTTCAATGTCGACACCCGCTGCGCCAACCGCTGAGACAAAGTTCGCGAGACGACGACGGTTTTGAGGGCGAACACCGGACCAAGGATCCTTGATTTCGAGCGCAACACGGCGCCCTGCAATATCTTGGAATAGCGGCGAGAGTGAACGGGCGGTTCCAGGACGGAAGCGGAAGGCTCGCAAGCGCTCGGTGAGCCCAGCCAATGGACCCGGCAGCGTCCGAACGCTGTCCTGAACAGAGGCGAGCCAGCTGTCGCCTGCTGAACATGAAAACAGGTGGCTCACACCCATAAGTGGCCCGGCAAGAGCCGCCGCGTCCTGCTCCGCGTAGAATGTATCCACGGAGGCTTCTGACCCGACTCCCCTCAAAATGGACAGACGAGGCGCATTCACCACATCGGAACTATCCAGCGTACCGAAGCGAAGTTGACCAGATCTTTCGTAGGGCACCAAAGAATAGGCAATCTCACGATCAAGGCCTGTTGGTGTGCCCGTATCGACCGCACCCAGAGAAAGCAGGAATAGGGCATGGCGGTTCGATGATTCATCGAGCCAGTTTCGTAATGCCCGAGCGCTTGTGAGGGCTTCGGATCGATCTTCAGCACCCCACAGAACTGGCGAAGATACAGCCACTAGCACAGCTCCTTCCAGACGCACTCGGAGCGTACCCGCCGCAGTTTGCGCTACTGGCACCGCTGACTCAGGAGCATGAGCGGGCCGTGATGTCGACTCTGCAAGCAGGTCGCGCAACCAATTCAGTGCAGGATTGCGATCAAACTGATCCCAATGAACTTGGTTGGAGTAGTCATTCAGGCATCGCGAGCAACTCGTCTCGCAATCTGAGCCACGAGGGCAATCCAGCAACGCGATTGCTCGACCGAGCAGTACGCGCGCCGAGAAGCGAGAATCGTCGAGCAGTCGACGGCAATAGCCAGCACCGCCTGCAACCGAGTCCGCGAGGATAACCAGCGGGCTTGCACCGAGCAGCTCGACGGTCGCGCGCAGATCTCTTGGGTCGGTTTCCAGGATGTCGGCTGCTGCAAGCCTTAATGCTTCTGACAGCGTTCTAAGAAAGCCATCCCGCGCAGCCCGCCGTTCAGTTTCCGTTGGGTGATCGAAAAAGTCAGGGACCGGTTGGTTGATGCGTATGCCGCGAAGGTCCGTCTCGAAGACATGTGCCAGGTCCACGGGCCACCGGAGAGACTCGACTCGACATCGATCACCGGTCCGGGGGTTCTCATGAACAGCCCGGATCTCTGCACCTCCAAGCGCCTCCAAAGGCGCTGGTTGCGCATGCTCGCAGGCCGGGCACCAAAGATAGCCTGCGCCCTGTGGCCCTCGGTTAAGGATGAGCATGCGCCCAGGCTGACTTCCCTCCGGAGCAATCGCTGGCGCGAAGAAATGTGTTACATGCGCAAGATCCGAAACTTGGAAATTCTCAGGGCGTGCTCGCGTCAGTAGGCGCGCTTCGTCGACGGGTCGAACTCGCAACCGCGTTGCGCCGGGGTCTCTTCCCTGTCGATTGGCATACGAAGTCAGAAAACCGACCGGTTCTACGAATTGACGGCGCCGGCCACTGGCCCGGGCGCCGCATTGGGGGCAGTTCTCCCCAAAACAACCTCGGTCGCGATGTGTCTCTACATGCTGGCACGTCGGACAAACGCGATGGAACCCACGCTCCATCCAGGCGTGGCCGGTGCCAACAGTAGCTCTGCGCGAGATGCCAGCAGATGTCCAAATTCGTCCGCCGGCCACGACTTCGGAACCTGGTGCATATTCAGCGATCGCCATAGCCGCGTCTCGGTCAAGCTGCAATGCGCGGTCATCCGAGGCATTGTAAGCATCTCGTTCGGTGACGATCTCGAGATGAATTGAGTGGACCGGAAAGCTGTAGGTAGGGATCACAGCTGCACGCGACAGGGTCTCGACGAGGAATCGATCTAGATATCGACGCATATCGGTCAAGCGGCCGTTCATTCGACCGGCAGCTCGCTGCTGCGCCCGCTCACCTGCTTTCGGATCATCGAGTTCAGCACGAGCCGTTTTGTATGCATTGTTCAACTCACGCCAGCGGGCGCAGGTAGCCCTGATCCATCGCGTTATTTCTGCGCCTGCATGCTCGGTTAGCTCACCGGCGGCGAGGCCTACATGATCAAGCCCAGCGGTGAGAGTGGCTGCCATGCCTTCGGCAGTCTCGCGCGCGGTAATACCGGCATCCGAAGCAAGCCACGCCCAAAGGTCTGCCAGCAGAGCCGCTTCTGCTGCTTTGTCCAAGCGTTCACCCAGCACATCGCGCAGACGTGGAGCACCTGTGCGCTCGTGGCCTGTCAGTCGATGATCCAGCCAGCCTGCTAGCAAGCATGAGACTTGATGCCTTCGGAAGAAGCTCGGGTTGTCCAAAGTTAAATAGGGAGCTGGCGGCAATGCCTCGAGGTATCCTCGCAGATCGTTGAACTGTGCCTGATCGTACCTACCGGACCTGGCCATCATCAACGCAATAGGTGCGGCTTGAGCACGTCGACCAGCTCGGCCTGCGCGCTGCTGATAGTTCGCGATCCCTGGTGGGACATTTCGACAGAAAACCGCTTCCAGTTCACCCAGATCGACACCCATTTCCATTGTTGTTGTGCAGCTGAGAAGATTGATTTCACCCTGCCGGAACCGCTCTTCGATTTCGGATCGCTCGGTTGTCGATATGGCAGCTGTGTGCTCCCGGGCAATCCCGCTCAGCGGCTGCCCTTCATATCGAATAAGGTAATGATTACGCGAGCGCATCTCGTCCCGTTCCTCGGTCGATACCGGGACGGTACAACCGGTACATCGCCAAGCAGCACACACGTTTCCAAGATCGATTTGGCTGGATGCCCCGCAAGTTTCGCAGCGGCGCAACTCTCCTTCAGCAGTCGCTGCGAACCGCATCGCAGCCAAATTCAGCACATGACCGTGCCCGCCGGGTAGCAGGAGATGGTGCCGGGGCCGTGTCGCCTCCTCCCAGAAAGCCGAGAGAATGTCTCTTGCGTGCTGTTCGGGAATCCCGACCCTGTCGACCAGCACCCACATCGGCCGATTGGAGCGTCCGGGCTCCGAGAGCAACGTTCGCAGTCGGCGGCTTTGATGGGTCCGCGTCAGCGACCAAGAGATTTTAGTACTCGCCAGTCCCTCTCCCCAGACGGACTCGTCCGTGAGGTCGATGTTCTCCAGCGTGTTGATTGCTCTCGATTGCCGGATGAGATCAAGGAGAAATCGGACTAGAGCAGGTACCATGCCTCGATAATCGGGCGGAACCCTCTCTAAAAGCCGCTGTGCTATCCTATCACTGCCTTCGTAGTGGACTGTGATCAAGCCGAGAGATTCAAGCGATAGCCGAAGAGGACCACCGCATAGTTCAGCCGCGATCAATGACATAAGGCGGTCTTTCGCGGCGCTACTGCTTAGAGGTTCCGGATTGCGGCGGTCGTATAGCTTGAAGCCAGATTGCCGAAGCGATGTCCACACCCCATCGCGCAGCCCCGTTAGGTCCAACGCCTCATTGATCTCTCTGCGCAGGGCTTGGACCATGGCAGCACGCAGAGCTTGATCGCGAGCTGTGCGTTCGAAAAATGGGGCAAAGAACGCTGCATCCTGACGGTTGTCGGCAAAGACGAGAAGGTTCCGACCTTGCATTGGAGCTTCGGACGACCGCCCGTGCAGCGGAGGCAGAGCCTCAAGCAATGTCTGCGCTGTCACCGCCGCGAGCGCATCGTCGCCAGGGTGAATCGGTGTCACCGGCTCAGCGAAGCGTCTGCCTGTTGCTCCACAGGAAAGGCACTTTCGGACATAACGGCGGCGCTCTTCGACATCGTCTCGCATTGGCGCTTCGGCAAGCGAGAGGACTCCTTCTTCAGGGCCGTCAGCCAACTCGCCCGTGTCCGCGAAGAACTCGAAAGGTGGGTCGTTATGGGACTCGTCGTCAAGCTCATCAGTTTCGATCTCCGTTGCGGCCTCTCCTGCCCTTATCAATCTGAGAATCCGGCGCCTTGATCCGGGACTAATCTCGGGGCGTGGATGAAGCATTGTTCCATCGTCCCAGCCCTCGATATAGGGCTCCCCGCAGTTGCGACAGACGAGAAGAGGATAGGCCGGGGCGCCAGCAATATGCATACCGTTGCGAGAAAGCTGGAAGTCCGACCAATTCTCGGCGGCGTTCGCAGATAGCTTTAGCGCCACACCCTCGACGCCTGAGGCTGCGAGATGAAAACGCGCAGGAAGAAGTGGAAATGCACCCGGGACGGAAGGTCGAGCAAGAACACCCAGCGAGATTAAAGCCGTTAGAGCGATTCGCGCCGTCTCTACCGACTCCGACGGGAAAACCCTCTCCGCCAGATCGGTGAAAGGCAGAGCGCACTTCTTGAGTGCGCGGGCCACGTCACGAACCTGTTTTATGCAAGCGAGCCGCTTAATGAGCCCCTCTCCGAACGGCTGTGCAATGTCAAGGACCAGCGATTCAAGGCCGGCTTCCTCCATCGACTCGTTCCAGTCCTCGGTCAGATGGTTAGTATTATCAGCAGCAAAGCATCCTTGCTCCCGCAACTTCGAGAGCACCCGTCCTGCTTCGACCCAGCTGGACACGGAGAGAGCCGCTGGTTCTGTGCCATCTATCAATGCTTGATGTTGCTGCCGTTCGGCGGTGATGACCGCGCTGTCACCGCTCGGGAACGGTTCTCCGAATAGCTCTTCCGCAAAGCGCGCGAGTTCTTCGCGCCTCGCTGGATCAAGGCTAGCGGATGTCCCGACACACCGGATCTGCCCTTGGGGTATGCCGAGCCGCGCTTTCAGTTTTCGAAGGAGAAAAGCCACTTCGATGGCCTGGGCTCCTGTATAAGTATGGACTTCGTCGAGTACGAGCCAGCGGAGGTCTGACCCGGCCAGTAAGGCGCGGTTGCGCGGCAAGAGCAGGATGTGCTCGAGCATGGCGTAGTTGGTAACGAGGATGTGTGGAGGTTTTTCGAGCATCTCGCTCCTAGTGAGATGCCAGTTGCGTGGCGCGTGGCGCGCGTCGGGGAAATTGATCTGAAAGGTAGGCGTGGCAGTCAGTCGTCCTTCTTCTTCCGATCTAGTTGCATTGGAACGCACCTGCCCGGTGAAGCGCCCGAGCGTGATGCCGGGATCGCCAAGATCCCGAAGCAACAGCCGAGCGATACGGTGCATCTGGTCGTTTGCAAGGGCGTTGAGTGGATAGACCAAGATCGCGCGAACGCCGGGTCGTTCCA
>JAPOTF010000052.1:42134-43516 GCA_026709325.1 Roseovarius sp.
GGCAAGAGAAAAGACTCCGTTTTGCCCGAGCCGGTACCCGTGGCGACAAGGTAATTTTCGTATCGCCCAATGGCTGCGGATTGGTGCAGGTGAAGTCGCCGGCGCCACAGGGAATACCCTTCTTTGCTTTCGGAAAGCGCAGACAGCGCAGACCATGCACCGTGCAATGCTCCTTTGGCCACCAGTTCTTCGATGCTCCCACCCTTCTCGAAGTCTGGCAGGCTCTCGACGAACGGGCCGCGCACCAATGCCGAGCGCGCGCATTCGTCAGCAACGGCGCGTGACAGTTTTGGCGCCCGGGCAGGAGAGACTGCAGCGGCTGTTGAAATGTAGCGCGCCAGCGTAGCGCCGAGATCGTCCTTGAAGCGGATTGGGTCGAGTTCGGTCATGGGCGTTCCTTGGCGATTTGCCAGAGCAATAGGTGGAAGGCGAAAAGCTCTGGGGCGAGGCGCAACATGAAGGCGATGCTTTCCAAAGCATGTGCTGGCGGCATGCCCGCTTGGGTGGAAATAGTATGAACATACTTATCCATCTCGTTCAAGCGGCTTGCCCGGGCAAAGCCAGAAAGCAGCGCCGAGCCCCATAGATCGACCTGAGACGGTTCCTGCGCCTCACGGCTGCGATGTGGAGCAGGTGGACGAAGTTTTTCAGGCGCTAATCTCCAGGCCGCGTACATCAAGCGTTGCAGGGATTCTTGACGCCGGCTGTTCGGCCCCTCTTGGTCGGTGTCTTCGACAAACAGACCGGCTGCGTCGAGCCGCTCGACGAGCCGCAGATGTGCTGCCCGCCAATGGTCAGGCCCGAGTAATGGCGTACCGCGCCAGAACCATCCCGCCGATGGATCCGTATCGAAGGCACTCAAAAACTGAAAATAGCGACTTGCATTGAACCTCTCCAAACGAGCACCGGTTTTATTGGCTTGCTTCCAATTTTCGAATCCAGGGAAGACAGCCGTATGAAGATGAGACAGTTCGCGTAGGCGGGCTGTGTTGAGTGTGGCGAGCGCGGCCATTTCGGCAACGCCAGGATCAATTGATGCCGCCAGTGAGGCGAATGCCTGCGGTGTTGCGGCGTATAGATTCGGAGCGAACTGCAGAGGGTGAAGGATTGGTACCCAGCTGGGTGCCGCGTGGTCGGGAGGCGGCAGGCAGGCTGCTCGCATCACCGCTCCGTCGCCACCGGGAAGCTCTCTCAGCCGACGGCCAAGCTCTTGCCAGCGCGGCATCAATGTACGCTCCAGCGTTCGCCAGCACTCTGCTGCATAGCAATCCGATAACCAGCGACAGAGGACCTCGAACCGGCGCTGAAGCTCCGCGTCCTGCACAAAGTCGTCTACCGCCGGGTTGGCAATAGCGACAGAAAAACTGTCGCCCCGCGAATTG
>JAPOTF010000035.1:0-32972 GCA_026709325.1 Roseovarius sp.
TGGAAATACGTGACGCGCCCGCCGGTCATCGTCGCAAGCGGTATGGCCGCCTGACTGTCGTGCAGAGAGGCGGAGGTCAAAAGACAGCTGACGGGAACCTCGCCGTCGGCGGCGTCGATGTGCGGCCTGTATTTTGCCATTTGGCGGATCGTCTTTTAAGATTGCAATCATTGCAGAACGAGGTATTTGTTTCTGTATGAGGAATGAGTGAAATGGAGCGGCCCGGGTAAAATGGCTGATTTTGCAAAAAGCAAATCGGAACATGTAAAAAACACATCTGATTTTGATGTTAAAATCAAGGTGGAAAATTTTGGCCCGGTTAAAAATGGTTCTTTCCAAATTCGTCCGTTGAACATATTTGTGGGCAAAAGCAATACGGGTAAAACTTTCACGTCGGTGCTGCTATATGCATTGCACAATATGCTGGATGGTTTTTCGAGAATTCCCGTTGAAACTAGGCAAATGAATCGCGTGCTTGAGATTATATCAAAAAATGGCGGTGCTTTGGACGGAGAACTATCAGCAAACTCAAATGAACTGAAAGAATTTGTTGGCAAACTGAGAACGTCGGATAGACCGTTTATGTTTTCCGATTTGCCAAAATATGCTCAGGAGGAAGCCAAAAAAACGCTATTGGGTTCCAGTGGAGCGGTTGAAAATCTTGAGCATGAACTCCTGCGTTGCTTCAACCTGCCGTCAATATCGGAACTGATAACGGCACGAGAGGAAACTGATCGGGCCTGCATATCAGTAGATGCCTGCGGGCAAATGCAAAATTTATGGAATATTGAAGTTAATCTCTCCGAAACCGGTTTTAGCTTTGCGGGGCGGATAAATGACATAGTTCTAATTACTCCGAGGAACAAATCGTCCAATTTTAACGATCTTGTGGAACAGATGGCATACCATTTGGAAAATGGCCAATTCCGTTATGCGCTCTCGAAACTCCCCTTGTTGATTGAAATTGATGCAAACGATGTATATTATCTGCCTGCGGCAAGAAGCGGCATCATGCAAAGCCATGGTATAATTGCGAGTTCTGCAATAGCGCATGCTGTTCGTGCCGGTCTTGATCGATCTTCGGAATTTCCCAACTTGCCTGGACCGTTGGCGGATTTCATGCAACTGCTGATAAAGTACCCGGACCGTGCAACTTTGGTGCCTCGGGCGTGTAAGGATTCAGCAACTGTTGAAAAGATTGCAAAAGATTTGCAAGACCGGACTCTAGGCGGGGAGATACTTGCAAATTGGAAATTTAAGGGCGGCTATCCGGAATTTTTCTATAAGCCCGGCAATGCGGCAAAAGTCTTGCGTAATGGTCAAATTTCCTCAATGGTTACAGAGTTGGCCCCGCTAGTCCTTTTTATGCGTCATGGCATAGGCAAAGGCGACACCTTGATTATGGAGGAGCCTGAAGCGCATCTTCATCCAGCCGCTCAAACGGATATGGCCTTTACATTGGCGCAACTGGTCAACGCTGGTGTCCGTGTGGTGGCCACCACGCACAGCGACTGGCTTCTTAAGGCAGTTGGCAATTTGATTCGCGCAGGTGAATTTAAAGCGAAAACAGGAGGTATGCCTGAAGGTATGCTCGAAAAGTCGATGCTTCGTCCTGAAGATGTAGGGGTATGGCTTTTCCGCGAGAATGAGACCGGTGATGGGTCTATGATTGAGGAAATCCCATTTAACCGAATTGACGGAATTGAGCCGGAAGATTACGAGGATGTCGAAGAAGAACTCTACAATCGTTCAGCGGAATTACAGAACAGATTTGCAGAAGTGGAAGCTGAAACTTAGTGAGTGTAATTCTAGACGATATTCGCGGCAGGATAGGTGCTGAAAACTGCTGCAAATCCTGTTCGAGAGATGGATGCAAGGTGTCGTTAAACAACATCCCGCGAAATCGGGTTGTTGTAGATGCGGACAAGGCCTTTGAAGCGCATGATTGCCATGGCAAACGATGTGATTTTATTTTATTTGCGCTTAATGGCGTTGGGAAACTTGTGGCGGCTCCCATTGAACTGAAAAGCGGCGGCGTCAATTTGTCAACTGTCTTGGAACAGTTGCAAATTGGCGCTGCTTTCATCGAGAAATTTACACCAAAAGGCATAGGGGCCATATGCAGACCGGTTCTGATTCATGGTGGGCGCATTCGCTCGCAAGATAGAAGAATTCTAAATCGCGGCAGTATCCGTTTTGGAGGGGTTGGCATCAAAATCAAAACCACGCGCTGCAACAGGCCTGGAAACTTGGCGGACGCCTTGGGCATTTCGAAAGCTTAAGCCCAATCGATAGTGTCTTGCCAATTAAGCTCACAGTAAAACAGTGGTGACGGAGTTTATTCTAAATGAGCGGATTGCAATATAAATTTCCGTTGCGTAGCCTTTTGAATTGTATCGCATACCGGTTTGGAACACATTCACCCGGCAGCATGGGAGGCAAACGCGATGACTGAAATGTTTGATGAAAATCTGTTCATTAGGGGTCTGGAGCAGCGAAAAGCGACATTGGGTGCCGAGTATGTGGACAAAAATCTGTCCTCCGCAGACGAATTCAATCGCCCTTTCCAGGAGGCAATGACCGCATGGTGCTGGGGATTTGGCTGGGGTGACGAGGCAATCGATCCCAAAACCCGAAGCATGATGAACCTTGCCATGATTGGCGCCTTGGGAAAAATGAACGAATGGGAAATACATTGCCGGGGCGCGATCAACAACGGCGTGTCCAAAGAGGAAATAAGGGCGATCATTCATGTGGTGGCGATATATTGCGGGGTTCCCCAGGGACTGGAATGCTTTAGAGCCGCCAGAAAAGTCCTTGAAGAGGGGAATTTGTGATTTCAGAGCTCGGTTTGTTTTTTCAATGAATTCGCCTCTTCCAGGCATGGAGACCGATATATGACCAACCCCTGCATAATTTGCGTTGCCATCACGGGATCGCTGCCTCAAAAAACCGATAATCCGGCAGTTCCAATCACAATTGACGAGCAGGTTGAATCAACACATGAGGCGTTTGAGGCGGGCGCGTCCATAGCTCATTGCCATGTCCGCATGGAAGATGGAAAACCCACATCGGATCCGGACAGGTTCGCCCGCTTGAGGGAAGGCCTTAAAAGGCATTGCCCTGGAATGATAATCCAGTTCTCCACTGGCGGACGCTCCGGGGCCGGTAGGGAGCGGGGCGCAATGCTGTCTCTAAAACCCGACATGGCATCATTGTCCGTGGGGTCAAACAATTTTCCCGCACGGGTCTATGAAAACCCGCCCGATCTGGTTGAGTGGCTTGCGGGCGAAATGAGATTTCATGAAGTGGTTCCGGAGGTGGAGGCGTTTGACCTCAGCCATGTAATGCAGGCAATAAGGATGCATGATGCGGGAATGCTGTTCGGTCCGCTTTACGTGCAATTTGTCATGGGGGTAAAAAACGCAATGCCTGCTGACAGGGACGTGTTTGATTTTTACGTCCGCATGGTCACCGCGAGAGCGCCACATGCGCAATGGTGCGCGGCGGGGATAGGCGCAAATCAGATTGTGGTAAATGAATGGGCGATTGCATCGGGCGGACATACCAGAACCGGTCTTGAGGACAATGTAAGGATAAGCCGCGAGGTACTTGCGCCATCAAACGCGGCGCTTGTGGAACGCGCGGTCGGACTTTGCGAAAAATATAATCGCTCCGTTGCGTCCGCTGAGCAGGCGCGGGCCATACTGGGACTTGGAAAGGCGGCATAGTAAAGTGATCACATCTGACTGGCTTGCGGCATTTGCTGGAGACGGGAAGGTTTCCGCCCGTTTGGCTGACAAGGCCGGAATTGCCGATATGCTGGAAGTTGAGGCCGCTTTTTCCAGGTCTCTGGCAAAGGCTGGAGTCGTCCCTGCCGAAATCGGTGAAATGGCCTCAGCGGAAATCCTTGCCGCTAAAATAGATTATGATCAAATAATTGCCTCCGCAATGCGTGACGGTCTTCCAGTTCCGGGGCTGGTTGGGCAATTGAAGGAGCAAATCAATCCCAAATTGCATTGCGCGATACATGTCGGCATGACTTCCCAGGATGTGATGGACACATCGCTTCTGCTTGCCATTAGAGATGTGTTGAATGACATCGAAAGCCGCATTGTCGATGTTGTCGGCGAATTGGATGTGCTGGGCGGCAGGTTTGGACGGAAAACAATCATGGGGAGAACCAGAATGCAGGCGGCGTTGCCTGTTTCGGTGGACCACAGGATCAGCCAGTGGGCTTTTCCCCTGCGCGGCCATCTTGAGAGACTGGAACAACTCAGGCCTGGATTGCTTAAAATTCAACTTGGCGGCCCTGTTGGAACCAGGGACGGTCTTAAAGGCGGCGAAAATTCAATTCCGGCATTCTTTGCAGAAGAGATCGGACTGGGTTTTGCGGAGCGCTCCTGGCATACAAATAGGGAATCACTGTTGGACCTTGGAAACTGGTTTTCAATGGTTGCGGGGAGTCTTGGAAAGATTGGCATGGATATTTCTCTCATGTCCCAACAGGGGGTGGATGAGATAGGCCTTTCCAAAGGCGGATCCTCTTCGTCCATGCAACATAAATGCAATCCGGTTGGGGCGGAACTTTTGGTTGCGCTTTCCCGCTATTGCTCTGTTCATTGCATGGGAATGCATGATGCGCAGATACACGAGCAGGAACGGTCGGGCGTGTCATGGACCCTGGAATGGCTATGTCTGCCACCCATTGCCGTGGCAACGGCTGGAGCGTTGCGAACCGCAATGGAACTTCTGGAGGGTATAACCGATATGGGAAGAGAGGGAAATTCATAATGAAAAACATGCTATTTAAATCATCAATTTATTTGAAAAAACATGCGAGTGCGTGATGCATCGAATTTGTTTTCCGCTCGTGGCTTCCGTTTGTCTTCTTGTGTCATGCGGCACACCTGTGGAACGGCTGGAAGCCAGTCTTGGAAGTTCTCCGGTTGTTGACGGTGGCACCTATTCATCTGGGGGCGGACTGACAGTTGCGGCTGATATACGGGAAGATCGGAATTTGACTCTTGCATGCGGCGCGTATGCGGTTAGCAGAAGACAATCGGTTCTTACATTGAACGAGGAATATCGGGTCCTTGGAACTGGAACCGTATTCCTCGGTGATCAGCCGCTTGTTACCGGGCTGACATTTATGAACAAGGTTATGCCGTCAGACGACTATGCCGGTGCCGAAGCCAGATGCTTGCTGCTAAATCGCCCGTGGATGCCGGAAGACAATGAGCTAAAGGTGAAAATCAGAATACCCGCCCAGGTTGTTTTGCAGTTGTCTGGCGGCAATCAAGGCCTGGATTGGCCACACAGGATATATTTTAGTCCCACTGGTCCCGGCGCAGGTGAATGGTGACAGGCCTGAAAGCTGTAATATGCAACTAAATCAGCATGCCAGATTTTCCATAGCGCCAATGATGGACTGGACTGACCGGCACTGCCGTTTTTTTCACAGGCAGTTTTCGGAATGCGCATTGCTATATACGGAGATGATAACCGCTCCCGCTCTTGTTTATGGCCAGGCTTTTCATTTGCTTGAATTTTCACCCGACGAGCATCCGGTGGCGCTGCAGTTGGGTGGTTCCAATCCCGAAGAATTGGCTCGGGCGGCACGGCTTGGTGAAGAGGCCGGGTTTGACGAGGTCAATCTTAACGTTGGTTGCCCAAGTGATCGCGTGCAATCCGGAGCTTTTGGCGCGGTGCTGATGAAAGACCCCGGGCTTGTGGCCGAATGCTGCAGCGCAATGATTGACGCCGTTGACATTGAGGTGACGGTGAAATGCAGGATTGGCGTGGACGATCAGAAGCCTTCGGAAGCGCTCCCCGAGTTTGTTTCACGCGTTTCGCGGGCAGGTGTGAGGCGAATGACGGTTCATGCTCGAAAAGCATGGCTTAAAGGCCTTTCCCCAAAGCAAAACAGGTCAATGCCACCACTTGATTATCAACTTGTGCTGAATGTAAAAAACATGTTCCCCGATTTGCACATGTCTGCAAATGGCGGCGTCGGTTCAATTGAGGACGCAAAAAAAATGCTTGAAATGGGCTTTGACGGCGTGATGCTCGGGCGGGCCGCATATCAAAGGCCCGTTGATGTTCTGGCAAATGCCGATGAAATTGTCTTTGACAGGCCAAATTCAGCAAAAAGACCCGAGCAAGTGGCTTTGGCGATGCTTCCCTATATTCGCGAGCATATCGAGTCGGGCGGAAAACTGCATCAGATTACCCGGCATATGCTTGGACTCTTCTCCGGGCGGCCGGGTGCGAAAATCTGGCGCAGGATTTTATCCGAATGTGCAAATACACCAGGTGCAGACGTCAATCTCATCAAATACGCGCTGTCGAAAATTGAAATGTCAAGAATGGAAGTGGCTTAGGCATGGAGTTTCTGGAGCGCGGGTATTTCAGATTTCCGTTGGAAGAAGCGGTGCTTGAATGGGCGCGAAAGTCTCTTCCGATTGCAAAAAAGCAGATGCGCAAACCAGAATTCAGCCATTGGCTTGAATGCGGTGGAACTTGGTTTGTGGGTGTTGACGTCTTGCCGAACGACCCAAGCGGGAATGTTGATGATTCAGGGCCGCTTCCCGGCGCGGGATACGCATCGGCATGCGGGATTTATGGAAATCTAAATCTGCACCGTGGACAGGTATCGGTGATTTATCCCGGCTATCCAAGGCCGCGAAAAGGGGAGAGCGATGCGGGTTATCGATACAGAGTTAAACGGGATGCCGCACATGTCGACGGATTGCGGTTGATGAATGGTTCAGGGGAAAGACGTTTGCTTGAACGTCATGCCTATATACTTGGCATACCGCTTACCGAATGCGACTCCGATGCAAGTCCTCTTGTCGTGTGGGAGGGAAGTCACCATATCATGCGAGCGGCTTTCCGGAAAGCCTTGGGGGATGTTCCCGAAGCGGATTGGGAGGAAGTGGATCTGGCCGAAATATACAGGGCTTCAAGAAGCGAGGTGTTTAATGTTTGCGAGCGCGTGGAGCTTTCCGCATCGCCCGGGGAGGTTTGTCTGCTCCACAGGCATTCCGTTCATGGCATTGCTCCCTGGGTCGAAGGGGCAAAAGCTCCCGAGGAGGGCCGCATGGTTGTTTATTTCAGGCCTGAATGGAACGGGCCGGGAGACATGTGGCTCACGGCGCCATAAGCCGGACGTTTTCAAAACTTGCGCGAACATTAAATGAGCGCCTATCTTGTCGGACTCGCCTCGATGTCGAAACGCGGGTTTCGCATGAAGGTAAACAGCGTGAACCGGTCGGCAATTCTCCGTCGGGCGCTGAAATGAAAAATGCGGCGCCCTTATTTGCAAGTGAAGCCGTTACAGCCAATGGTTTTGCGGAAAAATGCCTGCACATGGGAATGGCCATGATTCAGGTGGCTTTCATTTGTTTCGTAAAGCCAAAGCCTTGCGGCGACCCCGACGTTTGCGCAGAAGCTTAACGCGTCCGGGCAGCTTGTCCATTATCTCTCGTCGCTCCGAATGCGAATATTTTGACCATTTTGCAATCTCCTCGGAGGTGCGGTGGCAGCCAATGCAGATTTTTGCATCCGGGTGAATCACGCATATGCGCAAACAGGGAGAGTCAACCTCGTCACGTTGCCAGACATTGTCGTTTTCAGTCACGGCTTGCTCCTCAAGTGGCTGATTCTGTCCAGTGCGCCTTGTAAAATGTAGCATGCCGCCAGCGCATCTATTACCTCGGAGCGACGTTTTCTGGCGACATCTGCCTCAAGCAGGGTTTTTTCCGCAGCCACCGTGGAAAGACGCTCATCCCAGAATGCCACCGGCAGGCTGGTTTTTTTTGAAAAATTCCATGCAAAAGATCGTATTGACTGCGCCTTTGGGCCTTCGGAACCGTCCATGTTTATGGGAAGTCCGATTATGAATCCTCCGACATTTCGACTGCCGGATATTTGCAGAACCTTTATGGCGTCGCGACTGAACTTTTCGCGCTTTACGGTCAAAAGCGCGCCGGCGGTGGTCAATAAAATGTCGGATGTCGCAAGACCAAGGGTTTTTGTGCCGACATCAATCCCCATAAGCGGGCGCATTGGTTCCAGAGAACCGCAAAAGCTGGAAATGCTGTCGTAAATCAATTTGAAATCCCGATTTCGCTGGCGGCATTGCCGATTGTCCGCAGTGCTTGCGGACTGGCGGCAAATATTTCCAGTGCCTCGTCGTGAATTTCGCGGGCCTTTTGGCTGTCGCCGATTTTTCCTAGAGCGACAATAAGACGCGCCCAGTCCTCTGCCGGGCCGCCCTCGTTTGCAAGGCGGTCCGCAAGTCCGGACACCATGGAGAGTATCATGTTCTGACGCTCTTCCGGTGTCATTTCCGCGGCGGTTTCGATATCTTCACGGCTTGGGCCTCTGACTGTGGACGTGCCGGGCGCTTCATAGTTGAAATCGCCCGCAAGCCAGGCGAGATCTGAAATCCGGTTATGTATGACGGGTGTCCATGGGGCATCCGGAGGACTGGAACGCAAAAGCCCGTCCCATAGGCGAAACGCCTTGTCGGGGCGGTCCACCTGTATGAAATACAGTCCGAGATAGTATAGCGCCAAAGGTTCCGAGGGGTTGATTTTTAGCGCCTCGCGCAAGGCGGCCTCTGCATCTGCGGAGATGTACCCCGCTGCGGCCGTTATCATAAGATCGGATAGATGCGCATGGTCTTCAGCTGTTGCGAACTCCTTTTTGGCGGAAATCAAACGGGCCTGCGCCTTGTGTGCGGCGGTGAAGTTGCCCAGCGCGCTTTCATTGCGAACCAGAAATTCCAATCCCCTCGGGTCGTCTGGATTTTCAGCGACCTTGGCCCGAAGTTTCTCCATCAGGTCAAGAAATTCGCCGGAAGCCTCTGTTGGTGGCGTTGCGGGCGCCCTTGCCTCCGCGGCAGATTGAGACAAACGTTGCGACCTTGCGATATCTGACAATTCAATGCGTTTTTCAATTGGCATGTCTGCAATGCCCGGCGCCCCAATCCGAATGTATAGCAGAAATGAACCGGCGGTAAGAGCGGCAAACACCAAAAGAGCGGTGAGAATACCGGCTGCTCGAGTAGGATTGCCGAATTCATGGCGCGCCCTGTGTCTGGAATCGGCCTGCAGTATCCGTCGTGAAACTTCAGTTTGCACGCGCGCCGCTTCCTCGGGAAGGATGACGCCTCGCGCAAGATCCCTGTCAACCTCATTCAACTGATCCCGATATACACGCAAGTCATAATCCACTGACTGCATGCTGTCGTTTCTTCTTTTCAGAAACGGGAGCGCCAAAACAACGCCGCACAAAATTCCAAGTAGTGCTATGGCGATCCAAAATTGCATGGTCTCTCCTGCCGGTGCTCTTTCACATAATGCCTGCGGCCATTTTATAAAAGGGGCTGTACGCGATAACGGCAGCATTTGGACATTTCAAAATCGAAGGCATTTGACGTTCGCTATTGCCAATGTCGCAATTTAGGTGTTTCATGCCGTCTGCAGTCTCCAAATGAAGGCGCGAAATGACCAAATGCATTCAGAAACCGCAGTGCCGCGAGATGGATTTTTCCAGGGAGTTCGAATGAAACGATATTCGGCCTTTGCCGTTGTTCGCGAAGCATTTAGGAATCATGCGGGATGGGAAAAAGCCTGGGTCAATCCCGAGCCGCGCGACAAATACGATGTAATAATCATAGGCGCCGGAGGGCACGGGCTTGCCACGGCCTACTATCTCGGAAAAAATTTTGGCATCACCGATGTGGCAATCATCGAAAAGGGCTGGCTTGGCGGTGGAAACACGGGACGCAACACGACAATCATAAGATCGAACTATCTGCAGGATGGATCGGCGGCAATATACGAGAAGGCGCGCGGTTTATACGAGACATTGTCGCAGGAACTGAACTACAATGTCATGTTTTCTCCAAGGGGCGTCATAATGCTGGCGCAAACCCAGCACGAAGTACGTGGTTACAGGCGAACCGCCCATGCAAACGCCCTTCAGGGAGTGTCCACGGAATTCATTTCGCCTGCAAGAGTCAAGGAAATAGTTCCGATTATAAATCTTGAAGGACCGCGCTATCCGGTTCTGGGCGGATTGTGGCAGGCGCGCGGCGGCACGGCGCGACATGACGCGGTTGCCTGGGGGTATGCCAGGGCATGCTCGTCCATGGGCATGCATATAATCCAAAAATGCGAGGTAAATGGAATTCGTCAGCATGAAGGCAAAGTTGCGGGGATTTCAACAATACGAGGGGACATTGGATGCGGCAAGCTTGGAATTGTCGTGGCGGGTCATTCCGGACATTTGGCGGATATGGCCGGGTTTCGCCTTCCAATCGAATCCGTTACACTCCAGGCTCTGGTTTCAGAGCCAATAAAACCATGCATGGATTGCGTTGTAATGGCCAACACCGTGCACGGCTACATGTCACAGTCGGACAAAGGCGAGATGGTTGTTGGAGGTGGCGCAGACGGACATGTAAACTATACCCAGCGCGGTTCGTTCCATCACATTGAGGAAACGGCAAGAGCGCTGGTCGAGACATTTCCAATGATCAGTCGTCTAAAGATGCTGCGTCAATGGGGCGGCATAGTCGACATGACGGGCGACCGTTCTCCAATTCTATCAAGGACGCCTTTGGAAAACGCCTACATTAACTGTGGATGGGGAACCGGGGGATTCAAGGCGATTCCCGGATCGGGCTGGGGCTTTGCCGAATTGATGGCTCGAGGGTATTCGCCGTTATGCGCGGATTTTGGGCTTGAAAGATTTAAGGAAGGTAGATTCGTGGATGAAAGCGTCGCCGCGGGAGTGGCGCACTAATGGCGCGATTGCCTGTCGAGGGGGCAATATGGCAAGCCTCAATTGCAGGGTATGTAAAATGCTGATTTTGAAGTGTCCTTATTGCGGCGCAAGTGGCGAAGAGACGGAATTTGAATGTGGCGGCGAGGCGCATCTCAAACGCTTCGGTCCCGGATCGGGAGATGACGAGTTTCAGGGATATTTGTTCGACAGGGTTAATCGAAAGGGCGTTCATTTTGAGCGCTGGAGGCATTCAAGCGGTTGCGGAAAGTGGTTTCATGCGGCTCGCAACACGGAAACTCTCGAGATATATGGAACCTACAGTGCGCAGGTCCTCGAACCGCCTGCTGAAATAAGGGAAAAAATATCCGGGAAAGTGCCTGGCTGGTCGTGGAGAGAGTTCTCATGAGTACGCGGCTAGTGACGGGTGGCAGGTTCCTGGACAGAAGCGAATATGCTGAATTTACATTCAACGGCAAACCCTACAGGGGCTTCAAGGGTGATACGATCGCGTCGGCACTTCTGGCAAACAACCAGGTGCTGATTGGTCGTTCGTTTAAATACCACCGGCCGCGGGGGATTGTGGCCAGTGGAGCGGATGAACCAAACGCGCTGCTGAATTTGGGTGAAGGTGCGGAATTCGAGCCAAACCAGCGTGCAACGACAACCGAACTTCGCGACGGGATGATCTGCAAAAGCCAAAATCACTGGCCATCCCTTGAATTCGATCTGGGCGCTTTAAACAACATCCTTTTCTCAAGATTTCTTCCCGCGGGCTTCTACTACAAGATGTTCATTCATCCGCGGCCATTCTGGAAACACGTCTATGAACCTTTAATTCGGCAGTCCGCGGGTCTCGGCAAAGCGCCGAAAGACAGGGACATGGACGACTACGAGCATTTTTACGCATATTATGACATCGTTGTTGTTGGTGGAGGTGTCGCCGGATTGGTGGCCGCAAGAGTTGCGGGGGAAGCGGGCGCAAGGGTTCTGGTAATTGAACAGACCGCGCACTGGGGTGGTCGCGTGCTTGTGGATGGCGGAACGATAAGCGGTCAGCCCGCATGCAAATTTGTTGAAGACATTGTTTCCGAACTGGAATCCATGGGCAATGTCGCCATGCGCAAAAGGCTCATGGGAGCGGGAATATATGATCACGGATATGTTCTCTGCCATGAGCAATCTGATGGCCATGGCCCGCGACATAGACTTTGGAAGATACGGGCCAGGCGAGTCATCACCGCAACAGGCGCCATTGAAAGACCGCTCAGTTTTGCCGGAAATGATTTGCCCGGTGTGATGCTCGCGTCGGCCATTCGCGATTATGCGGTGAATTATGCGGTATCGACAGGTGACCGCACAGTGGTTGTTACCAACAATGATGACGCATATCTTACGGCCATTCAGTTGAAAGAGCTTGGTCTTGAGGTGCCGGCAATAATCGATGCAAGGCTTGATGCAGGGGGAGAACTTGCCCAAAAGGCAAAAGACCTGGGTATTGACGTTCAAAGCGGCATGGCCATAGCGGAGATAAAGGGACGTGGGCAAGTAGCAGGTGTCCGGATTTGCTCGCAGGCCGGGGAGGGAACCGTTCTAGGGGAAATTGACTGCGAAGCGGTGGCAATGTCCGGTGGATGGAGTCCCGTTGTTCATCTATGGTCGCACAGTGGAGGAAAACTGTATTGGGATGATAAATCGGCAATGTTTCGTCCGGATACCAAGCAACCGCCAACCGGCCACGACGGCAATCCATTTGTCATTCCCGCTGGAAGCGCCTCCGGGTTCCTATCTCTAAATGATGTTCTCAATGATGCCTGCGCTGCCGGCAAGTCGGCGGCGACAGACGTGGGACGTGCCGTTATGGACAATGCGGCGCCCCATTCCCGCGCTTGCAAAACGGCGCCAATAGAACCGGTCTGGCTTATGCCTCAGGGGGCGGATATTGGAAAGCGGATGAAATCGTGGCTTGATTTCCAAAATGATGTAAAGGTGAGCGATGTTCAACTTGCGGCAAGGGAAGGTTTTGAGAGTGTTGAGCATGCAAAACGCTATACCACTCTTGGCATGGCAACGGATCAGGGCAAGCTGAGCAATATAAATGGACTTGCGATTTTATCGGATTCCCTGAATCAGTCAATCGGCCAGACGGGCACTACAACATTTCGCCCGCCCTATGCGCCAGTCTCGTTTGCCTCCATAGCCGGAGAGGCGCGGGGACCGCTTTTCCAACCCGTCAGAAAAACGCCAATGCACAAGTGGCATGAGGATAACGGCGCGAGCTGGGAGCCGGTGGGGTATTGGCGCCGGCCCTATGCATATCCCAGGGCGGGGGAGAGTCTGAGGGACGCGGTAAACAGGGAGATAGTTCAGACGCGAAACAGCGTTGGGATACTGGACGCCTCAACGCTTGGCAAACTGCTTGTTAAAGGGCCGGAAGCCGGCAGATTTCTTGATATGATTTATACAAACACGATGAGTACACTGAAGCCTGGCAGGTGTCGTTATGGTTTAATGTGCAGCGAAAACGGGTTTTTGATTGACGATGGCGTTGTCGCGAGAATCGACGAAAACGCGTTTTTATGTCACACGACAACTGGTGGAGCCGACAGCATCCATGCACATATGGAGGAATGGCTTCAATGCGAGTGGTGGAGCTGGAAGGTTTATGTTGCAAATCTTACAGAGCAATTCGCTCAGATTGCAGTTGTCGGACCTAATTCGCGCAAGGTTCTTGAAAGACTGGGAAGTGATGGCTTTTGCCGGGAGGAACTGCCCTTCATGTCCTGGAAAGGCGCTTTGCTTGATGGAATAAAGACGCGTGTCTACAGGATATCGTTCTCTGGAGAGTTAAGTTACGAAATAGCCGTGCCTGCAAAAAAGGCGCAGATGTTGTGGGATGATCTCATCGAGGCCGGCGGAGAGTTTGGCATTGCTCCATATGGAACCGAGGCATTGCATGTCATGAGAGCCGAAAAGGGTTTCATCATGATAGGGGATGAGACAGATGGCACGGTAATCCCACAAGATCTTAATCTTCACTGGGCGATTTCCAAAAAAAAGGAGGATTATCTCGGAAAGCGGGCCCAGATGCGCAAACACATGATCAGTCCTGATCGCTGGAGGCTTGTTGGCCTTGAGACCGTGGATGGCTCCGTTTTGCCCGAGGGCGCATATGCAATTGCAGACGGAAAGAATTGCAATGGACAGCGCAATACGCAGGGGCGGGTAACTTCAACATATTATTCGCCGACGCTTGGACGCGGAATTGCCATGGGGCTGGTTCATGGCGGGCTTGACCGGATTGGCGAGATCATAGATTTTCAGAAGGTGGACGGCACCGTTGTTCCCGCCAAAATAGCGAACCCCTTATTCTACGACAGTGAGGGGGAGAGGCAAAATGTCTGACAACCCGGTTGATCAAGGTGCAGAGGATTCTGTCGGGTATGTCTCAATAAGACAGTTGGGAGATCGTGACATAATGCTGCTTCGGGGCGATTTTGCCTTTCATGGCTTCAATGGCGCATTGGTTGCCGCAACCGGCCTGGGCGTTCCCCCCAGACGCGGCATAATCGGATACGGGAATATTCAGGTCGCATGGATGTCTTCCGATGAGCTTCTTGTTATGACTGACTCCGCATCTACGGAAAAAATCGCCAAATCCCTTGAGCAAGCGCTAAAAAACCAGCATTTTCTTTTGGCTGAAGTAACGGATTCCCGGACCGTTTTTGAGATAAGGGGCGACCTCGTCAGAGAAGTCATTGCAAAGTTATGCCCTGTTGACATGCATCCAGATGCGTTCATGCCGGGAGAAATTAGACGAACAAGACTTGCGCAAGCGTCCGCGGCCATTTGGATGACGGATGATCATTCGGTAAGATTGATATGTTTTAGATCATTTGCAGACTATGTATTCAATCTTTTGAAAGCCGCGGCAAAGCCTGGGAATGAAGTTAACGCCTTCGAAAAGGCAATATGATATTAGACCCCGAAAGGTGGTTTGCCGCATTCCACATTAAACGGCATTTGGAGATCTGATAATTCGGGTTTTATGAGAATTTTTTTTGATTCCGCGGCGCTTTTTCCCGGTGAAGCCGAGCCGAATTTTATGCGATTGCATCCCGCCACAGTTTTGAAAAAAATCGCATCGGGACAAGCGCCACAAGTGCCAGTGCGACTTTAACGGCGAAATCGGCAGCTGCCAGGGAGATCCAGAGTGGCGCATCCGGACCTGTTCCCAATACCGGTACCAATTCCGCTGCCCAACTTACGCTGTTGTCTGGTTCAATAAATGTGAGTGCGGTTGAAAATGCAATGAAAAAGAACAGGGCGGTATCAACGGCGGAACCAATAAGTGAGGAAACCAGCGGAGCGTGCCACCAGGCTGTTTTGCGAAGCCGGTCAAAAACAACAACGTCAATCAATTGCGCGGTCATAAAGGCAATGGCCGAGCCTAGAGCAATTCGATACGTGACTGCCGGACCGTGCTCAAGCATTATCTGCGTTCCAATGGCGGAGCATAAAGCGCCAATTGCGAAGCCGGAATAAACCACCTTTCGCGCCGCTGAAGGCCCGAATATCCTGTTCGTCAGATCGGTGATCAAAAAGGCGAATGGATAAGTAAACGCCCCCAATGTCAGCCAGTCTCCGAATCTGAACTGAACAAGCACATTTGATGCAACGATCAATGCGGCCATTGCGGCAATGCCAAAATAGATTCCACGATGCATATCCGTAGCCCGCCATTTTGATTTGTTCAAAGTGAGCCATATACGCACATCAAAAAAACAACGCAACATGATTGATCGAATTTCGACCGTGCCGCTGTTTGGCAATTTGCCCGCTTTGGCATCGGGGTTTTCAGGGCCCGCTCAAGTTTTCGCCATCTAATATTTGCATGTATCTGCAAGCTTGCGACATTATATGCGAGAATCCAAAACGCATTGACTTGATTTGGTCGCAAGGCTGGCGCGAGACATGGGGAAAGGAACGTCGCGGTGGGGGCATTCCAAAACTTGGCTCTTGACGTCGCATAGTAAATTAGAGCATTTATATGCAGGAAACACATAAATCGAAGAGGGCTTAATATGGCTTTTGAACTTCCCGATCTCCCTTATTCCCATGACGCGCTTGCAAGTTTGGGCATGTCACGGGAAACACTTGAATACCATCACGATCTTCACCACAAAGCCTATGTGGACAATGGCAACAAGCTAATTGCGGGCACGGAATGGGAAAGCAAGACCCTGGAGGATATTGTAAAGGGCACATACGCATCCGGCGCCGTTGCTCAGAGCGGAATTTTCAATAACGCAAGCCAGCATTGGAACCACATGCAGTTCTGGGAAATGATGGGGCCCAATGGCAATTCCATGCCTGGTGAACTTGCAAAGGCGATTGACGAGAGTTTTGGCGCGGTTGAAAAATTCAAACAGGATTTTTCCGCCGCCGGAGCGGGACAGTTTGGATCCGGATGGTGCTGGCTTGTTAAAAATGCAGATGGATCACTGGCTGTGACCAAGACAGAGAACGGGGTGAATCCTCTTTGTTTTAATCAGACGGCGCTTCTGGGCTGTGATGTATGGGAGCATTCATATTACATTGATTTTAGAAACAAGCGGCCTGCCTATTTGGCGAACTTTCTCGACAATCTAGTGAATTGGGAGAATGTTGCTTCAAGAATGTGATATTTTCCGGAATATAATACCGGGTTTCGCGGGATCGTCTCATCCAAAGATGATTTTCAATGTTTGGTGCCGATGTGAATGGCGCTTTTGACATCTTGGCTCTCATTGTCATATTGCGAAACCCGGGCGGCCATTAATTGCATGCGCGTTTCATCCAGGCATATTACGTACCGCGTAGTGCGCGTTTTTCAATTTTCTGGTCTCATAAAGTGAGATAATTGCGATAAATGCCGCATGTTTACCGTACTGGTCGCAAATGAATTCTTTTATTGATAATTGATCGGATGTTATTTGGAAAACGGGGCGCCAAAAGCAAATATCTCAAATTGTTTTGCCAAGTTTTAATTATAAATAGGCAGTTGTAACCATTTTATAAATGTGGTGAAGTGCGTGACGCTAAAATTACAAGAGAATGAACAAGATGGTCGAAAAAAATAGAGGCACATTTGCCTCCACAATTGCAATTGCCGCTGCGGCTGTTGCCATAATTGTGATAGCCTTCTTGGTTGTTCGAGAATTTTATCCTGAAGAAACTCCAATAATTCAGGTTCCTGATGAGGATGTGCAGGAAACAGCTGAAACCACTGGCAATGTGGTTGAAAGCGAAGATCCCGCTCAAGTTTCCGATCTGGCGGATGTATCTGATTCAGACTCGACCGATGAAACAGTTTCTGATGATAAAGTTGCCAATATTGAAGCGGTTTCTTCGGATTCGGACGGCGAGGTTTCTTTGGAGTTGGACGCGCCGGCTGACGCGCCCCCGGATGGGGCCGCTGCGGATGCCGGCTCTGAGGCGGTTTCTTCGGATTCGGACGGCGAGGTTTCTTTGGAGTTGGACGCGCCGGCTGACGCGCCCCCGGATGGGGCCGCTGCGGATGCCGGCTCTGAGGCGGTTTCTTCGGATTCGGACGGCGAGGTTTCTTTGGAGTTGGACGCGCCGGCTGACGCGCCCCCGGATGGGGCCGCTGCGGATGTTGACGCAACCATAGTCGCAAATGAAGCCAGAGAGGAAGCCGTTAAAACCGAAGATGAGAAAAATTCTCAAAATGCGGATAAAGAAACCGCCAATTCAAAAAATCCGCCGCAATTTAGCACCTTTCGCTTGGAATCTGATGGTATGATGCTGGTGGCGGGGCGCGGAATACCTGAGTGGACAACTGAAATATTGCTTGATGACGCGGTGCTGGCCAAAGTCATACCTGATTCAAATGGTGAATTTGTGGAATTTCTTTCAATCACTTCAAGTATGGAACCAAGGGTTTTAAGCCTGCTTTCAACTTCGCCACTTACAAATGAGAAGATAGCTTCCCTTGAAGACATCATTATTACCCCAATTCAAGTGGCAATGGCAGATGAGCCATCAGAAGATAACACTCAAATGGAATCAAGTGCCGAAAGTTCTGCCGCGATGCTTGAAGAATCAACTGAACCTGAGATTGGCGATGATGCCAAACTGAAAGATCAATCCGAGCAAACTGCCTCGCATGAGGAGGATAAACAGGAAGCCGCCACTCCCAAACAAGCTGTGCTGATTTCAGATGAGAGTGGCGTCAGGGTGCTCCAACCAGCGGAGCCGGAAAAATCAGGCCAGCCGGAAACCGCGTCCATTGTTCTTGATCTGGTATCATATTCCGAAGAGGACGAGGTGTTGCTGAGGGGTCGCGGAAGCGCGGGCGAAAATGTTCAAATATATCTTGATAACGATTTTATTTCTCAGGTGAGCATATCTGAAGACGGGCGCTGGAATGCCATACTGGCTTCCATTGAACCAGGTAATTACATTCTCAGGCTTGATCTGCTCCATGATAATGGCAATGTGACAAGCAGACTGGAAACCCCGTTCACCAGGACTGATTTTGTCGAGGTTGCGAAGCAATTGGAGCCCGAGAAAAAAGTTCAGTTCGTAACTATACAAAAGGGCAATACTCTCTGGGGAATCTCAAGGAAAAATTATGGACGGGGAATTCTGTATGTTTTGATCTTCGAAGCAAACAGAGAGCACATAAAGGATCCCGACCTGATTTACCCCGGCCAGGTATTCGTGATTCCGGATAATGATTGAGATTATGAATAGACACGCAATGATTTGCAGGTGCGAACAAACTTCACCCGGGCGCCGACCATTCTCGCCAACGATTTCGAGAAGTTGACGCTGTCAGGTGTGCAAAGACGATGGGCCACTCCGCGTGGTGTGAAGAGCGCTCCTGTCATGCAAATATCGGCATAAAAAGCAAAAGGCGCGTATCCGAGCATATCATTCAAGCTCTCGAAGAATTGGTGCCAAATAACAAGTGGGGCGTGACCTGTAAACAACACCTGGTTGCCATGGTCTTTGAGTGCCGTCAAGCCATGGCATTATATTGGGACCTGTCGCTTTCGAGTTTGGACTTGTTATCGCAAATTCGCCTCCGACATCTGTTGAAATGCGGATTAATTCTCTTCCCGGGGTTTGATGGAGGTTTGGTCGGGATATTCCGCAATCCCGGTGTCCGAAGCCTCATTTATATTCATCATGTCATCTCGGATTGGTTCGCCGACAGCAACGGCGTATTCGCTCTTGTTGGGATTGTGCCTTTTCAACAGGCTGCCGTCCCATACTATTTCAAGAGATCGAGCCCTATGCACGGATCTTGCCAGCGCCCAATCCCGCCCAACGCTGCTGCCGCGACCAAATGAAAGCCATGCCAGGATACGTGAAATCCATTCCATGTAGGTACCTGCCCATACGCGAAGGGCAAGCATTGACGGAGTGAAAATCAAGGTAAGAACAGTTGCCAAGGCAAGACCAAATATAACCGCGGTGGAAAGTTGCTTCCACCACAAGGCGGTCGGCGTGTCGATGCTGTAACCTCCATTCGCAAAATCAAGGGTAATGCCAAGCATCATTGGGGTCAGACCGGCAATTGTCGTGATTGTGGTAAGCAGAACAGGGCGAATGCGAGCTTCCGCGGAGCGGGTAATTGCTTCGGATTGCGACAAATACCTGACAAAATCCTGATATGTGTCAATAAGTACGATGTTGTTGTTTACAACAATTCCGGCGAGCGCGACAATTCCCGTACCCGTCATGATAATTGAAAATGGCTGCTCCATCACAAGCATTCCAACTGCAACGCCTGTAAGAGACAGCACAACGGACAGCATAACCAGCACGGAGTTGTAAACGCTGTTGAACTGCGCAAGAAGTATTATGAACATCAATCCAAGCGCGCCGAGAAACGCCTGCTGGAGAAATGCCGTTGTCTCTCCCTGCTGATTGGCATCGCCCGTCCATTCATACTCGATGTTAGGTGGCAGGACTCCGCTTTCCAGCCACTCGGTAATTCTCGCCGTGCGCTCATTTGCCGTTAGTGGAACAGTGGTTTCCGTTCCATTCCTGTCGGTATTTGCAACAGTCAATCCTTCAACGATACCGGCTTTAACATCAAAAAAACGTGTTTGATCGGCCCGGTTAATCTGCGCAAGCTTGCTAACTGGCGTTCTGGTTACGAAATTTGATAGCGGTATGAGACCTTCAGCCGTTCTCATCTTCAGGGTGTCCAGGGTTGAAAGCACGCGATCTTCTTCAGGAAGCCTTGCGCGAATTTCAACTTCCTCATCCGATGTGGGAAGATGAACGGTGTCCAGCAATATTCCCCGTGTGACCAGTTGAACCATCCCGCCAACACTTGCCACATCGGCTCCATATCTGCCGGCTTTTTCCACGTCAATGTCAATCTGCCAGTCTATGCCTTCCACGGGAAGTGTATCTTCGATAAGCGTCAATCCATACGTATCATCAAATTTTTGCCGAACCTGTCGGGTAAAGCTGGTCAGTTCCTCCCAATTGTCGCCTTTTATGCGCAAGTGAAGCGGTTTTGCTGAAGAGGGGCCGCGTTCAATCATCTGAATTTCAGTCTTTAAACCCGGAAGACGCTCAAGTGCCTGTGTAAGATCCCTGATGGTCTTCTTGCCCGAGTATTCCGGATCGGTAATCGTTCGTTTAACTTCATGGTTTATGATTGGTATGGTAAACCAGGTTTCACTTATTAAAGGTCTCTCCTCAAATTTCAGAATTTCAATCTGAATGCTGCCAATGGTGTCAATGGGAGGGCGTCCGCCATCTCCGCGATCACGCAACCCGCTTTCTCCAACCGATGTAAAGACATTCAGCACGTTGGGGTGCTCCAAAACTATTTCTTCCGCCTGCTTGACCAGCGCGTCTTTTTGGTCCAGTGATGAATTTCCTCTGGCTTTGACATATATGATCGCATCCTCGGGCTCTGTGTCGACAAAGAATTCCACACCATGGTTGTTGTTGGCAAAATAGAGCAAAACGGATCCGGTAAACACAAAGACCGCGCAGCATGAAACAAGAGGCGCAATCGGATTGGAGGCGATTATGTTTATCATCCATCCAAAAACGGAACGCCGATAGCCAGATGAAACCCTCTCTCCGCGACCGGGAAATGCCATGCTGATCATGTAGCGGCGTAAATTGCCCAATTTTTGAAAAACCGCCATCAGCCCGAGTAAAAACGCCAAACCGCCGGCAATGCCAAGTGCCGCCATCGCAATTAGGCAAACTATTAGCGTAAAACTAATAACGAGTGTCGGTATGACCGAAAGGAATATGCTGCCTGCATCAATTGTCTGAAATCCGGTGCTTAATCCTTTCAGCAGAGATGGCATCGCAATTGCCGCAAGTGCAGCGGCTCCGGCCGAAAATATCATTAAAAGCAAATGCAATATCCAGTGCAAATTGGATATTTGAGTTGTGCGAAGGCCTATCCATCGCTCGCTGCGACCTGTAACTCCGCCCATTACCGGAAGATACACAAGCGCTACCAGGAGAGCGGCCGAAAGCACGAATATCATTGTCACCGGCAGCATTCTCATGAACTGTCCCGACATGCCGGGCCACAACAGCATCGGAAGAAAAACGCAGAGCGTTGTGGCGGTTGATGACACCACGGGCCAGAACATCCGCTTTGCAGCGCTGATATAGGCGTGCATTGGCCCTTCGCCGTCCTGAATGCGCTTGTCTGCATAGTCGACAATGACAATTGCTCCATCGACAAGCATCCCCACAGAAAGAATGAGGCCAAACATTACAATGTTGGAAATTGCAACACCCATGATTGACAGAAAGGCAAAGCAAAGCAGAAATGAGGTCGGAATGGCAAAGCCGACAAGTAGGGAGGGTCGTATGCCCAGAGCAAAGAGGGTAACTATCATCACCAGCGCTATAGCGGTCACAACCGATGATTCAAGCTGCCCGACCATTGAGGATATAACTCTTGATTGATCGTTTGATGTTGAGATGTCCACAGCCTCCTTCAATTCAGGCGGCCACAGTTTTTTTGCCTCCTCGACCGTCTTGCTTACCAGATCGGCAGTGTCGATTATGTTATAGCCTTTACGCTTGACAACTTGAATCGATGTGCTGTTCTCTCCATTGAAACGCGCGGTTCCTCGGCGGTCTTCAAATGTGAAGTTAATGGTGGCAAGA
The DNA here is from genome assembly GCA_026709325.1 of Roseovarius sp. GTDB lineage: Bacteria > Pseudomonadota > Alphaproteobacteria > Rhodobacterales > Rhodobacteraceae > JAPOTF01. The sequence continues at coordinate 21,973 of JAPOTF010000035.1, forward strand.
TTTCCCACCGTCACAACACGATCATCATTGACCGCTACCGGCAGGGAATAGATGTCGCGCTGGTCCTTTAGTGAAGATGGAATAACTACCGAGAACGTTCCCTGTGCATTGTCAACCTCGCCAGCCGCAATGAGACGATTGTTGTTTCTGACGGCGTTGATAAGTTCAGGTGCGGTTATGTCGTATGCTTCCAGCTTAAGGGGGTCGATCACCACTTCAATCATTTCTTCCCGCATGCCGGCAATTCCGGCTTCAAGTACCGGCTCGAGATCTTCAAGCTTGTTCTGCAAATCCTTTGCAAGACGATACATGGTGCGATCGGGAACATCGCCAGATAAATTTACGACAATAATGGGAAGTTCCGAGAGATTTAATTCATTAATGGAATATTTTTCAACATCTTCCGGCAGTTTCGATTCAGCCGCATTCATCGCGTCTCTAACATCCGCCAGGGTTTTCGCCTTGTCCCATCCAAAATCAAATTCAAGCGTTATGCCGGCATAGTTTTCGGCCGCCGTAGAGGACATGGTGTCCAGCCCGTCAAGATCGGAGAGTTCCGACTCGATCACTTTTACAAGCAGTTTCTCGCTGTCCTGTGCCGATATGCCCGGATAGGGAACCGAGATGAAAATTGCCGGTATTTCAATATCCGGCGCCCCTTCCTTGGGAAGACTCACATAGGCCAGCGCGCCTGCCATTAGAGAAAGAATGATGAAGGCGAAAACCATCCGTACTCGGGATGCTGCCCAGTCAATCACGCCTATCATTGCGTCACATCCTGATAGCTGGCGGCCACGCGAACACCATCAGTAACAAATTCCTGACCTATTACGATAATGTCGACATGTTTTGGAAGTCCTGCCAGCCAAATGCCATCCACACTGTCGCGTAAAACCGTGACAGCCACAAATTCAGCCAATCCGTCTTCGGTGACAATTCGCACGCCAATCTTTCCACTGTCGGAAAGCGTCAATGCCGATTGGGGCAGAAGGTGAGCCAATGCTCCCTCGGAGGAGATGGCAATTTCCGCAGTCTGTCCATCCCTGATTGCAAGATCGGAATTGGGCACTTCAATTTCAACCCGGAATGTGCGCGTTTTGCTGTCTGCGGAGCGCGATAGGAAAATCACCTTTCCCATCACCTCCTTTCCTGAAGCAAGCCTTGCTCCCGCCATTGCGCCGATTTTAACCTTTTCGACCGCGGTTTCAGGGATAAATCCAACAAGGATTATGGGATCAAGTCGAATTATGGTGGCGCACAAGCCACCGGGTTGCAGAAGACTGCCCATTTCCGCGGTGTCGGACTCCAGCAATCCCTCGAACGGGGCTTTAATTTTTAGGCGCTCGATTTCCTTTTCCGCGACGGCTTTGGCGGCGAGAGCGCTCTTCACGCCCACTTTGGCAGACTCTATTCCGGCGGCCACGCTTTCCATTCCGGACAGTGCGGCTTTAAGTCCCGCTTCAGCGCTTACTATCTGCGCCCGAACGCCTTCCATCTGCGCCGTTGTTTGAGCAACTCTGGCCTCACTTGCATATCCATCCTCATATAGGCGAATGGCTGCATTCAAATTTATTTCAGCCTCCGCAAGCTTTGCTTTGGCTTCCACCACGCGAGCTTGTGCCTCGGCAACACGCGCTTCAGCTTCAGGCACTTGCGCCTCTGCTTCGGGAATTCGCAGTCGAGCGCTGACAAGTCTCGCTTCAGCCTCCTTCAATGTGGCATTGCGTGTTCCGGGATCCAGTTCACACAGTATTTGGCCCGTGTTGATAAATGTTCCCTTTTTTAGGGGATCGGAAACAACCTGGCCGGATGTTTCCGCTCGCAGTTCAACCTGCCGGTCGGCCTCGGTCTGACCACGGACAATGACGGCATTGTTTAGAGTTTTTGCCGATGATCGCATTGCCACAACACCTATGGCGCCATCAGGCGCCTCCGTCGCTTCACCGGTTGGTTCAGGCAGTGCCGGTTTTTCTTCAAAGGCGGCAGTTGCCGCATTTCCTTCATTTACTCTTCCCAGATTTATCAATTTATCGCGTTCAAATATAAAAAAATACATTGCCGCGCATATAAATAACGCTGAGATTATCGGAAACAGGCGCATTAAAATATCTCCATAAGGCGAAAATTGCCCGTTCCGGTCCCAATGCATTGAACCACGAAGCAATTGTCACTCCTTGGCGATACGATATATTTTCATGGAGATGTATTTCAAGCCTCAATGTAATTGATTCAGTCATTCCCGCCAACTCCTGTTTTTCGCAAACTATCCCTCACTCCATAAAAAAACTGATATTCAATGATTTCTTTGCCGCGAAAGTCCAAAAATCCCCTGCAAAACCAGGTAAAAGTCTACGAAAAACTTTTTCAAAAACCCTTTTAAGCCATTGAACAGTTTAATGAAAAAAATTATCTGGAATTGCTGTAATTGATTTGAACATTTGCATTTCGGCAAAAAAATTAAAGCCGCTGCTTGCGAAATTAACGGATGCTCGGCAAATCATCCATTCAACAATTCCGCAAGGCCGGATTTGGCTGATGTGAAATATGTGTCAGGCGGCATTCCAAAATGTGCCTGATGGATATCCAGATATTTGGGTGCTGGCCTGTTGATTTGCAGAATCGGGATCCATTGCAGTTGCCAATTTAAGGGAAACGCCAATGCCTAAGTTTCGCAAATCGGATAAATCGGATAATATGCCAACCGTGCAATGGATTTTGTTCGGTTTTACTTGGCATCCCGCAATCTTGGGGTTATTTGAAACGGATATCGGATAAATCAAAGGGGCATTGGTTGTGAGCAATTCCGACAATTTTATAAAGGAAGTCACGGAAGAGGTCCGGAAAGACCGCAACTATAGATTGTTTCGACGTTATGGACCTGTTGCCGCAGCGCTAATCATACTTATGGTGGGTGGCGCGGCCTGGAATGAGTGGAGAATGGCGAAAAACAGGCAGATGGCGGAAGCGCTGGGCGATGCCATTTTCGCCGCGTTAAATCATGCTTCAACCAATGAGCGCGTAAACGCCCTTGATGGTATAAATGTCCCCGAGGGAGCGGGACACGCCATAATAGAGCTGCTGGCGGCAGGCGAGGAGGCGGACGAATTTCCTGAAGAGGCCGTGGCAAGACTTCTTGCACTTGCATCCAACCCGAAAATACCGGAATCCTATCAGCGGCTGGCATTGCTTAAGGCGGTGGGAATGTCCGACGGCGGACTCGATGTTGAATCGCGGCGGATGCACATGGAATCGCTCCTTCCCGCTGGCGGTGGGATCAGGCTTCTTGCAGAGGAGCAGCTTGCCTTAATCGATATGGAAACGGGTTCTTACCAGAAGGCGCTTGAGAGATTCGAGCAAATCATTATGGACGCCGAAGCCACTCAAGCAATGAGGCAGCGAGCGCTTCAGATGATTTCAGCTTTGGGCGGCACGGCCAAGGAGGCCGGTTAACATGTTTTTTCAATATTATGGCTTTTCCCCGGGCAAATTGCCAATGGCATTTCACTGCGCTTTTCTGAAAAAGGCGCTTTTAACTTTTTTTGGACTTTCGGCGCTTGTTTTTATGACCGCCTGTGATGATGATGAACGAATTTTGAGAGGCGAGCGCGAAAGTGTCCGCGCCATTGTTTCTGAAAGCGAAAACGAGACAACCTTGTCGGAATCAGTCACGCTCGACGGCCCCGCGCCGCCGATTTTTCTTTCGGCGGCCACTTCCAATCCAAACTGGCCGCAATCAATTGGCACGCCTGCAACGCGAACAAGGCACCCGGCGCTAGGCAAGGCGCCAAGATTGATCTGGTCTGTTTCAATTGGAGAGGGCGATGGCAGGAGAGGTCGAATTACAGCCGATCCCGTTGTGGCAAACGGTCTTGTGTATACATTGGACTCGCATGCCAGAGTCAGCGCGGTGTCCACTTCGGGCCAGTTGACATGGACCAGAGACTTGACTCCCGCGGGCGAGTCTTCGTCAGAGGCAAGCGGAGGCGGGATTGCCCATGGCGGCGGCACGCTGTTTGTGTCCACCGGCTTTGGCGTGTTAAGTGCATTGGACGCCAGAACGGGAAATTTACTGTGGGAGCAAAAACTGGGAGCAACAGGCTCCGGGGCACCTGCAATATCAGGCGATCTTCTGTATCTCGTTACGGGTGACGATCTCGCCTGGGCGCTTGAAACAAAAACCGGACGCATCAAGTGGCAAGTGTCGGCGACGCCGGACATACATAATGTAATGGGGGCTCCCGCACCTGCGGTATCAAGCAAATATGCCATATTCGCATTTGGATCCGGTGAAATTATCAGTGTTTTTCGAAGAGGCGGATTGCGCAGATGGGCATCCCAAATAGCCGGACAGCGAGAAAGCTACTCAAGCGGCCGCGTGGCGGATATTACAAGTGATCCTGTAATACAGGGAGATCGCGTGTTCATTGGCAGTCATTCTGGTCGTACGGTCGCGCTTGGTCTTGAAACCGGAAAGCGGCTATGGACTGCGCCGGAAGGTCCGTTAAACACAATTTGGCCGGCGGGAGACTCGATATTCCTTGTTTCGGACCGCAATGAGCTTTTGAGGCTTTCATCTGCGGATGGCACGCGTCAATGGGTATACCAGCTGCCGTTTTTCAGGAAGAGCAAGCCAAAAAGGCAATCGGAAATTTATGCGCATCATGGACCGGTTATAGCCGGTGGCCAGCTGATAGTGGCTTCAGGAGACGAAACTCTCAGATTTTTCAATCCCGAAACAGGTGAACTTACGAGTCAGACAAGTCTGCCAGGAGGGGCGACAACCAATCCGGTGGTGGCTGGCGGACTGTTGTATGTGGTTGCCTCAAATGGTAATTTGCTGGCTTTCAGATAAGACCGGTAAAGCCATCTTCGAGTTCCTCTTTGGAAATATGAAAACGGGTATTGATTGTCGCATCGGTCATCAAATTTCATTGCCGGGAAATGCTTGGCAAAGGAAGAGACTTGTTGGAATGTTTTCAGGAGATCGCATGGAATTTTGCTTGCTTCCGGCATGGTGCGATGTAATTTGACATGCCATTGCTCGGAGCCGGCATTCAACGCCATGATTTTTGCGATTCAAAGTTCAAGATGACGCCAGGTCGTTGCCTTGCCGCTTTACGCCGGCAATGACTCATGGGAGAAAAACCGGGATGACATTCTCCATTGCGATTGTAGGTCGTCCAAATGTGGGTAAATCGACGCTGTTCAACCGATTGGTTGGAAAAAAACTTGCAATCGTGGACAACATGCCGGGAGTAACTCGCGACCTCAGGGAAGGTCAAGGCCGCCTGGCGGATCTTGAATTTACCGTAATTGACACTGCGGGACTTGAGGAAGTCACTGATGATTCACTGCAAGGCAGAATGCGACGCCTTACCGAATCCGCTGTGGATATGGCGGACATATGTCTTTTTTTGATTGATGCCCGGGAAGGCGTTACCCCAACCGACGAGATATTTGCGGAAATACTCAGAAAGCGTTCAACTTATGTAATACTTGGAGCAAACAAGGCGGAAAGCAGTGCCGCCGATGCGGGGGTCGTTGATTCATACAGGCTTGGATTTGGCGATCCTGTTGTCATCTCGGCCGAACATGGTGAAGGCATGTCTGAACTTCATGCGAGGCTGATGCCAATTGCAGACGGGATTTCCCTGAACGAGATGGATTCGTCTCCGGCGACCGATGTGGATTTAAACGATTTTTATTCCATGCGGAAGACTGGAGAATCAACACTAGAACAGCCTTTGCAGGTTGCGGTTGTGGGGCGTCCAAATGCGGGCAAGTCGACTCTTGTAAACAAAATCCTCGGTAGCGACAGACTGCTTACAGGACCGGAAGCGGGGATAACGCGTGACGCGATATCTGTCCAACTGGAGTGGAACGGCACTCAAGTTAGAATGTTCGACACGGCGGGGATTCGAAAAAAGGCAAAAGTGCGGGAAAAGATCGAGAAACTCTCCGTAAGCGATGGATTGCGAGCAGTAAGGTTTGCCGAAGTCGTCGTGCTTCTGCTTGACGCGTCAAACCCTTTTGAACAGCAGGATCTGCGTCTTGCGGACCTCGCGGAAAGAGAGGGGCGAGCTGTGGTGCTGGCAGTAAACAAATGGGATGCCGAGCGGCGAAAAAATGAAAAAATCCGCGAGATACGCGAAAAATTTGCCAGATTGCTGCCTCAACTTCGGGGCGCGCCGATGGTGACGGTGTCTGCAATAACCGGCCATGGCATGAAAAATCTACTTGAAGCCGTAAAGAAGGCCCATGAGGTATGGAACAGGCGCGTGGCGACCTCTGAAGTCAACCGCTGGTTGACGAAAATGATTGAGGCGCATCCCCCGCCTGCTCCCGGCGGAAAAAGAATCAGGTTGCGTTACATGACGCAGGCCCGAACCCGCCCGCCGGGTTTTGTCGTGATGTGCTCAAACCCGGATAAACTTCCTGAAAGCTATGCCCGATATCTTGTAAACGGGTTGCGTGAAGATTTCGATATGCCCGGAACTCCAATTCGGATTCACTTCAGATCCCAGGCAGATAAAAATCCCTACAGAAACGCTCGTGGAAAAAAAACGCCTGGCAGACTGCGAAAGCATCTTCCAGTCCGGACCTCTAATAAATGACATGCGTTTTGCATAAAAAGTTAACACTTGATAATTGGCGCCGCACTGCTGTATAAATGCCTCAGATTTCAAACGGATGAATAGCGGGAAATCATATCCGGAGAGTGCAAACCATGACAATCCGTGAATATCTCAAGGGCTACACTCACAAGAGCGATATCATGGGCGCGATGAGTTTGGCTCTCACCCTGACGGCTCATCTTGCCTCACTGGCTCTTGGAGCGGTTTCGGTTCCCCATGTCTGGCCCATGCTGCCATTTATAGTCGTTTTTGCGTTCTCTGCAGTGCGTCTTTACGTGCTGCAGCATGATTGCGGGCATGAATCGCTTTTTGCAACCAGATGGCTTAATGACGCTGCCGGCCACTTTCTTTCGGTGTTCTCATTCACGCCATATAGGGTCATGCAGTACAACCACAACCAGCATCATGCATATCTAGGCAATCTTGAGCATCGCGAAACAACGGAAATCCATACAATGACGCTCGGGGAATGGGAAAATGCGTCATTTTGGGAACGTCTTTCCTATCGCGTGTACCGGTTCCCGCCGGTTATGTTGATAATAGGGGGAGTGTTTACATATTTCGTTGCATATCGCTGGCCGAAAAACACCCTCAAGATTGGACTTCCCGGGGTGCTGATACATAATTTTCTCCTGATAATTTACGTGTCTGCAATCTGGTGGGTGCTTGGCGCTGCGGGACTGGCAATGTTTGCCACAGGAGCCATTTTGGCCTCGGCAATAGGCGTGTTTCTTGTATATCTCCAGCATAACTTTGAGGACACGTACTGGGACAGAAAGCCAAACCTTGATTTTCGCAGGGCAACTCTGGCTGGTTCAAGCTCACTTGACCTGGGACATTGGTGGGATATCGGAACCGGGAACATCGCCTATCATGACCTTCATCATTTCATGCCGTCAATTCCATCATACAATTTGCGCAAGGCACAGAAAAATCTCCCCGAGGAACTCAAGATGCATGATGTAATTCGCTGGCCCAGAGCAATTGCCAGCTTTAGATTGAAGCTTTGGGATGAGCAATCCGAACGTCTTGTGCCATTTCCAAAAAAATCGGCGGATATCATGATTCCGGTTAAATAGCGGAAAATCGGCTGCTTTGTTCCTCAACGACTTTTTTCAAGAAGTTTCGGTTAGGTTTTTACTCTCAGTTCACGGGGAACTGACGCAAGACATTCCGGTTTGCCATCGGTAACAATGATGCTTTCCGTTGTTTCCATGCCCCAGTCATCCATCCACAATCCGGTCATGAAGTGGAAAGTCATCCCGGGCAGGAGTTCGGTTTTGTCACCGGGGCGAAGACTCATGGTGCGCTCGCCCCAGTCAGGTGGATAGCTGATGCCGATTGAATATCCGGCGCGATTGTCCTTGATGATTCCATACCGGTTAAGCACTTTAGAGAACGCAATGGCAATATCCTCGCATAGATTGCCCGCGCGCGCGACCTCCAGACCGGCTTCCATGCCTTCCCGGACCGCTTTGTCCGCATCAATAAATTTCCGCGGCGGTCTGCCAAGGTATATGGTTCTTGACAGCGGTGCATGATAGCGACGGTAGCAGCCCGCAATCTCAAAAAAAGTGCCTTCTCCGCATCTCATGGATTTGTCGTCCCAGGTAAGATGAGGTGCCGCCGCATCTGCGCCTGACGGAAGCAAGGGCACAATGGCGGGATAATCGCCTCCATATCCATTCGCCCCTCTTAGCCCGGCATCGTAAATTTCCGCCACGAGATCGCATTTTCGCATTCCAGGTTCGATTTTATCAAATATTCGTTCATGCATGACCTCAACAATGCGTCCGGCTTTGCGCATGTAGTCAAGTTCCCGTTCCGATTTCACGGCGCGACACCAGTTTACAAGACCGGTTGCATCGAGAAAAGTCGCGTTTGGAAGCTTGTTCATCAATGTTTGATGAGCGGCCGCGGAATAATAGCAATTATCCATCTCAACGCCAATCCGACGTCTTCCCCATCCATTGCCGGAAAGAATGCCGGATAAGTGCTCCATCGGATGGCGGTCCCGCGACATGACATAACAGTCTGGATAATGCAGTATATTCGATTCATCCATATGCACGGTTCTAAGCGCTCCATTGGCGTCCTGGGCGCGCCCATACCAAATCGGAGATCCGTCAATTGGCAAAACGGCGAACTGATGCACATAGAATGACCAGCCATCGTAACCGGTCAGCCAGGCCATATTTGAGGGATCCGCAATTATCAGCAGGTCAATGCTTTTTTCCTCCATGGCCTTTTTGATCTTGAGGATTCGATCGCTGTATTCTTCTCTGGTGAACGGAAGTTCTTTTCCTTGCATGATCAAGTTTCCGGCTGAAGCGTTGCGGGGGATATTTTAACGGCTTCCGTGAAGAACTAATCAAGCGCTCCATTTGACGCCAATCGCGTTTTACCTCCAAGATATGGGCGAATTGCCTCTGGCAAGGCAACGGACCCATCTTCCTGCTGGCCATTCTCCAGAACGGCAATAAGACAGCGACCCACAGCCAATCCGGAGCCGTTGAGAGTGTGCAGATATTTTGGCTTGCCTCCGCCAGTTGATCTGTATCGGGCATTCATTCGTCTGGCCTGAAAATCTCCGCAAAGCGACACCGAGGAAATCTCGCGATATTTTCCCTGACCGGGCAGCCAGACCTCAATGTCATGGGTCTTGCGGGCGCCGAAGCCCATGTCGCCCGTCGAGAGAATCATGGTGCGATAGGGAAGATCAAGCATCTCCAGAACGCTCTCGGCGCAGCGTGTCATTCTCTCGTGTTCATTAAGAGATTCCTCCGGAAGCGTCACGCTCACCATTTCGACCTTTTCGAACTGGTGCTGACGAAGCATGCCGGCGGTATCCTTTCCGGCCGACCCGGCTTCCGATCGGAAACACTGCGTATGCGCAACATATCTGCGGGGCAGGCTTTGTTCTTCGACGATCAGCCCGTTTACCAGATTGGTCAGAGTAACCTCTGCAGTTGGAACAAGCCACCAGCCATTTGTGGTTTCATAGCTGTCCTCTCCGAATTTCGGCAATTGGCCTGTTCCAAGCATCATGTCGGGGCGAACCAGCACCGGCGTCCATGTTTCGACGAGTCCATTCCGTTCCACGTGCGTATCAATCATGAACTGCGCAAGAGCGCGGTGGATACGCGCTATACCGGCCGACATAACGACAAAACGGGATCCCGAGAGCTTTGCCGCAATTTCAAAATCCATGCCGTGCCTTACCCCCTCGATTTCAAAATGTTCCTTTGGCGTGAAGTTGAATGTACGCGGTTCACCCCATTGATGAAGCTTGACGTTGTCGTTATCGTCTTGGCCGTCGGGAACATCTTCATGAGGAAGGTTGGGCAGTTTCATAAGCAGTTCGGAGAGTTTGCTGTCCAAATCCGCCGCGGCATTCTGCAAAGCGGCAATCTTTGCCTTTTTATCCGCAACAAGCGAACGCAGACGGTTGAACTCCGACTCGTCACCTCTGGCTTTGGCGGCACCTGCGTCTTTGGCGGCTCTGTTTTGTTCGGATTGGGCGATTTCCGCCTCAAGAATGCTTTTGCGGCGCGCCTGATCTTGTTCAAGAACGTTCTTTGATGCGGATCTTATCCCGCGACGTTCCATTGCAATGTCGAAAGCTGCTGGATTTTCACGGATTGCGCGGATGTCATGCATTGCTAAAGGCCCTGATTCCTGATGGGAATTTACGTGAAATGTAATGGCGGCAATTAACTGCATAAACAGATAAACACAAGCGCATTGCAATTATCATGATGCCTGCGAGAATTTTGCAAATCAAAAATGGATTTTACATGTGGCAGCATCAAGATTTAGAGTTAACGAGTTGTTTTACGTCTGAAATTCTTGCATGGACAAGGTCGTCGTTCAATTGCCGTGACGGCATCTAAAACAGAGCGGGGATATATTTTGAAACGGGCGCTTAAAGGTTTTTAAGCACAAGGTCGCCTTGTTGTAAACAAGCGGGTCGGAACATGCGCGCGGGATGAGAGCATTGGCGTTTCGATGTCCCCCGGGGTAGTGGCGAGAGTGAAACCCTGTCCGCAATGGACACTTTTTGAAATGCAAAATTCGGATCCATCTACGTTGCTCAAACATTCCAGCAAAGTGATTTTGCCTTGTGACGAATGAGAAATTCGAGTTATTGCGCAATGTGGCGGATGCGTGCCGGATTCGAGGTGGCAGGATACGTGAAAATGCGGCTTGGACGCCGATCATCGTGTTTTGATTGCCCGCAAACTTCATTCCGTTCATTAAATGTTCCCCAATGCATGTTCATGGGTTGAATTTCTTTTTGCGATGGTAACTTCAATACTTGAAAAGGCCGTTTGCCGGGCTTAGTGTTCGGCAGACTCTCAAGTG
>JAPOTF010000035.1:32982-43132 GCA_026709325.1 Roseovarius sp.
CTCAAGTGGCCGTTCCACTTCAGAACAAGGACATGGGATATGGAACAATTTCTACCGATTATTCTGATTTTTGCAATCATGTGGTTCCTATTGATACGCCCGCAGCAAAAAAAGGTTAAAGAGCACAAGGCCATGGTTGAAGGGCTTCGAAAAGGCGATCAGGTTGTTACACAAGGCGGACTGATTGGAAAAATAACCCGGGTAAAGGAAGACAACGAGATAGAGGTTGAGGTCGCTCAAGGCGTAAAGGTGCGCGTGGTGAAAAACACAATTACACAGGTGGTGTCCAGGACCGAGCCTGCAGACACCTGATATTCTCGATATCGCGCAATCATAGGTTATGAAATGATTCAAATCGGTTTATGGAAGCGTTTTGCAATATTGATCATTGTGTCTCTCGGCATTTTCATGGCGTTTCCAAATATATTTTATGAACGGGTTGAAACGCGAAATGATGCTTTAAAAAAAGTTGAGCTTGGGGAACCAGTTTCCAAATATGGGGAAGCTCTGGACAAATGGCCGGAATGGCTTCCCTCCAGACTGGTTAACTTGGGTCTCGATCTTCGCGGGGGAGCGCATTTGCTTGCCGAAGTGCAGGTGGAGGATGTCTACGAGGCTCGTGTTGAAGGCATGTGGCCGGATGTTCGCAATTTGCTGCGGGACGAACGACAACGCATTGGACCGATACGCCTGCAGCCAATCGAAAATGCATCGTTGCGCGTAAAACTGATCGAAAAACCCGAGGAATCGGCATATGCCGCCGAAATCGTCCGCCAGTTGGGGCGGCCCGTGTCCGGCCTTGCCGGAGGGACGGAAACCGATATTGTCGTGTCTGCCGATGACGGAGATGTTGTTATCGAGTTGAGCGACTCCGAAAAACGGGCAACTGATGAACGAACGGTTCGGCAGGCGCTAGAGATTATACGGCGACGGGTGGACGAAGTGGGAACACGAGAACCCACAATTCAGCGTCAAGGCGCGGACCGCATTTTGATTCAGGTGCCTGGAATAGGAAGTGCGTCTGAACTGAAGGATATAATCGGAACAACGGCCCAGCTGACATTTCACCCGGTTGTAAACCGCACCGTGAACAGGGATGAAAGACCCGGTTCCGGAAACAAGCTTCTGCCATCCATTGAAAACAGCATCAATCCAAGTCCGGATGATGACAGCTATTATATTCTTGAAAGTGTTCCGGTCGTGACCGGCGAAGAGCTTGTGGATGCCCAGCCCGATTTTGACCAAAACGGGAATCCCGCGGTGACATTCCGCTTTAATCCATCGGGTGGCAGAAAATTTGGGGACTACACGGCGGAGAATGTCGGCAGTCCCTTTGCAATTGTTCTGGATGATGAGGTTATAAGCGCCCCTGTTATTCAAAGTCATATTCCGGGCGGATCCGGCATTATAACAGGCAGGTTTACGGTGGAGGAAAGCACAAATCTTGCCGTGCTGCTCCGTGCCGGCGCGCTGCCTGCGGAACTGGTTTTTGTCGAGGAGCGCACAATTGGTCCGGAACTCGGTGCGGACAGCATAGAGGCGGGCAAACTCGCATGTGCTGCGGCATTTGCGGCGGTGCTTGCAATAATGTGGGCAAGCTACGGAATATTTGGGCTGTTTGCCAACATTGCCCTTATTGTAAATGTGGGACTTATATTCGGGCTTTTGAGCATTATCGGCGCAACTCTCACTTTGCCTGGCATTGCCGGGATTGTTCTAACCATCGGTATGGCGGTGGATGCAAATGTACTGGTGTTTGAGCGAATTAAAGAGGAAGTAAAGACGGCGAGAGGGCCCGCAAGGGCAATTGAACTTGGTTATGAAAAGGCTCTGAGCGCAATTGCCGACGCAAACATAACGACCTTCATTACAGCGGTAATTCTCTTTGCGATGGGATCAGGGCCGGTCAGGGGATTCGCAATTACCCTGGGGCTGGGAATTATGACCTCCGTTTTCACCGCTATTTTCGTGACGCGCCTGATGGCGATTTTATGGTTTGAGCGCAAACGGCCAGAGACGGTTTTGACGGGTCGCGCTTTGAGGCTTGTGCCTAAAGAAACCAAATGGGATTTTTTCCGTCGCTGGAAGGTTTCACTAGGCCTTTCAGGGGTTCTGATTGTTCTGGCATTCGTTTCGCATTTCGCGCAGGGCTTGAATTTTGGAATTGATTTTCAGGGAGGCACTTCAATACGGACGCAAAGTGCGCAAGGCATTGACATTGGCAAATACAGAGATGCCATTGCGCCATTGGAACTTGGTGATGTAAACATTACCGAGGTATTTGATCCCACATTTGACGAGAATCAAAATGTCGCGTTAATCCGCATTCAATCTCAGGAAGGAGAAGAGGCGGTTTCGAGTGCGGTCATCGGCAATGTTCTGTCCGCTCTAAATTCCGTTGCGGGGGATTTGGAGTTCACATCTGTTGAGAGTGTGGGTCCAAAGGTGTCCGGGGAGCTTGTAACGGCTGCAATAATTGCCGTTCTGATGGCCATTGCGGCTGTATTGTTTTACATCTGGATAAGATTTGAGTGGCAGTTCGCAGTGGGGGCGGTAGTGGCTCTCGTGCATGATGTCCTTCTGACAATTGGCATTTTCTCCATTTTGCAGATTAAATTCGATCTTGCCATAATTGCCGCGCTCCTCACCATAGTCGGCTATTCCCTGAACGACACGGTGGTTGTTTTTGATCGGGTGAGGGAAAATCTGCGCAAGCACAAGAAAAAGCTTCTGCAGGATGTCCTTAATCTGTCCATAAACGAGACGTTGAGCCGGACGGTGATGACATCGACAACCACCCTTTTGGCTTTGATTTCGCTCTATGTTCTTGGTGGCGACGTAATCAGGGGATTTGTATTTGCGATGATCTGGGGTGTGGTTGTTGGCACATATTCATCTGTGTTTGTCGCGGGAAAGTCTCTGCTTTGGCTTGGTGTTAAAAGAGACTGGTCAAAGCCGGACTCAAATGCGGGTACGCATTTCTCAAACGTGAATGCCTGAAACATTAAACAATGCGCTGGCGTTGCAAGGGCTTGGTCTGCTATTGGCAACTTTTGGCGTGGCTGGGCTTGTGCGCGGGTTTACCGGGTTTGGAACAGCGCTGATCGCTGTTCCAATTGCAAACATCTACATGCCTGCAAAGGATGTGATCGCCATAGTCGCTTTAACCGGAATCGCAAGCAATGCGATTATACTGCCACGGGCGTTAAGGCAGAGCGATTTGCCCGAGGTTGGTCTGCTGGTGCTTTTTACTTTCGCGACGGTTCCGATTGGGTTGTGGCTGCTGGACTACATTGACGGCATTACCGTGCGCTGGATGATTACATTCGTTGCCGGAGGGATGCTCTGCGCCCTTGTTTCCGGCTGGCGATATTCCGGCACTGTTAAAGCCATGGGGCTATTGACGGTTGGCGCCGCCGCGGGACTGGTGGGAGGCATAACCGGATTGTCCGGTCCGGTGGTAATTCTGTTCTATCTTGCGGGAAAATCCGCGGTACGGACAGTTAGGGCAAATACCATAGTGTTTCTGGCCTCATTTGATTTTGTGGTCATCGCATATCTGCTTGCTGTCGGGGATTTGACGGGTCTTTTGATTTTGCTGGCCTGCATGATGGCAATTCCATATGGCATCATGACGCTCGTAGGGCAGATCCTTTTTGATGAAAGACGCGAACGCATATATCGGTTTGCGTCATATTTCATTATTGCACTGGCGGTAATCAGCGGGCTTCCGTTGTGGGAAAGCGGTTGATGACATGCAAATGAGCGATATGAAATATGAAGGCGCAAGGCCTATTGACGGCTATGGTCCGGGTTTTTTCCGTGTGGATGGCGAGGTCGCGCATGGACCGATTCTTGTGACCGCGAACAGCGCGTCCCCATGGCGTGGCCTTGAGGAGACGGGCATGCTAGTCGCGCTTGCGGAAGATATTGACGTTTTGCTTGTTGGAACGGGCGCCGAGACTGAGCATATCCCCAACGATTTTCGAAATAAACTGCGGGACGCGGGAATTGGCGTTGAAGCGATGAACTCCCCTGCGGCATGCCGGACATTCAATGTGCTGATTTCGGAAGGCCGCCGCATTGCCGCGGCGTTGTTGCCGATTTAGGTGAATGACTGTTTCAAATATGCTGGAGATGCCAACGTTATGAGTTTGAATGTCAGCGATTTGTCAATTTCCCGTGGCGGAGTTAAAGTGCTGGAAGGGATGGGTTTTACGACAATTCCCGGGCAGGCGGTAATTTTCCGCGGTCCAAACGGAATTGGAAAAACCACGCTTCTTCGCACTTTGGCTGGACTGCAGCCGGTTCTTGGAGGTCGAATTGAGGTCGATCCCGAAAACCTGGTTTATTCGGGGCATTTGGATGGACTTAAAGCAATGCTCAGCGTTGGGGAAAATCTGGCTTTTTGGGCAAGTGTATACGGGAATCGCGACATAACGGAGGCGGTAAAGGCATTTGAGCTAAATAAACTTCTGGAAAGATTGGCGGGGACACTCTCCGCAGGTCAGAAGCGGAGAACAAGTTTGGCGAGATTTCCCGTTTCGGGACGTTCAATCTGGATTGCCGATGAACCTACCGTATCGCTTGACTCAAAGGCGGCGAATATGTTCAAGAGATGCGTCGAGCAACACCTTGAATTGGGAGGAATGGCGATAATCGCCACCCATGTGGATATTGGCTTGCCAGCGGCGATTGAAATTGACCTGTCTCTCCACAAACCGGGAGTGGAGAAAATGCGTAAAATTCACGAGGTTTAATTGTGGGCGCGCTGGTTTCTCGCGATTTAAAATTGGCCGTGCGAGCAGGGGGTGGATTTGGTCTTGGCGTGGCGTTTTTTCTGATTCTTGTTTCAATGGTCTCATTTGGCGTTGGCCCGCAGGGTGATCTGCTTTCCAGGATATCGACTGGAATGCTGTGGGTGGGGGCAATTTTGTCATGTCTGCTGTCGCTTGACCGGATATTTGCATTGGACTGGGAGGATGGGAGTCTGGAACTTCTGGCGACATCGCCGCTGCCGCTGGAACTTGTTGTCTTGGCCAAGGCCCTGGTCCACTGGCTAACCACCGGGTTGCCGCTGGTTTTCGCATCTCCGATTTTTGGCGCGCTTTTGAATTTGGAAGGACCTGGCTATATTGCAATTGCGTTTTCACTTCTGGTTGGAACACCGGCGCTGAGCATGATAGGGGCGTTTGGCGCGGCGCTTACAGTGGGAATAAAGCGTGGAGGGTTGCTCTTGAGTCTGCTGGTTTTGCCTTTTTATGTTCCAACACTGATTTTTGGTGCGCTTATGGCTAGAACCGGCGCGAACGGTTCCGACTATACCTCTTATCTTTTGCTGCTGTCGGGAATTACATGCGGTACGATTGCACTTTTGCCGTTTGCCGCCGCCGCCGTTTTGAAGATCAATTTGCGCTAAGAACGGGAGTCCCAGATGAATTCACTATGGCAATACGCCAATCCCAGAAAATTTAACGATACCGCAGACAAAATACTGCCGTGGATTGCCGTACTGTCGACGACTTGCCTATTTACAGGTTTGACATGGGGCGCTTTCTTTACCCCTCCTGCGGAAAGGTTTCAAGACTCGGTCAAGATAATCTATCTTCACGTGCCCAGCGCAATGATGGCCATTAATGCATGGCTGATGATGCTGGCGGCGTCATTGATATGGCTCGTGCGCCGTCACTATGTAAGCGCAATGGCCGCTAGAGCGGCGGCACCGGTGGGAATTGTGATGACGCTTATAGCAATGGTCACCGGGGCAATTTGGGGGCAGCCAACCTGGGGAACCTGGTGGGCGTGGGATCCGCGGCTCACTTCGTTTCTGATACTGTTTATGTTTTATATTGGTTATGTTGCTCTGTGGTCTGCAATTGAAAACGATGACATTGCAGCCGATCTGACAAGCATATTGTGTCTTGTTGGGTCGGTTTTTGCGGTTCTAAGCAGATATGCCGTCAATTTTTGGAATCAGGGCCTGCATCAGGGAGCGTCACTCAGCCTGGACAGGGAAAAAAACGTGGCGGATGTATATTACACGCCACTGCTATTGTGCATTGCCGGTTTTGCACTTGTATTCATCGCGCTTGTTCTGCTCCGAACGCGTACTGAAATTCACGCAAGACGCATCAGATCGCTTCAGTTAAGAGAGAGAGGTGACGACAATGCTTGAATCGGGAAAATATGCCGATTTGGTGCTTTTATCGTATACGGTATCATTATTGCTGCTATTTGCGCTGGTTGCGGTTAGCTTATGGCAATCTGTGCGAAATCGAAAAAAACTTGAGGATATCGAAAAGAGAATAAAGCGCCATGACTAGATTTTCGCCATTGATGATACTCCCGCCGGCAATATTCATTTTAGTGGCAATTTTGTTTTACGCGGGGATGATGCGAACAGACCCAAATTCTCTTCCCTCCGTCATAATCGGATCTCAGGCACCAAAAGTGCAGGTTGAAAAACTGGGTCGCAAATCCGTATTTGATGATTCGGATTTGCGTAAGGCAGGTGTAAAGCTTGTCAATTTTTGGGCCAGCTGGTGTGCCCCCTGCAGAGCGGAACACCCTTTGCTGGAAACTTTAAAAAATGACGGTGCCGTGATATATGGCGTGAATTACAAGGATGAAACGGGAAATGCCTTGAGTTTTCTGCGTGAGCTTGGCGATCCCTATGCTTCCATTGGAGCGGACATCAATGGGCGAATGGGTATCGACTGGGGCGTGTATGGCATACCGGAAACCTTTATCATAGATGGTGAGGGAGATGTCGTTTTGAGATTTGCCGGACCTATAACGCGTCGGGCTTTGCGGGATGAAATTCTTCCGGCGATTAAATCGGCAAACTGATACATGCGCGGCGTAAGGATTGCCGTGTTATGGAAAATATCCTTTTCGATATTGAGATTGTGCCGGCGGGTGGATATTTGCAGAAACTTGCGTGCCGCGCCATCGATTGCTATCTGACGGTACTCCGTACTTATGGACTATAGTCGCCAATACCGAGAGGCCGTGGTGAAAGACCTCATTCCAAGGCTTGAAATCAGAAATCTTGTCCGTCGATATGACAGACAGGCCGTGGTGGATCATATTTCTCTTGTGGTAAATGCCGGGCAGGTTACATGTCTTCTTGGTCCCTCGGGATGCGGCAAATCGACAACACTTCGCATGATTGCCGGAGTTGAAATGCAGGATGAGGGCGAAATTCATGTAGATGGAAGAACAATTTGCTCCAAAGATTTCAGGGTGCCTCCCGAGCAAAGGCAAATAGGATTGATGTTTCAGGATTTTTCCCTTTTTCCCCATTTGGATGTTGAAGGCAATGTCGGTTTCGGTTTGCGAAAACGAAAGAAGTATCGATTGCCCAGGGTAAATGAACTGCTTGAACGCGTGGGTCTTGCCGGGTTCGGGAAAAAATATCCTCATGAATTGTCGGGCGGAGAACAGCAGAGAGTGGCTTTGGCTCGCGCGCTGGCGCCAGAACCGCGTATCATGCTGATGGATGAACCATTCTCCGGTCTTGACAACAGATTGCGTGATGGAATCAGAGATGAAACACTGGAAATTCTGCGCGAGCAGGACACTGCCGTTCTTTTGGTCACGCATGAACCAGAGGAAGCCATGCGCATGGCGGATAATATCGCTCTGATGCGTAGCGGCCGCATTATTCAGCAAGGGGCACCCTACAATATTTTCAATGCGCCCGTCGACCGGGATGCCGTGGCATTTTTCAGTGACGTAAATGTTGTTCGCGCAAAGGTTAGGGGATCGCTTGCGGAAACACCGTTCGGGCAATTTCTGGCTCCCGGGGTCCCGGATGGCAGAGATGTTGAAATTGTTGTTCGCCCGCAACATATCAAAATCGATTTTGACCGCCATGGCAAGGGACCGGCGCCAACCATCAGCTACGGCACCGCGGTTCAAGGCATTGTAAAAAGATCAAGATTCATTGGCTCCGAAAGCCTGGTGGAACTGCGGATGGGATATGACGATTCAGTTTTCAAGGTAACTTTGCCGGGAGTGTTTCTGCCAAAACCCGGAACACCTCTCTGGCTGATGATTAGAAGGGACAAATGCTTTCTTTTTCCATTGGAGCACAAGCCAGTCACCTGAGATGCTCAATACGGGATTTTACGTCAGATTCACATAACGGCTTGGCTGAGCCGCTTTTAAATTATTTCTGAACATAAAAAACGCCCCTCTGGACTGTTTCCAAAGGGGAAATAAAGTCGATTAGACAGTTATCAGCTGGATTGCTGCGGCACGCAGGCTTGCGCTTCGCCATCCCAGACTGTTCCCTCGGCGCATGACATTGCCTGTTTTGCATTGTGCTGCATGGGGCATGCAAATGCGGATACGGCAGACCCGATTATTAGAGCCGCCACTGCAAACGCGTAACCTAGTTTCATGGCTTTTTCCTCCTTTATGAATTAAATTCACATATTCACGTTAAAGTCAATGTTTTTTTTGGCATATCATCAATCATTTCAAAATGAGTCTGGCATTTGCGAATTGTCAGTTTGCCCGTCTTAAACCGCATCCCCGAGGGCCGGGGAATGAAGATGCGAATTCACATCCCGTCATTACCCGTTAAATTAAAAACGGGATATAATCACTTGATAAAATTTTAAATTCGCTTTCTCTAAACTTTTTTCGCATGAAAGCCGTCAATAATAAGGTGCATTGGTTAATCAATTGACAATTCTTCAAACTTTATTCCGTGTCGGCAGCCATGTCATTGCTGAAAACCCTTTTGAATATCGTATCTACGTGTTTTGTATGATATTCCAAATCGAATTTTTTCTCTATTTCCTCTATTGACAACGCGCTGGTCACATCCGGATCGGCCAGCAATTCAGATTTAAAGTCTTTTCCCGCTTCCCAAACTTTCATTGCATTTCGCTGCACCAGTTTATAGGCGTCCTCTCGACTGACTCCGGCCTGCGTCAATGCCAGCAGAACTCTTTGCGACATCATCAGTCCTCGGAATCTGTTCATGTTTGCGAGCATATTGTCTGGATAGACCAACAGTTTATCCACCACCTGCGTTAATCTTGCGAGTGCGAAGTCAAGTGTTGCGGTTGCATCTGGTCCGATATTTCTCTCGACGGATGAGTGCGAGATGTCGCGCTCATGCCAAAGCGCCACATTTTCCATTGCCGGTATGACGGCCATTCGAACAAGGCGGGCAAGTCCGGTGAGATTTTCGGTCAATACGGGATTTCGCTTGTGCGGCATTGCAGATGAGCCTTTCTGTCCAGTTGAAAAGTACTCTTCGGCTTCCAGCACCTCCGTTCGCTGCATATGTCGTATTTCAATTGCAATGTTTTCAATGGATGAAGCAATTACTCCCAGTGCGGCAAAAAACGCGGCATGACGGTCTCGGGGAATGATCTGGCTGCTGACGGGTTCGGGAATTAGTCCGAGTTTTTTGCAGACATGCTCTTCAACATGCGGATCGATATTTGCAAAGGTTCCAACGGCACCGGAAATGGCACCGGTGGCAATTTCTCTGCGGGCCGTTTGAAGGCGTCGCTGATTTCGTTCCATTTCCGCATAAAAGCGCGCGAAAGCAAGACCCATGGTCGTTGGTTCCGCATGAATGCCGTGGCTGCGACCAATCCTTGCAGTCATCTTGTGCTCAAATGCCCTTCGCTTCAATGCGGCAAGAAGATTCTTCATGTCGTCAAGAAGAATGTCAGTCGCACGCGTCAGTTGAATGTTGAAACATGTGTCGAGAACATCCGAGGATGTCATTCCCTGGTGAACAAATCGCGCCTCATCGGAACCAACAATTTCGGCAAGATGGGTGAGGAATGCAATGACGTCATGTTTCGTGATGGCCTCTATTTCATCTATCCGCTTGACGTCGAACTCCACATCGCGAGCTTTCCATATGGCTTCGGCATTTTTGCGCGGTATTATGCCAATATCGGCCATAGCGTCGCATGCGTGGGCCTCGATCTCGAACCAGATGCGGAATTTTGCGGCTGGCTGCCATATGGCAATCATTTCGGGACGGGAATAACGGGAGATCATCTTTGCCACCTGAATTAATGCATTTGAAATTGGTTTATTCCCGATGGCCAATTACGGCAAGGGATTGATGCGGCTGCAATAATAATGCAACATTGGAATTGCTTATTCCATA
>JAPOTF010000181.1 GCA_026709325.1 Roseovarius sp.
GAAGATCGCGCCACGGACATCCCGTCCGCACCCGCCGCAAAACGCCCTCGACAAAAAGGCGGCTGTCTCTCGCGGCGACCCCGCGGTCGCTCTTCCTTCCGCTGAAACCGTCCCGTCGTCATTCATCGTTAAACCCGCTCTCTTTGCCTCTTGCGCCCTTGATGGCGCTTGCTGAAAGGGAGAACCGCACGAAACGGGAAAATTGCCGACAGGTCCTAAAACCAGACTATCATATCATATGCGAGAAATTGCAATATTTGCATATTGCGACACGGAACATGTCAAACCCCGCGAATTCTCTTGACATAACGCGGACTTGAATGCAGAAAACCGGCAAACCGCAACCGGGCGTATGGTAGACGCCAAAATGACGATAAGGCACGTTCAATGACCCAAATTTCCCTTACATTTCCCGACGGCAATACTCGCATTTATCCTTCCGGCATCACTCCGAGTGAAATTGCCGTTTCGATTTCCAATTCACTGGGTAAAAAGGCGATTTCCGCACATGTTGACGGTAGGCACTGGGATTTGCAGTGGCCTATACTGGAAGATTGCACCCTGAAAATCAACACCATGAAAGATGAAGATGCCGCCAATGAACTGATTCGCCACGATCTTGCCCATATCATGGCGCGCGCGGTTCAGGAACTTTGGCCAGAGACAAAAGTCACAATCGGTCCGGTTATCGAAAACGGCTGGTATTACGACTTTGATCGGGAAGAATCCTTTGTGCCTGAGGATCTTGAACTCATTCAAAGCAAAATGAAGGAAATCATCAATCTTCGAGACGAGGTCAAAACGGAAATCTGGGATCGCGAAAAGGCCATTGAATATTACAAGGGCAACAACGAGCATTTTAAGCTGGAGCTTATAGATGCAATTCCCGAAGGTGAGCCCGTGCGCATGTACTGGCACGGCCATTGGCGGGACATGTGTCGCGGACCCCATCTTCAGCATACCGGCCAGGTTCCGGCAGATGCATTTCGATTGAGATCAATCGCGGGAGCCTTTTGGCGTGGCGATCCCAATCGGCCAATGCTGCAGCGCATTTACGGAAACGCGTTTACCAGCAGGAAAAAACTCAGGGAGCATATCAATTTCCTTGAAGAGGCCGAAAAACGCGATCACCGTCGTCTTGGCCGAGAAATGGACTTGTTTCACATGCAGCCGGAGGCCCCCGGTCAGATATTTTGGCATCCGGCGGGCTGGACAATATTTACCACGCTGCAAGAATACATTCGCCGCCGTCAAAAACTCGGGGGATATGTCGAGATCAGCACGCCACAGGTTGTCGCCCGCAAGCTATGGGAGGCATCCGGGCATTGGGAGAAGTTTCGCGAAAACATGTTCATAGTCGAGGTCGATGAAGAGCATACCAGCGAAAAAGCCGTAAATGCGCTAAAACCAATGAACTGTCCCGGCCATGTCCAGATATTTAACCAGGGCCTTAAATCCTATCGCGACCTTCCTCTTCGCATGGCGGAATTCGGTTCATGCAACCGCTATGAGCCCTCCGGAGCACTACATGGCATCATGCGCGTAAGGGGATTTGTGCAGGATGATGGACACATATTCTGCCGAGAGGACCAGATCGAGTCGGAAACCGCCAAATTCATTCAATTCCTTTCACAAGTCTACCACGATCTTGGTTTTAGGGAATTCAAGGTTAAATTCTCAGATCGCCCCGATGTAAGAGCGGGAGAGGACAACGTTTGGGACAAGGCTGAAAAAGCACTGCTGTCCGCCACCCATGCCGCCGGCATGGAACCTGAACTCAATCCTGGAGAAGGCGCGTTTTACGGTCCGAAACTTGAATTCGTTCTCACCGACGCAATAGGCCGCGACTGGCAGTGCGGCACGCACCAGGTTGATTTTGTACTTCCGGAAAGACTTGGCGCATCCTACATAGGAGAAGACGGCGCGAAGCACAGGCCGGTAATGCTGCACCGCGCAACTCTTGGCTCATTTGAGAGATTCATTGGCATTCTCGTCGAAGAGCACGCGGGCAATCTTCCAATGTGGCTTGCACCCTGGCAGGTGGTGGTCGCGTCAATTGTTTCCGAGGCCAATGAATATGCCGAAATGGTTGCCTCGGTTTTAACGCAAGCGAACATACGCGCCAAATCCGACATCCGAAACGAGAAAATAGGCTACAAGGTTAGAGAACACTCCCTGAAAAAGACACCAGTTATACTCGCATGCGGTGTGCGCGAAGTTGCGGACCGTACCGTAACCATCAGACGTTTGGGAGAAAAATCAACTCGAGTCGAATCACTTGATGACGCGGTCAGTCAACTGGCAGTTGAAACCACTCCGCCAGACATGTTGCGGCAAAGCGGTGGTCGTTAATCTCCGTGATGTAACAAAAAAGCCATTTAAGTCAAGGATGGCAATATTATACGTATATTATTCAATATTTTACAAAGCTTATTCATTTTTTGACCTGTAACAAATGCGTGTTAATAAAATCTTTTTATGGCAATGTGAAAAAGAAGCAAATATGTTTTGCTATCGCCAAATGCGTGCTAAACTAGCGTGTCCGTTAATCGGATAATGAGGTTGCCGTATAGCGGTTATGAGAAATGAACCTTAAATGTAGGAGACTTATAATGTCTAAAGCAATGAAATCCATCGCCATCGCAGGTGCCGTCACGGCAGCGCTTGCAGCTCACACCTCCACTGCTGTTGCCGCCGAAAAAGAGAAGTGCTTCGGCATTTCCCTTGCCGGCCAAAATGACTGCGCGGCTGGAGAAGGCACAACTTGCGCAGGAACATCGACAGTCGATTATCAGGGCAACGCGTGGACTCTTGTTGATGCGGGAACATGCGAGGGAATGGAAATTGAAGGTGACCGTATGGGCAGCCTGACGGCTCTCGACCGCGATCTTCCCTCTTAACAAGTCATCATAACCGGGAATGTGCGGCCACTCGCGCATTCCCCGACATATTCACATGTTAAAGCAAGTGCCATGCTTGACACATTGTACACACCGATATCCCTGCCCATGTCGCCTGGTGTAGGCTATAAACCGCAGCACTTTTCAGACATCATGGAGAATCCCGGGCCGGTCGAATGGCTGGAGATCCATGCTGAAAACTATATGGGTGCCGGCGGACGCCCACTGGCGCAATTAAGGCATCTGTCAGAGAAATTCGCAATTTCGGTTCATGGCGTCGGACTGAGCATAGGAGGCGAAGAGCCTCTGAACGAAGAGCACCTTTCAAGACTAAGGCATCTATGCGACTGGCTGAAGCCCGCCAGTTTCTCCGAACATCTTGCGTGGTCCACTCATGACAGCCATTTTCTAAACGACCTTTTGCCACTCCCCTACACGAAAAAAACACTGAATCGGATCATTGAGCACATTAACCGGCTCCAGGAAGCCATTGGCCGCCGCATGCTTCTTGAAAACCCATCCAGCTATCTTGCATTTGAAGAGAGCGAGTACGGGGAAACAGAATTTCTTGATGAGATTGCCAAGCGAACCGGTTGCGGACTTCTTCTTGACGTAAACAATGTTTTTGTGTCCGCCACCAATCTTAAAGTGAGCGCCCGTGAATATATAAACTCCTTTCCGCTGACTCGCGTGGGCGAGATACATCTTGGTGGACATGACAAGGATGTGGACGATTATGGAGAACCTTTGCTGATAGACAGCCACAATCAAAAAGTGGCCGATTCGGTATGGACGCTTCTGGACCATACACTTGGACTTTCGGGGCCGCGGCCAATCCTGATCGAGTGGGACTCGTCCATACCTGAATGGACCGAACTGGCAAACGAGGCCCGTCGCGCGGAATCGGCTCTTTCACCGGTGCGGGCATGAATGTAACTCAAACCGGCTTTCACGAGGCGCTTCTGGATCCGTCGCGTCCCGTTCCGAAAGGGTTGAGCAATGGGCAAGGCGATCCCGCGGGACGCCGATTCTCGGTTTATCGAAACAATGTGGTGCTCAGTCTGACTTCCGCTCTTGAAACTGCCTTTCCCGCAATTGCCAAGCTTGTTGGTCCCGAAAATTTCTCTAAAGTCGCGCGATTGTTTCTTGCCAGGCATCCTCCATCATCTCCTTTGATCATGTATTACGGGGAAGAATTTCCAGATTTTCTTGAAGGTTTTGAACCTTTAAGGAGATATGGCCATCTTCCCGATCTTGCCCGTCTTGAGCAGGCGCGAAGAGAATCCTATCATGCGGCGGATTCGACGCCGGTTGACATTCAGGAAATTCAGTCACTCACCCCTGATCAAATATCGGAATCACGTTACGAACTCGCGCCAACAGTCAGAATCATCCATTCTTCATGGCCCATTTACGACATCTGGTCCTACAACATAGAGAATGGTCCCGAACCCGGAACCCGTTCGCAAAATGTAATCGTGACGCGGCCATTCTTCGACCCGATATCGACGCCTGTAAGCAACGCAACCGCCAAATTTGCGGAAGCAATTCAAAATGGCATGAAGATGGGAGATGCCCACGACCTGGCAACAGAATTGGATTCCGATTTCAACCTTTCGGAAGCTTTCGGTCTGCTGCTTCGCGGACATGCCATTATATCAATCAATACAGGAGTCTAGCCAATGTCACCCCTACTGAAACTGTATGATTCGGCAATACGCTCACTGGAACGCAATGGCTGGCTTGTACCCACGCTTGCTCGTCTGGTGTTTATATGCGTTCTCTTTTTCTACTTTTGGAATTCGGCCTTTCTGAAAATCGATGGATCCATTTTTTCACCATCTGCGGGAGCATTTGGTCAAATTTTTCCAAAAGCTGCCGAAGCGGTATTGTATGATGTAACCAAATTAACCTCTTTACAGCGAATTGTGATACTTCTTGGAACCCTCGCGGAATTCACATTGCCCGTTTTAATCGTGATCGGTCTTTTTACCCGCCTTGCCGCACTGAGCATGATAGGTTTTATATTTGTGCAGACCGTTGTGGATGTCACGGGACACGGCGCCAAGCTAGGCATGCTGTTTGACAGCAGTCAGGCGCTGATTGACCAGCGCCTGATGTGGACATTTCTGTTTCTTGTCATGGTGTTTCGAGGTGCAGGGCCAATTTCAGTTGACAGGTTGTTTTCAAAGCCGGAGTAGAAAATTCAAGCCACGCGGTTTGATGGCCGAACTCAAGCCATCAAACCGATTTCAAGCCTGATTCAAGTCAAAAAAGGCCCGCTCCACTTCCCTGCTCCATCCAAGCAAAAACGCTCCGTCCTTCTCTATAAGCGGACGCTTCATATAAAGCGGGATGCTTCAATATCAGTTCAAGCGCATCTCCTTTCCACTCTTCCGCGCTCAGATTCCTCCATGTCGACGATCTTGCGTTAAGCAATTCTTCACCCACTGCCGAACATGCCGCTTCAAGAACCTCTCTCGACATTCCATCTTCCCTGACGTCTTTGAAGATAGGCGCGGGCAGCGATTTAATTGCCTTGCGACATGTGCCGCAGTTTTTCAATCCATACATCAGCAATTCCCGATAATTTTTTAATTAAATTATTCAATAGGTTAAGAGGTTTTTTAAAAGCTTTTCGTAAACTTCTGTCTGTTTTTGCAGGGGATTTTTAGACTTTCGCGGTAAAAAATCATTGAATATTCAGTTTTTTCGTGGAGGAAGGGACAGTTTGCAAAAAACAGGAGTTAGCGGGAATTACTGTCCATACTGCAAAATTACCGGCGATTAT
>JAPOTF010000174.1 GCA_026709325.1 Roseovarius sp.
CGGGATGACGGGATTCCCATGAAAGTCATCGGGGCGGCAAACAAAATCGGAAATGCGGCAAAAATGCAATAGGGCCAAAAGCGATTGCCCTGACGCTGGTATCCCGAAACCTTGACAAGACGTCTTGCGGCGATTCAGAAGCATTCCGAAAGCATTTCCTTTGTGGAAGGTGATGGCATGAAGCTATTGCCAATACTGTTGCGAGGATGGGGTAGAGATGCAGCGGTTTTTATTGATCCTCCATACACGGCGGCAGGAGGCAAAAAGGCGGGATCGCGTTTGTATGGGCATTGCAGCATTGACCATGCCGCGTTGTTTGCCATGCTTTCAGAACATAAATCCAATTTCCTTATGACCTATGATGCCGCTCCGGAAATTATTGAACTGGTTCGAAAATACGGTTTTAATGCGGTGGCTTTGTCCATGAAGAACGGTCACCACAATCGGCTCACCGAACTGGTCATAACTTCCGATCCGTTATTTGCATGAGTGCCCGGTATGCAATAGCCGAATGGTTTGGGCGCCCGTTTAAACATTTGCCGGTTGCTGAAAGGCAAGATTTGGCGCATTCCGCTCTGAAACTTGCTCCAGCCCCGGTATGTCCGTTTCAACGCGGCATGCCAGTGTGCAGCAAGCAGGGAGGTGTTTGCTCCATCGTGTCTGGCGACAGGCCACCAGTCATCACCTGTCCAAGCCGTTTCGGCGAAGCTGATCTGCTTCCAATGTGGTTGGCGAGGATTGCCGGTTTTCCGGAAGTGTACCTGGCTCCCGAAGTTCCATTCATGCGCTCGCCGACCACTGGAAGACCAGCGGGGCGGGTTGATTTGGTCATTGCCTGCGACGATGGCGCAAGTTCATGGTTTGGTTTGGAAATCCAGGCGGTTTATTTCTCGGGAAAAGGGATGACCGCGGACTTCGAGTTGCTTAGGTACAACACGGAAAAAAGGCGCCGGAGCCCACAGCCCGTCGCCGCCCCGATTGGCGTTCATCCAGCGCTAAACGGCTTATGCCGCAACTTCAGGTAAAAGGTCCAACATTGAGGCGTTGGGGCAGCAAGCTTGCGGTTGCCGTTGATCGTCCATTCTTTAACGCCATTGGTGGCCCCTCCAGTGCGCCATCTCAAGACCTGAATGACGGTTCGATCATATGGTTTGTACCTCGGATTACAGACGATTGCCAACTTGTTGAAGATCATTGGGAAGTCCTGTCGCTGGAAGCGTCCTGCGACAAGTTGCTTTCCGCGGAAACCGTAAAGAGAAAAGAGTTCGAGGATGCCTTGCGCGCAAAACTGCAACGCATTTAAGCAATAAAACAGCCAATGCTTAATTGTGGGATTTTTTTTAGACTTTACGCTGTCGCTTCTCCCTTCGGCGCCAGTTCCTGGCGGGGCTTCATTGATTTCCCTGGTCGCGAGCGTCCAGACCGGAGTCTGCTTTGAACATCAAATATGCCGAGCCCTGTTGCCGTTCTCTCTCTCCATCCGTGATGGCCGGGACAAGATGATCACTCTTTCAATTCCCTCCAGGGATTCCAGGCCATTGCGCAGCGTTTTATGTTCTTCGGTCTGCCTGGTTTCATCCCATATAAAAACGACGATTTTGGAATAGCCTGATCCCTTTCGGAGATAAAGCGAGTGGTCGGCTGCGACTTCATTGGCGATTTTCCTTAGCTCACTCTGCCCGAGCCTGCGCATGTACTTGACCTCAATGATGGTATGCAGGGACGGTACGCCAAGGTCATAGCGTGGTGACGTGTGCCCCAACTTGCTTAGCGTTTCTTCATCGACAAGATCGGGAAACACGGGCCGAAGGACGGTCCACAGAAGATTTTGAACGTGGTATTCGTGATCTATCTCCCAGACCTGGGGCGCCACGCCTTTGACGCGCCTGTTCGACTCATATGTCCAGTGCGACATGGATTCTGAAACGCCAATCAAAAGCTTGACGAGTTCCGACACTCCGGCACCTTTTACGGGCAATCGCGTTAGCGCCGCGGCGCACACCTCGTAAACGCTCTGCAATGCCGATATGCGCGTCATGTCCGAGTCGCCAATGCCGTCGATCAGGCATGCCCATGCGGCGGTGCGCTCGTCATCGGTCGTTGCTATCGACAATGCGGTTTTCAGGCTCACGCTCATGACGGGATCAACAGCGGAGAAGTCTGTTGCGCCATCAAGAACCGCGCGCGCGGCGTCACTGAAACTGCACTGCCATGTATCGTCTCGAAGCGTTCTGGATGACTGTTCGAGACAATCTCTCAACCATTTGAATTCATTGGGCGATGCCCGGATTGCCGTATATCCAATTGCCATTCCCAGCATCGCAACGGCATCAATTTCAAATCTTGGCGCTCTGTTCCTTGTGAAATACTTGCGACCGGCAAGTTGCGTCGCCCCCTTGCTGAAGGCGTTACCCAGATTGGGTTTGTCCAATCCCGCCGCGAGCCTGAATCCCATCGCGGCCGTGTTTTGGTAGTTCAAGCTGTGATCAGTTGCGATCATTTGCTCTTGCGATCTTTGCCATGGGCTGATGTAGGAGCAAAACGCCGCGACATGTGCCGGGAGTTTATTCATCTCATCGGATTGCGTCGCAAGAGCGGACTTGACCGCTTTTAAATCCATTACAGGAACCAGGGGGTTTTTCCGATTTCCCGAAACCGGATCGCATCGTCGTCCCACCCGTCAATTTGCTTAAGTCCGGTGAGGCGTTCGGCAATTAGGTCGGAGTACTTGATTGTTATGGGAAATGGTTCCGGCGTCATGACGCGCCAGGTATGAGCGGTGAAGTCGAACGCCTGGCGGGCGAGATAGGTCATGTCCCGGAAAGTCGAGTTTCGATGCAGTTTAAGCAAGCATGCTCTTGGAAGCCCGTCCGAGGGCTTCTTCAATTCGGAAACGCCGGCAAACACGACAAGTGACTCATTGTCGCCAAGTTTCAAGTGCACCCCGCGAGAAGGCCCCATAACGCCTTTCCGTTTGCCTTGATCGGTTTGCCAGTTGGGCAGCCCGTCTTGCGAGCGATCAAATATCGCAAATGGATGATGCGGAGCGATGTGAACAAAGGCGTACACGACGTTTTCCAGCTCCATTCCCTCCACCGCGTCTTTAATCGCCTCCGCTTCAACATCTTTAAGTGGCTTGAAAATGTGAAAGATAAGCCGCACCCGATCAGTGCTTTTCCAATTGTCTTCGTCTCGAATGCGCTGGATCGTGCGTTTCAGCGTTTCCGTCAATTCACCCGCATACTCTTCGAATGGAACCACACCCGTACGCTCGCAAAGGTGATACCCCCCGTCGCTTGAAAAAACAGCCGTAATTCCGACATGGCGGGTACGCCCGTTAAACCGTCCCTCCTGTTCGGTGCGCGAGCCAAGTCCGATAACGAGTTCATGGGCCACCGATTGCTTGGCGCTCAGCAGCCACGGCCGTCCTCCGAGTTTGGCATATGTTGCAAGACTCAACTGGTTCATCGTGAAAACGAGACTTTTATCCGAGTCTCTCATGGTTTCAATGCGGATGTTTTGTACGGCCACATGGTTTCTCAGCAGCATGGCCTTGGTGGCATAATATGGATTCTCCGGGCCGGGAAGCGATTTAAACTCCTCTTCGATCTGGACAATCGCGAGATTCCAGTTGAAGCAATTGTCCGCGGCGTAGACGAGAGCTTCTGCACACGCCGCCTCGTAACCGCCTGCGGACGCCGCGGAAGCTGTAAAGGTGTGAACATTGGGACATTCGAGTTTGAATCGTCGTAAAAATCCATCTTCATAGGGCGCACGGCCGTTTCCCGAGGCGCCAGTGCGCACATTGGGCATCCCGTCGAGGAATTTGGCCATAAAGCCGTCAACCTGTCCCTCAAATCTCGATTGGCAAATAACCGCGATATTCAGCCTTTTCGGCGAAAAGGTTCGCCGGTCATAGGGACCGTTGACCTTTATCCCGCGCTCGTTCCAGTTGCTGTTGTGTTTGCCGGCAGGATCGAAAACGAGAGACGGTTTGTCTATCATCTCGGCTGCGGGGAAACTGTCATCCCCGGTTTCGAGCCACCTGCCTATTTCAAAACCGGTGCCGGGAGTTGCCTCCATGCCTGCGGTCTTGAGAAAATTGACTGTTTGATCGAGCAGCTTGAAGCGCCCGGGGCCCTGGTTGAAGGCGCTCGTTTGTTCGCGGGCCTCATTGAGAACGGCCGCGCCCGACGATGGCAGCAACTTGTTGACGCACCAGTCAAAGTCCAGTCGGCTGCCCGTCAGTCGCGCGGTGTCGGCAGCTACGGTTTCATATTCTTCACGATGGTCTTCAAGGATCAGTCGGTCGCCATTGACCGCCTTTACGCGCCCAACGGCAAGTGCGCGCGCCGCCATGTAGGGGTTGCGCGCGGCCTCTTCAATCATCACGTATCTGCCCAGGGGAGATATGTCTTGGCTTAATAGAACGTCACAGGTTGCATTCAGTTGATGCTTTGTGCGGGCATTGCAAACCAATCCAAAATTTGGCTTGTTGTCGGCCCCGAACAAAGTCCGGGGCGTAAATTCAACGACAGGGAGGATGCTAACCCAACCGGGCAAGTCTCCATGCCGAATGAGGTTGCCGTTTTTGGATCCCAATATTTTGACGGGATAGCCATTGATGATTTCTCGGCGTCCATGAAAAACGCGCAACAGCGCGGCATTCAACAGCGGCGTCCAAAGCCACCGGGCCTCTGAAAGATCAATTTCCGATACCTTGTCCGACAGAGGCCCGACATCCGCCTTGATTGGCACATCGACAATTCGATTCTCTTTGCGATTTAGATGAAACACATGGGAATTTGAAAATCTGGTTCTCAATTCGCGCAGCTTTTCGCCGTCATAGGGCAGATAGCCAACATTGGCCATAGTCTCGCCGCGCAGCCGTATCGGCACGAAGTTGAGTAACAGGTTGTGTATCGACATTTATCCCGCGCATTTCATATACGGTATTGTTAAAATGAGAAAATTCCACTCATGTTGTCGGAAACAGGTAAAACAACACGAGAAGAACGCTCTCCATATGGATATAAGGTGCAATTTTCTCAAACCAAAACCAAACTGCTAAACTTTCTCCCATCATCAAATAACTCCCGCTAAGGTTGGCATTTTTGATGGCAAGACCACCTCCGACCTGCCATGCACGGAAACTTAAAAAAGAGTTTGAGGGTGTGTTAGTGTATGACTTAAAACAAGCAATGTCATTTCTTTCGGAAGCGTGACATTGTTCTCCCGCCGCCGTTGCGAGCGGCCAGCAAAACGGGAGAGAGGCGGACGGGCGGGAAATCGACAAGACGGGAAACCGGGCTTTCGGACGGG
>JAPOTF010000025.1:0-37374 GCA_026709325.1 Roseovarius sp.
TGCGGAAGGAGTTTCCCGTGGTTTTTGCTCTTGCCTGACGTTTTTTTGTCATAATGGCCGATTTCGACAGCAAAAGTCCACGAAAAAATGTTTTCGGCAATCCAGTTAAACCATTGCAAAACAACGAAAAGAATTTCTAGCGGGAATTGCTGATCAATACAGTGTTATCAAATGCACTCTTCCATGATTTTAGCTGGAATGATCACAGCTTTTGAGTTGTAAGCGTTGCTCTTATAATGCACCTCTATAGCTCTTATTAGTTTACACATTAAGAGCTTTATGTCAGAGAGCGATTATCTGTTTTCCTCCAGCTTTTGTTTTTCGAAAACCATGGCTTTTCCATGAAAAACTGATATGGTTTTTCCGTGCAGGTCTGAAAATTCCTGCAAAGATCAGGCAAAAAGTCTGCGAAAAGCCTTTTCAAAAATCATCGCAACCCATTGACGAATTTAATCGATAAACTGGCTGGTATTGCCGTTATCCGTTTACCGATAGTAAATACCTCGTCATGCGCATATCCCGAAAACCCCTGATATCGCAATGCAAGCCAAAACTTTAATTCAACATCATGTGAACCTTATGCAAACCAATGTCGCGCCCTGCAATCGCGTTGTCCAGCAATGAATTTTGAATGGCGAACCGGGGAGGATTCGAACCCCCGACCCCTTGATTCGTAGTCAAGTGCTCTATCCAGCTGAGCTACCGGTCCGTGCGGAAGTGTCTAATGCATTTCTTCATCATGCGCAAATGGATTTTACGCCAATGTTTGAATTTCATCTTGTCGCGGCTCTGATTGCAATAAATTGCCGCATCACCTGCCTTTGGCATGAAATACGAACCCAAGCGTGTTCAGCAAAAGCTGCGCCGCAAGTATGCTGGTGGAACCCGTCGGGTCATAATCCGGAGCCACCTCAACAAGGTCAATTCCAGCGATTTCATGTCTGCTGGCAACCGCCTGCATAATCTCGAGAACCTCGTAATACAGGAAGCCTCCGTGACTGGGGGTGCCCGTGCCGGGCGCTATGGACGGGCAGAACGCGTCAATGTCGATGGTTATGTACAGGCGCGCGTTTTCGGGAATGTGGTCAATGACGCCTGTGGTTCCGATTGCCCGAGCCTGACGCACGGAAATTATGCTGGAACCCATGTTTCGGGCATCTGCATAGCCTTCCTTGGCCGTGGAACTGACATTTCGAATGCCGACTTGGGTAAGACCAGTCACATGGGACTTTTCCGCCGCCCTTCGCATCGGGTTGCCATGTCCGATGCGAACGCCATGTCGCTCGTCCACAAAGTCGAGATGGGCGTCAATTTGCAAAATGTGAATGTCTCCCTGATCGTAAAAGGCGTTTACACATGGGATATTGATGGAATGATCCCCGCCAATGACCACCGGCAGCGCCTTTGCCTTTAGGATTGCGCGAACTCCCGCTTCAATGTTTGCATGGGATTTTACGCTGTCAGTGTGAACTATGTCGGCATCGCCAATATCCACTATTTTCACGTCGCCAGGCAAATAGGTTATGTCATCTTCGTGGTCGTAGGCGCCTGAATGCCCAAAGGAAAAAAGCGTTGACGCCTCGCGTATGCCGCGCGGGCCGAATCTTGCGCCCGAACGCCACTGCGTTCCAAAATCAAAAGGAGCTCCGAGTATGGCCGCATCGGCGTTTATCGAATTCCAGTCTTCAACATATGGCCGCTTGCCAAATGTTGATATGCCTACAAAAGGCAGGTCGAGTCTGCCATGCTCATAGCCGTGTGCCATTTGCGAACTCCGTTTAAGTGACTTATAGTTTGCCTGATCTCAGACAATGTGAACTGCAAATTCGTCTTTAACAATTAGGCGATACATGCAATAGAGGTGGACAATCAAGACAGGCACAGGAGAAATGTGATGGAACTCCGTCAGGCATTGACTTTTGATGATGTTCTTCTGGTTCCAGCCAAATCAAGCGTGCTTCCGGCGACGGCATGCACGCGAACAAAAGTCACCAATTCAATTGATCTAAATATACCGCTTTTGAGTTCCGCAATGGATACCGTGACCGAGAGCAAGATGGCGATATGCATGGCCCAGCAGGGTGGAATGGGAGTTATTCATCGAAATCTCTCGGTAGATGAGCAGGCGCATCAGGTGCGACGCGTAAAGCGGTTTGAGTCTGGAATAGTTTATAATCCCGTGACTCTTCGACCGAACCAGACTCTGTCCAACGCAAAGGACTTGATCGAAAGATACAGATTCACGGGTTTTCCGGTTGTTGACGACAAGGGGCGGGTAATGGGGATTGTAACAAATCGCGACATGCGATTTGCCCCAAGTGACGATACGCCCGTACATGTCATGATGACTTCGGACAACCTGGCCATTCTTGGA
Source organism: Roseovarius sp. (assembly GCA_026709325.1). Classification (GTDB taxonomy): domain Bacteria; phylum Pseudomonadota; class Alphaproteobacteria; order Rhodobacterales; family Rhodobacteraceae; genus JAPOTF01. Next base: position 2,375 of record JAPOTF010000025.1, read on the forward strand.
GAACCGGTAGACCTTGAGCAGGCAAAAAGCCTTATGAAGGCAAGGCGAATCGAGAAACTTCTTGTTACCGATGATGAGGGGCACCTTACAGGACTGCTAACTCTCAAGGATACGGAGCAGGCCGTTCTCAATCCAACTGCATGCAAGGATTACCTTGGCCGCTTGAGGGTTGCAGCCGCGTCGACTGTCGGAGATGATGGATACGAGAGATCTGAGGCACTCGTTGATGCCGGAGTTGACATGATTGTTGTCGATACCGCTCACGGACATAGCGAGGCGGTTTTAAACGCGGTGGAGCGGGCAAAGCTGCTATCAAACGAGGTGCAAATAGTTGCCGGGAATGTCGCTACCGGCGAAGCCGCAAAAGCGCTGATTGACGCCGGCGCAGATGCGATCAAGGTAGGCATTGGTCCCGGCAGCATATGTACAACGCGAATGGTCGCCGGCGTTGGCGTTCCCCAGTTGACCGCGATTATGGATTGTGTCGCGGCGGCTGGAAACACGCCAGTTATCGCAGATGGCGGAATTAAGTTTTCGGGCGATTTTGCAAAGGCAATATCAGCTGGCGCATATTGCGCCATGGTCGGTTCAATGCTTGCCGGCACCGATGAAAGTCCGGGAGAGGTAATTCTGTATCAGGGACGAAGTTTCAAGGCATATAGGGGCATGGGCAGTCTTGGCGCAATGGCCAGGGGCAGCGCCGACAGGTATTTTCAAAAGGATGCGGCGGATGAAAAGCTCGTGCCGGAGGGGGTTGAAGGTCAGGTGCCCTATAAGGGGCCTGCCGGCACGGTGATTCACCAGCTTGTGGGCGGACTTCGCGCCGCGATGGGATACACGGGATGCGCCACAATATCGGAAATGAGAAGCAATTGCGAATTTGTGCAGATTACCAGCGCGGGGCTTAAAGAAAGCCATGTACATGACGTTCAGATCACGCGCGAGCCTCCCAATTACACTGTTGGATAGAGGAAATTCCCTGGAAAAATGACACCGGGTGCAAGAGTCTCGGCCGCAATTGAAATTCTTGACGGCATTCTTGGCGAAACTCCCGCCGAGCAGGCTCTGCTGCGCTGGTCACGCAATGCGAGATATGCCGGTTCCAGCGACAGAAGAGCAATCCGCAATCACGTTTATCAGGCACTGCGCTGTCTTCGTTCCTATGCGGAACTGGGCGGTTCAAAGACCGGGCGCGGGCTGATGATAGGATATTCTCGCGCTGCCGGCCTGGACATTGAAGCCATTTTTTCAGGCGACGGATACGCGCCATACAGGCTGAGTCCAGCCGAAAGGCAGGCTGGAAATGACCCAGCATCAACAGGTTCAAGATGGAATCTGCCAGACTGGCTCGTGCCAAAATTCGAAAAATCCCTGGGATCCGCAGCCGAAAACGCCGCGATTGAATTGCAAAAACGCGCGCCAACTGCCGTAAGGGTGAATTTTGCCAAAGCCGACGCCAAAAAGGCCGCGTCGAGTCTGTCCAATGATGGCATACATTCGGTACCCATACCCGGTGTTTGCACCGCGCTGCAAATCACGGATGCCTCGCGGAATGTTGTCGCGTCAAATGCATATAAAATGGGATGGATAGAACTTCAGGATTCATCGAGTCAGGCTGCAATGGAATTGATACATGTGCCCGAATATGCAAATGTCCTGGATTACTGTGCGGGAGGTGGTGGAAAAACACTTGCGCTTGCCGCGCGCGCAAATGCAAACTGGCATGCCCACGACATCAGCATGAAGCGCATGGGCGATATTGACGCTCGGGCAGCGAGGGCGGGGGCGAACGTGCGGATTCTTAAACCTGGCGATTCGGGGTTGGCGGCTCCATATGATATTGTGATTTGCGATGTGCCATGTTCTGGAAGCGGCGCGTGGAGACGAAATCCGCAAGCGAAATGGCTTTTTGATGAAACGCAACTGGATGAATTCATTGACCGGCAGATCGGCATACTTAAAGCGGCCTCAAAATTGGTGAAGAAAAGCGGATTGCTGGCCTATTGCACATGCTCCATTTTAATTGAAGAGAACGAGCGACAGGTGAAAGAATTCCTGACATCCGAAAGAAAATGGGATCTGGAGCGGGATAAAAGATGGCCCATTTCGCCAACGGGCGATGGTTTTTATCTTGCATGTCTGCGCAGAATCTAAAGTGATTTGAGGTTTTTGGAATGCCGCAAGCGTTTGCGGTTAGCGGCGGCCCGCACATGAATTTAGGCATTATGCCGGTAATGGCGAATCAGCTTAAATCCCCGCATGATGGGGATGTCTGCAATGGCATGTGCGAAGTGCCTTGTGCGATTATTGCCATTTAATGCGTGAACTGATTGCGACAATATTTGATTTATCTTGAATCGAAGTTTTGAAATTGTCCAGGGAGTATTTTTTAAAAAAACAAAACAGGCTCATATATATGGAATTTATTTTTAAAGCTTTTATCAAGGTTAAATAAGGCTAATGCGTTAATGTTTGGACATTTCCGGTCAGCTTGTCATCTCGAATGTTCAAATCATGTTTTTGAAACTTTGTGAACAACACGTGAACAAAGTGGCTATGGACACGCATTCCAGTGTGTGAAATATGAAGGGCATTGAAAACAGTTGGCAAAGAAATGAAAGATGGAACCCGGAAATAACGCAAACAAGCAAAAGGCGCTTGATAGCGCTTTGGCCCAGATCGAGCGGCAGTTCGGCAAGGGTTCGATCATGAAACTCGGTGTCGAGCAGCAGACGCAGGATGTCGACGCCACATCGACGGGATCACTGGGTCTCGATATTGCTCTTGGTATTGGAGGTCTTCCGAAAGGCCGCATTGTAGAGGTTTACGGCCCTGAAAGCTCCGGAAAAACGACACTTACTCTGCATTGCATTGCGGAGGAGCAAAAGCGTGGCGGCGTTTGCGCCTTTGTGGATGCGGAACATGCCCTGGATCCGGTTTATGCGCGAAAGCTGGGCGTTGATTTGGACGAGTTGCTAATATCGCAGCCGGATACCGGCGAACAGTCGCTGGAGATTGTCGATACACTTGTTCGTTCAGGCGCAATTGGAATGATTGTTGTAGATTCCGTTGCAGCACTTACTCCCAAATCGGAGCTTGAAGGCGATATGGGCGACAGCAATGTCGGTGTGCAGGCCAGATTGATGAGCCAGGCGATGCGCAAACTTACAGGCTCCATAAGCCGCAGCAACTGCACCGTGATTTTCATAAACCAGATACGCATGAAAATAGGCGTCATGTTCGGCAGTCCGGAGACAACCACTGGCGGCAACGCCCTTAAGTTCTATTCTTCCGTCAGGCTCGACATTCGAAGAATTGGAGCGATAAAGGACCGCGATGAAATCATTGGAAATGCAACCAGGGTAAAGGTGGTTAAAAATAAAATGGCGCCGCCCTTCAAGCAGGTCGAATTTGACATAATTTATGGAGAAGGTATCTCGAAGACGGGCGAACTGCTGGATTTGGGTGTAAAATCCGGTGTTGTGGAAAAATCCGGCAGCTGGTTCAGCTACGGCGATGAACGCATCGGGCAGGGCAGGGAGAATGCAAAAAGGTTTCTAAAGGAAAACAATGAGACGGCTCTTGAAATTGAGGATAAAATCCTTGCTTCGCATGGGCTTGACTCCAATGAGCAAGCCAATGAATCTGAATGAACCTTAAACCGCCAAGATAAAGGCTGGCTGCTCTGATTAGTCGAAGCGAACTGGATTCCGCATGGCCGCACATTATGGCCGCACCAAAAGACGGGGCGGCCATTGAAATGCTTTGTTTGCGACCCGCAATGGGAAAGAGGCAATTTGTTGAAAAAATCGAGGTTACCGTGGAACAGGGAATTCCGGGAGAACGCTGGAGTATTTCACCATGGATGCGTTTGCCCGACGGAAGTCCGGATCCTTCAATCCAGATCTGCTTTTTGCAGAAGCGAGTACTTGATCTGATCTGGACCGACAGGGAAAACACGGTGCATCCCGGAGACACTTTCATTGTCGACATGGATCTATCGGAGCGCAATCTTCCCAAAGGAAGTTTGCTTCATGCGGGTGGCGCAATATTGGAGGTGTCGGGAGAATTCAACAATGCCTGCCCGAAATGGAAGAAAAGATATGGCGAAGATGCGCTGCAGTGGGTTCGAGCGCCAGAGAATCGCGTTTTGCGCCCGCGGGGCATTCTTGCAAAAGTGCACAGGGGAGGGGTCATCGCCCTTGGTGACAGACTGACAAAAAATGACAAAAGTCTGCGGCCGTGACTCCAGCCATGGGGCCCGTCCGCCTTAATCACCAATTCATTTCGACATTTTCAACATGATTCCACGAGAGGGCTGATTATGCCGACACTCAATGACATACGTTCGGAATTTCTGAATTTCTTTGCCAAAAACAATCATGAAGTGGTCGACAGTTCTCCACTGGTGCCGCGAAACGATCCGACATTGCTGTTCACCAACTCAGGCATGGTGCAATTCAAGAACCTTTTTACTGGCGTCGAGCGGCGCAGCTACAAAAGGGCGGTTACCAGTCAGAAATGCGTAAGGGCCGGCGGCAAACACAACGATCTCGACAATGTGGGCTACACGGCGCGCCATCATACATTTTTTGAGATGCTAGGCAATTTCAGTTTCGGGGATTATTTCAAGGATGAAGCAATACCTTTTGCCTGGGACCTGCTTACAAAGGGCCTTGGACTCAATTCCGAAAAATTGCTGGTAACCGTCTATCACACTGATGACGAGGCCGCCAGGATATGGCGGAAACACGCGGGGATTTCAGATGACCGCTTAATCAGAATCGCAACGGACGACAATTTTTGGTCGATGGGGCCAACCGGTCCATGCGGTCCATGCACGGAAATTTTTTATGATCACGGGCCCGATATTCCCGGAGGACCTCCGGGAAGCCCCGACGAGGACGGAGACCGGTTTATCGAGATATGGAATCTCGTATTCATGCAGAATGAGAGATTCGAGGATGGCGGAATGCGTGAACTCGAGATGCAGTCAATAGACACTGGCATGGGACTGGAGCGAATCGGCGCGGTTCTGCAGGGAAAGCACGATAATTACGATACTGATTTGCTGCGCTGTCTCATAGAGGAAAGCGCCCATGCAACAGATGGGGATCCAGATGGCCCAGGCAATGTCCATCACCGTGTGATTGCCGACCATTTGCGGTCGAGCGCGTTTCTAATTGCAGATGGAGTGATGCCTTCCAATGAAGGGCGGGGGAATGTGCTGCGCCGAATCATGAGAAGAGCAATGCGACATGCGCATCTTCTGGATTCAAAGGATCTGGTTATGCACAGGCTTGTTCCAGCGCTGATTTCACAGATGGGTCAGGCTTTCCCGGAACTTGGCCAGGCTCAGGCTCTTATCAGGGAGACGCTCCAATTGGAGGAGAAGCGTTTCAAGCTGACGCTGGAGCGCGGACTTCGATTGCTGAATGAAGAAGTTGAAAAGCTGGGCGACGGCAATGCTCTGCCAGGCGAAACGGCTTTTCTGTTGCATGACACCTACGGGTTTCCGCTTGATCTGACGCAGGACGCGTTGCGTGAGATGGGCCGCTCGGTTGATGTCGCGGGATTCGATTTGGCGATGGCGGAACAGAAGGCCAGGGCGCGAAAAGCATGGTCTGGCACTGGCGATTCCATAGAACGTGAAATCTGGTTTGATATCGCGGATGAATATGGCGCCACGGAGTTTCTTGGCTACAGGGACGAAAGTGCGGAAGGTCAAATAATCGCCCTGGTTTCCGACGGGAAGCGCATTGACGCCGCAGTGGAAGGGGAGAATGTTCAGATTGCCATGAATCAAACCCCATTTTACGCCGAATCCGGTGGGCAGGTGGGAGATTCCGGGATCATCACGACCGAAAGCGGAATTGCGCAAGTCAAGGACACCCTCAAATCGGCAAATGTCTTTGTTCACATCGCCAAAGTGACCGGCGGTCGGATCGAATCGGGTCACTCCGCGAAGCTGGAAGTGAGTCGCTTGCGTCGCGCGGCTATCCGTTCGAATCATTCCGCAACGCATCTGCTGCATGAGGCATTGCGAAAGGCGCTCGGCGAACATGTTTCGCAGAGGGGAAGCTTGAACTCGGAAGATCGCCTGCGCTTTGATTTCAGCCATTCCAAAGCATTGAGCGTGGATGAACTGGGCCGTGTCGAGAAAGAGGTAAATGCATATATTCGGCAGAATGCAATGGTGGAAACGCGCATTATGACACCTGACGATGCACGGGCCATTGGAGCTCAGGCATTGTTCGGTGAAAAATACGGAGATGAAGTGCGCGTGGTTTCAATGGGCATAGACGAGGGTTCAGGCAAGGGACTGGATGGCAGAACATATTCATTGGAGCTTTGCGGTGGTACGCACGTGCGGCAAACCGGGGACATAGGCATGTTTGCCATGATTGGCGAATCGGCATCAAGCGCGGGCGTGCGCCGAATTGAGGCCATGACAGGAGAGGCGGCTTTCAGTTATCACGCAAATTGCGGCAGGCAATTGAGCGAAATCGCTCGGGTTCTGAAAACGCAACCGGGAGAAGTGGTCAGGCGTGTGCAAACGCTTGTGGAAGAGCGAAAAGATCTTACGCTTGAGGTGGCAAGGCTTCGAAGGGAACTGGTCAGTGGAGACGGTGGCACGGATCAGGAGCTGCAAATGCAAAAAATCGGCGGTGTCAACTTTCATTCAAGGATAATATCGGGCGTTTCGGGAAAAGATCTTCCACATATGATTGATCAGATAAAGGCGCGCATGGGAAGCGGCGTTGTGCTTCTTGTCGCTGAAAACGATTCAAAGGCGGCAACGGCCGTGGGTGTTACCGGTGATTTGACAAACGAATTGTCCGCTGTTGATCTCGTTCGCGCGGCGGTCAGGGAATTGGGTGGAAAAGGTGGAGGCGGACGTCTGGATATGGCGCAGGGTGGCGGGCCCGATGCATCTTCCGCAGATGCCGCCGTCAGAGCCGTTGAAAGAGTCCTCAAGAGCCGTCCCTGAAAAGATTCGACAGGACCAAAAAGGAGGTGAAATTATGAGTGCCTATGTGATCGCCAGAATCGAAGTTGCCAATTCTGAAGATTATCAGATCTATGCCAGTCAGACCGTGGCCATGGCCGAAAAGGCGGGCGGTAAATTCCTCGTAAAGGGAGGGAATCAAACACAGTTGGAGGGAAACAGCCCCGAGAGGCATGTCATCGTGAAATTTGACAATCATCAGGCGGCCATTGATTGGTATAACTCCGAGGAGTACGGAAAAATTCTGCCAATCGCGCTGTCTTCAAGCGTGCGCGATATAGTGGTTGTGGATGGGATGGAATAAGGAGAAAATCATGCCGGCACTATGGATTGCCCATGTAACCGTGACTGATGCGGAAGCCTATGGAAAATATGCCGCCCTTGCCGGGCTCGCCATTGAAAGGCATGGCGGATATTTTATCGCGAGGGCAGGCAGGTATGTCCAGCTGGAGGGCAAGGAGCGGCCGCGCAATGTGGTTGCAAAGTTTCCGTCTGTTGAGGCCGCCGAAGCCTGCTATAATTCTTCCGATTATCAAGCGGCATTGGATTATGCGCGCAATGCCTCTGAACGTGAACTCGTCATAATCGAAACCACGGAATAGCGGTACGTTTTTCCGTTGAATTTAACCCATCTCGCATGACAGTTTGTTTTAGGATATTGTTTAACAACAGCATGTTGGGATGCGTCAAAAAATTCTTGTCACTACATTCATGCGGCAAATGGTGCCAGCGGAACCTGTATCTGTGGGATGATCTGCGGAGTATGGTCCGCCGGTTCGCCTTCCCGAACTGGGAGACGCTCCATCCGGGCCTCGCCGGGGACTTCACATTCGCCCTTGTCCGCGACGGACCGTAGACGCCACCGGCGCGGCGCGCGCAAATCACCCGCCCCAATTCAACGTCAACCTTCGCCAAACCTTGAAAAGCCGCACCGGACGCAACCGCCCGGACATCGCCCATGTGCGCCGAAAGCACCCAAATCGTCCCATGCGGACAAATCGACAGGCAAAATGGCAAAAAATCTGATGGCGGGAATTACTGTTACTGGTAAACAAGTTGTTTACGGGATTCGTTGAGGGCATAGAATCCGCAAAGGAGGCGAGTAACGCCATGCAGCCAAAAAAAATTACTGTGGAACCCTCCGCCGATCATCCTGAAATACTGGATATTCGGGATGCAATGCGGCAGGTTATGGATTATTTTGACTTACTTACGGATCAAGGTGACTCTAATGTTGTGTGGAACCTTGTGTTCGCGAGCACCAACAACTCCCCATTTACCGCCAAGGGATCTCCTGTTGACCTGAGAACAAATGCTCCAGCATTTGCGCAGGTCAAGGACCACGTTGCCGTCATCGAAAGGGGTTTGGCTCGGGTGCAGGCCGGAGAGCCTTTGGACGAAGACTTTCCGATGGAAAAAAAATCTGCAGTCATGCGGATACTTGAAAGGAATACAAACGGGATCGAAAAAACTCGTATTGAGTTTGATGACGGCAATAGCTTTGAAATCGTGCCGCAAGTGGCCGAGCGCTTCCTTGCTGTCATGCAAGGCGCTGGAGATGAGGAATACGACTATCTGTTTGCAACCTTTGCCCGAAATGAAGTCGGCTCCATCGAGGGCCGCATTGTTGATCTGGGCACAGATTACGACGAACATTCCATTAAGCTGAAAGAACATCGCACAGGTCAAGAGATACGGTGTCGAATATCCCCTGAAGCACGGGATGAAATCGAAAACAGTTTAACGGTTAGGGATGTTTGGACTCATCGTCGGATACGAATCCGCGGCGTAATTAATTATGATGCAAACGGTAAAATCATTCGCGTTTTCAATGGAAGAATTGAATATATTGATCCGCCAGAAGTTTCCACAAGAGATTTACGCGACCCCGAATTTACCGGTGGACTCACGGCCTACGAGTACCTCGACAAACTGAGGGAGAATGAGCTTGGCTGAAATTCCGAAGTATTATTGGGCCGCAAGTGCATAGATCGAATTAACTGGTTTGACAAGGGTCGCGTTGAGCGGTGTTGCAATGTAATTGAGTTGGTTAGAAATGGTGAAGCTGAGTTGCGGACATCGGCGTTTACTTTGGCAGGGGTTTGGAAAAAGAAATGCGACACTGAAGCTGTCGGTATCCAGAAAGAACAAGATCGAGCCTTCGAGAACTTAATTGAGGCCGAGTTTGTTAAGAAGATAAACGTTGATGTCGATGTGGGTAGTCTTGCGCGACGTCTATTGAGGCGGCACCCTTCGATTGGGAAGCCGCAGGATGCGATTCACGTTGCGAGTTGTTTGCCTGGCAACGTGGATGAGCTGCACACATTTGCTGAAAGGGATCTAATCAAGTTCGATGGACAACTACCAAGGCGTGACAAAATCAAACTCAAGATTTGCAAGCCACTGGCACCTTTGGAACCGGATATGTTCTCCGACGATTGAAAAAGCCAAATCGCAAGACGACAAGCTCAAATAAGTCGCCCGCCTTGGTCACATCGGAGGAACCCAATGGGGTCCGCCCGAAATTACATCGCGTTTTCGCGTCAAAACGGGATATCGTCATCATAATCGGACATGCCGGACGAGTTATCCTGAATTTGGCCGTAATCCTGTGGAGGAGCGCTTTGAGTGCCATGGCCTCGATTGTCGCGATACCCCCCGCCGCCTCCATCCCCGCGGCCGTCAAGCATTATCAGACTGCTGCCGTATGGCCTTAAAGCCACCGAGGTTGTGTATCGGTCCTGACCACTTTGATCTTGCCATTTGCGGGTTTCAAGTTTTCCTTCGATATATACTTTGGAGCCTTTTCGCAGATATTGCTCCGCGACATTCGCAAGAGGCTCGGAATATATTTCAACTTGATGCCATTCAGTCCGCTCACGTTGCTCCCCGGTGTTGCGGTCTTTCCACGTGTCAGATGTCGCAATTCTAAGATTGCACACCTTTCCGCCACTGGGAAATGTGCGTGTTTCCGGATCTGCGCCAAGATTTCCAATTAACGTGACTTTATTTAGTGAACGGGCCATCGACGCATCCTTTGCCTATGTTTTTTTGTTCCCGCCCCTTAGAGCACTTGGAATCGGGAATTGAAAGCCTTAAATTATGAAAACCGGTCATTCGCATGCACGGCAGGTTGCCGTTCAAATGGCATGTTGAGGTTTGCAGAGCCATATAGTATTCGGCAAAATGTCAAAGAGGATTTAGCATGAGAACATTGCTTGGAAATTTTGCATTGTCCATTGCGTGCATTTCATTCATTGCGCCTGCATCTGCCATGGCGGATGTGCTTTCCACAAAAAGTCGCAAAGCGTCGTTTTCATCAATGGCCAGTGTGATTGACGGGCGTTTCAGCCAAAAAAGTCGTTCAGTTATAAGACAAGACGGATCCATATCCTGGAGCCTTCAGATCTACAATGGAAGTTATCGCGGCAAGTATCTTGTGGCCGCAAGAAGCGCGGCGCAGCGCCATGGAATACCGGAAGGCCTGTTTCTGAGGCTGGTCGAGCAGGAATCCGCCTGGAAAAGCAATGCTCGATCGCACAAGGGGGCGATTGGACTGGCCCAGTTAATGCCGCAAACGGCAAAATATCTTGGTGTAAACCCTCATGACCCTTATCAGAACCTCAATGGTGGCGCCAGATATCTGGCGGAACAATATCGGGAATTCGGCTCATGGCGCCTGGCTCTGGCCGCATATAACGCCGGTCCGAATGCGGTCAAGAAATACAACGGAATTCCGCCCTACAAGGAAACCATAAACTACGTGAAGGCGATTTGGGGAAGCTGACCACTCATTGCGCCTTCCCGGTACCGTTTCAGCTTTGATCGGGATTTTGGAACGATGCTATTTTCCCATGCAAGGCATGCGCGGTTTAAAATTCATCAAAATTCAGCCAATGCCAGCTTTTCATGCGTGCGCGAAACCAGCTTCGCTGGCGTTTGGCATATTGGCGAGTGGCGACTATTGCGTCATTTCTCGCCGACTCGAGCGAGCATTCTCCATCGATAAAACGGATCAGTTCCCTTGCGCCTATGGCTTTTGATGACGGATGTTCGGGATTCCATGCGCTTCTGTTGCGGCTCGCTTCTTCAATCGCGCCATTTTCAACCATCATGTCGAAACGCGCCTCTATTCTGGGATTAAGCCATTCAACCGGAGCATTGATCGCAAGGGCAATGCAGCTGGATAGCGGCAGTAGTGGCGCCTCAGTCGTCTTCCGCCATTTGGAAATGCTTTTTCCGGTTGCGCGATGCACCTCCCAGGCTCGCTGCACGCGCATGGGATTCATTTGGTCAATATCGGAAAGCGTGGCGGAATCAAGATCGGACAAAAGCGCGGACAAACCATGTTTTTGAACGAGTGTTTCCGCCTCATGGCGAACTTCGTCCGGCACGGGCGGAATTTCGGCCAGGCCTTCTGTCAGGGCATGGAAATAAAGACCCGTACCCCCGACAATTATAGGGCGCGGACCATTTTGCATCAACGGCCGCAGTTCTCGCAGCCAGTGCCCAACCGAATATTCGGCTTCGCCGGCAATGTGACCATAGAGCAAATGTGGAATTGCCGCTTCATCTTCTTTGGACGGTCGCGCGGTCAATATGCGCCAATTCTGATAGACCTGCATTGCATCCGCGTTTACTATTGCTCCACCTTTGCGAGAAGCAATCTCAAGCGCCAGCCTTGATTTCCCCGAAGCTGTCGGACCGGTAACAAGTACCGGAATGTCGGAAGATATGTTCCAGAATGCAGACATTTGCTGACTACCATATGAGGATTTCCGCAGCCGTCGGCAAGATTTGCCTCTTGCAAACTGTTTGGTGATTGAAAGCTGATCCAAAATAGGACATTTTGGGGCCGATTTTGAATTTCATCCTGTTGGAGTCGGACAATGCCCGATTTTATTGCCAAAACCACGAGGTTCGACCGCGTTCTGCTCAAGATATCCGGAGAGGCCTTAATGGGCAATCAGGGATTCGGACTGCATCCGCCGACCGTTAAGAGAATTGCCCAGGAGGTGAAGTCGGTTCATGACCTTGGAGTTGAGATATGCATGGTGATAGGCGGCGGAAACATTTTTCGCGGGGTTCAGGCATCGGTGCAGGGAATGGAACGCACCACGGCGGACTACATGGGAATGCTTGCAACCGTGATGAATGCTCTCGCAATGCAAAACGCGCTTGAAGAGACCGGCATGTTTTGCCGTGTCATAACGGCCATCAGGATGGATGAAGTCGCCGAGCCCTACATCAGGCGCCGCGCCATCCGCCATCTTGAAAAAAAGCGAATTTGCATTTTTGCCGCAGGCACGGGCAATCCGTTTTTTACCACGGATACGGGCGCGACATTGCGGGCAAACGAGATGAATTGCCAGGCGCTGTTTAAGGCGACCAAAGTTGACGGGGTCTATGACAGGGATCCAAAGAAGTACAAGGATGCAAAAAGACTTGACAATGTGACCTATGACGATGTGCTTTCAAAGCGTTTAAATGTAATGGACGGCAGCGCCATTGCACTGGCACGTGACAACAACATGCCCATAATTGTCTTTTCTTTGGATGAACCGAACGGATTTCGGTCGATACTTGATGGTTCGGGAACATTTACGACCGTGCACAAATGAGTGCGCGGGTACATTGTCAATGGCATGCGCGCAGTGGAGGGAAGGTTTTCCATGACCGACGAATTTGAATTGGATACCGATGATCTGGAACTTCGGATGGATGGCGCAATCGCGACATTGAAGACGGAGTTTGCATCATTGCGGACCGGAAGGGCGTCATCGGGAATGCTTGAACCGATTCTGGTCGAGGCATATGGCCAGAAAACCCCCATAAACCAGGTGGGAACGGTCAATGTTCCCGAACCGAGAATGCTGACCATAAACGTCTGGGACAAAAGTCTCGTGAGAGCTGTGGAAAAGGCCATCCGAGAAAGCGGGCTTGGGATTAACCCCCAGATAAACGGCACAATAATCATGCTTCCCGTACCCGAGCTTAACGAGGAGCGCAGAAGGGAACTTGCCCGTGTCGCGGCGCAATATGCCGAGCAGGGCAGGGTCGCGGTCAGAAACATTCGCAGAGATGGCATGGACCAGATCAAAAGAGCCAAGGCCGATGGAATTTCCGAGGATGACCAGAGATTTTGGGAAGACGAGGTGCAGGAGATAACGGACCGTTTCATAGGTGTCATTGACAAGACCCTGGAAACCAAGCAGGCGGAGATCATGCAGGTTTGATGTGGCAAGAATTCCAAGGAGCAAACGATTAAAAAACCATTGAATCCAGGTCCCCGCCACGTTGCCATAATAATGGATGGAAATGGCAGATGGGCAAGGGCTCGGGGTCGCCCGCGCCTCTATGGCCATCAGGCGGGAGCGCGCAGAGTGCGGGAGATCGTGCGGGCATGCCCCGAACTGGGGGTGGACTATCTTACAATCTTTGCGTTCTCCACTGAAAACTGGAAGCGCACGCAATCCGAAGTCGCGGGCCTCATGAATATATTTCGGCATGCCATGCTGAGGGAAATGCGTGAATTTGCAAGGCAAAATCTGCGAATTAGATTTATTGGCGACCGGCTTAGACTGGATTCGTCACTTCGAAAACTCATGGATGACGCCGAGGAAATGACCAGAAACTGCACAGGGGTTCAGTTGACGGTTGCCTTGAACTACGGCGGGCGCGATGAGGTGGCACGAGCCACAAGAAGACTGGCTCAGGATGTTTCCGATGGTCGGCTTGAACCCGAAAATGTAAATGAGGTGACTCTTGCAAGCTATCTGGATACCTGCGTTTTACCGGATCCCGATCTTGTCATACGCACAAGCGGCGAGGCAAGGATCTCCAATTTTCTGCTTTGGCAGTCGGCCTATTCCGAATATGAATTCATTAACACCTTGTGGCCGGACTTTACCCGCGAGATTTTTACGGAGCTTCTGAAAAAATACGGGTTGCGAAAGAGAAGATTCGGAGCGGTTGGCACATGACCGCCAACACTCGATGGTTCGACCTGAAAACCCGCACGCTTTCCGCTCTTGTGATGGCCGCAACCGGCTTCGGTCTGCTTTTGGCGGGTGGAATGGCGCTTTCCGTTGGAATGTGCATTTTCTGCGGCCTTATGGCGTGGGAGCTGGCCAGAATGTTCGGTGTGCGCGGAGTATCCTGGCTGGCCGCAATGAATGCGGCGGCTCTAGCGGTCGCAATTGAATTCGGTGGTGTGTTTGAACAATTTGGTCTGATCCTGCCGCTGGTTTTTGCCGTGACGGTCGCGGCCGCCATGTTTGCATCGCGCGACAGGATGGCAGCGGCCCTTTTCAACGGCTATTTGCTGCTGGGATGCCATTCTTTTGTCGCAATAAGGCAAGAGGGTGGTTTTGAGATGATTATCTGGCTTGTCTGCGTGGTAATCGCATCAGATGTCGCGGGATATTTTGCAGGCAGATTTCTGGGTGGGCCAAAGTTTTGGCCTTCGATTAGCCCGTCAAAAACATGGTTCGGGACAGTTGCGGGATGGTTGGTAGCCGCAACCGCCGGACTGCTCTTTGGAGCAGTCTCCGGGGCGGGAATCGAGCTTGTCGCAATATCGGCGGCTGTCGCGCTGGCTGGGCAGATGGGCGACATAGCCGAAAGCGCGATTAAGCGAAAAGCCTCCGTCAAGGACAGTTCCGCTCTCATTCCCGGTCATGGCGGATTGCTTGATCGCTTTGACGCATTATTGGCCGCATCCATCATGGCATTTGTTTTATTCAAGCTAACTTATTTGCCTCAGAGCATGTTTTAATGACGAACGGCGCATTGGCAAACTCGCAGTTCGCACATTGATTCAAATTTATTGGCAACAACCGCGTGTCCTAATTTTCACCCGGCGCCAGTTGCGGAATTTCCGGCGTAAAGCCGACATTTGGATTGTCTCCGCTTGCGGTTTTCCAATCTCGCGGAAAATGTAATTGCCATGCGCATGGAAATTTGCCAATAGGTGTCAAATATTGACGCCATCACCATAAAGATGCGGACGGCAAGCAGGAGTGGGGACGGAAATTGGACATTATTTCTCTGGCGCCGCAATTCGGCAATGTGTTTTGGGTGATCGTTTTTTTTGTGCTGGCCTTGTCGATCATAGTGGCCATTCATGAATTCGGTCATTACATTACAGGTCGCTGGTGCGGGATCCGAGCCGACGTGTTTTCGGTGGGCTTTGGTCCAAGCCTTTGGTCCTGGACAGATCGAACTGGGACGCGCTGGCAAATCGCCGCTCTCCCTTTGGGCGGTTATGTAAAGTTTTTTGGCGATTCCGGTCCCGCAAGTGAAATGGCTTCGGGCGAATTTGATAAAATGCCGCCGGAATTGCGGCGTCAGACAATTCACGGGGCGCCGCTGTGGGCGAGAACTCTTACGGTTTCGGCCGGTCCCGCGTTTAATTTCATATTGTCCATAATTCTGTTTGCGACAATGGCCGTGTCGACCGGAAGGATTGCCGACCCGCCAACAATAGGAAAAATAAATCCCCTTCCCACCCAGGGCGTTGAACTTCTTCCAGGTGACGAGATCATCCGAATAAACGGCGTGGATCTGTGGGAATCGGCAGGACTGGACTCGCAAATTCCATATCGAACCCTGCTGGAATACGATGTGCGTCGGGAAGGTCGTACAATGACCGTTTTGGGGCCACACCCCTATCCTCCACTGGTAAGCGGTCTATCCCCCTTGTCGGCGGCCTATGAAGCCGGCATCAAAAAGGGGGACGTGATTGTGGGGGTCAATGACCGGCCCGTGGCAACTTTCAGCGAAGTAAAGGAATTCGTGGAATCGTCCAGTGGAGCCGTGCTAAAACTGAAAGTCTGGCGCAACGGGGACACGTTGGATTTTGAACTTGAGCCCCGAAGGCGCGATGAACAGGTTGCAGAGGGCGGTTTTGAAACCAATTGGCGCATTGGCATTACCGCGGGGCTTGCATTTGAACTTGCAAGGGAAAGCGTGCCGATCGGAGAATCGCTTGTCTACGCCGTTGAACGAACATGGCTTATCGTTTCAGGTTCGATTTCCGGAATTTGGCACATAATCACGGGTGTCATCAGCAGCTGCAACATTTCCGGGCCAATTGGCATCGCAAAGGTCTCGGGGGCCATGGCCAGTCAGGGCGCAAGCAGTTTCGTTCTGTTCATTGCCGTGCTTTCAACAGCCGTGGGTCTTTTGAATCTTTTTCCAATTCCCGTACTGGATGGCGGTCATCTGGTATTTTACGCCTATGAACTGGTGGCGGGCCGCCGACCGAGCGACAAAACCGTCGGCATTCTCACGACCATGGGGTTTGGCTTGCTGTTCGGCATTATGGCATTTGCAATATTCAACGATATTTTTTGCACCTGAATTCCGGAACCGTCTATTTGTTGTGAATATGTCAATATAATGCGGTTAAGCGCGCGCTTTGCCGTAATTTTGTTTTGACACGTTGCGAATTTAAATGTATACGTTTCCCATAGTATTCAATTCTGCTGGAAATTCCGATGAAATACATGCGCTTTAATCCCGGATTGATGAAAATTGCAAAATTGGCTGGCAAAGCAATCCAGGGGGCATGCGCAATTCTCGCAGTAATGCTTGTTCTTTTAATGGTTTCGGAGGGAGTTAAGGCTCAGGAGTATGAGTTTTCCACCATATTGGTGGAGGGCAATCAGCGCATTGAATCGGCGACAATCAAAAACTACGCCGGAATATATGAAGGCGTTACCGTTTCCGATGGCGACATTAATGATGCATATCAAAGGGTCCTGCAAAGCGGCCTTTTCGAAAGCGTCGAGATCGACCCGCAGGGGGATGTTCTGACGATAGCGGTCGTGGAATTTCCAACGGTAAATCAAATAGTTTTTGAGGGAAACCAGCGCATTAACGATTCGGTTTTCGAGCGGATTATTGAAAGCAGACCCAAGCAGGTTTTCAGCCCAAGCAAGGCCGAGCGGGATGCCGATTTAATCGCGGAAGGGTATCTGCGCGACGGTCGCGTGTCGGCTCGCGTAACGCCCAAGGTAATCAGGCGGAGCGACAACCGCGTAGATCTCGTGTTCGAAATATTCGAAGGTCAGGCGATCGAGGTTAAGCGCATAGGTTTTGTGGGCAACCGCAGCTTTTCAGATCGCCGCTTGCGCAGAGTTGTGGAAAGCAAACAGGCTGGACTGCTCAGGTTTTTGACGAAACTTGACACGTTTGTCGAGGACCGCCTCGAGTTTGACAGGCAGGTGCTTACGGATTTCTACGCTTCACGGGGATATGTAGATTTCCGGGTTACGGGAACGAACGCGGAACTGACCCGGGAGCGGGATGGCTATTTCATCACGTTCAACGTCGAGGAGGGACAGCAGTTCCGCTTTGGAAACATTGAAACGGTAACGGACAGGACGGATCTTGACGCCGACGAGTTTCATCAGGCCCTGAAGCTTAAATCGGGCGTCGTGTATTCTCCAACCCATGTTGACAGATCGATAGCCAGAATGGAGCGTCTGGCAATTCAGAAGGGAATCGAGTTTTTAAGGGTTGAGCCGCAAATAACCCGCAATGAGCGCGATCTAACGCTTGACGTAACCTTTTCACTTAATCGCGGGCCTCGCATTTTTGTCGAGCGAATTGACATTGAAGGCAACACGACAACGCTCGACAGGGTTGTCCGCCGCCAGATTGATGTAGTAGAGGGGGACCCCTTCAATCCGAGGCAGATTCGCGAGGCTGCTGAAAGAATTCGCGCACTTGGATACTTTGCAAGTTCCGAAGTCAACACCCGCGAGGGATCGAGACCCGATCAGGTCATTGTGGATGTTGATGTCGAGGAAACCACCACCGGCACCTTGTCTTTTGGAGCGGGCTATTCATCCGACCAGGGTCTGGGCGTGACAATTGGATTCTCCGAAAGAAATTTTCTCGGGCGCGGACAGATTCTGTCAGCCGACATTGCGGCATCATCTGATACCACAAACTACAACATAAATTTTGTCGAGCCCGCGTTTCTTGGACGGGATGTCATATTTGGTTTGGCCACGCAGCTCCAGGAGACGGAGTCGGCCAACAGCGCCTATGACACGAGCCGTGGAGAGTTGCGTCCGAGTCTCGGATTTCCAATAAATGATAATTCCCGCGTGACGGTATATTATTCGGTCGGTTACAGTGAAGTTACCTCTTATCGGGGCGTGGGGTCAGGTCAACGGAAAACAACAACTATATATGCTAAGAATACTACTGAAGATGGTAAGATGGTGAGATCTCATACCGAAAACATGAATGAAGGTAAGCTAGTCGATGAGTGCGATCAAATAAAGGAAGAATATTATTCAAAAAATGCCTATATATGTGCCTATGGTCCAAGCGTACTGCAAAATGATGTTGATCAAGGACGATTGAATAAGCATGCTTTGGGACTTCGCTATTTGCGGGACACGCGCCGGAGTGGACTGAATCCCAATGCGGGGATTCTATTGGACGCCGGCATCGAAATTGCCGGAATTGCAAGTGATCAGGAATATATTCAGGCAACTGGTCGTTTAATGGGTCAAACCCGGGTTCTTGGGGAAGACGTTTTGCTGCGCTCTTCATTGGAGGGCGGGATTATCAATATGCTGGGCGGTAAGCGCAGCAGAGCAATTGATCGCTTTACGCATCAGATAATACGAGGTTTTGACTCCAACGGCATCGGGCCCAGTCAGCGAGGAGAGCGGGTGGGCGGCGAAAAGTATGCCGCGCTAAAATTCGAAACCGAATTTCCCATTGGTGTTCCCGACGAGTTTGGAGTTTCAGGCGGAGCCTATTATGATGTGGGATCTTTGTGGGGGCTGGACAAGTTTGGTAGGCCAACTGATCCGAACGGGCCGGGAATTAAATCCCGCGACTTTAAACTTCGGCAGGTTGTGGGATTTGCGCTCTTTTGGGAAACCCCTCTTGGCCCCTTGCGCATGAATTTTTCACATGTTCTGGATAAGCAGCCCGAGGACAAGACAAGATCTTTCGACCTGAGCGTCCGAACAGATTTTTAGAATGCTCAAAACCGTACATGTCCTGTTATTGGCATTCACGGCAATCCTAAACATGGGATTGATGATTTCATTTGCTGAAGCCGTGGAAATATATGTTGTTGATGACAGTCAGGTGATTGAACGTTCAAAATATGGAAAACACATCAAAAGTGAATATGACGCAAAACGGGCCTGTCTCGATAAAGAGCAGAAATCAATATCGGAGGAGCTAACCAAAGAAGAAGAAGTCCTGGTGTCGCTGCGTGACAATATCAGGATGTATGAGGGCGAGGAGAGAGAAGAAAGGCAAAGGGAATTCAATGGCAAGGCGGACAAGTTTCATGTGAAGGTGCAGTCACTCAGGGAGGAGGTTCAAATTAAATCCTCGCTTATTGAGCTGGAATACAACAGGGCCAGGGAAAAATACCGGCGGCATTTGCAGGAGATACTCAATGGAATTTCCTCAAAAATCGGCGCGGATATAATAATCCCGATATCAAGTGTTTTTGTGTTTAACAGGGAGTATGATTTAACAAATGAGGTTATCGAGGTGTCCAATTCCATTTTTGACAGAGAACCACGTGAAGAAAAACCTGTAAAGTGCCAAATTTAAAATAGATTGTTAAGGCATGAGTTTCTTTGACCCGCAGTGTTTCCTGAAGCAGGCGCAGCATCAGTTATAAATGAAGGATGGTTAAATGGGAGACAGTCTTAAATCAGCCGATATTCAGACAATTCAGCGAATAATCCCGCACAGATATCCGTTTCTGTATGTGGACAGGGTGATTGACATTGACGGGTACAAGTCATGTATTGGAATTAAAAATGTCACAATGAATGAACCGTTCTTTGCCGGTCATTTTCCAGGAAGACCAATAATGCCAGGGGTTGCAATAGTCGAGGCCATGGCGCAAACGGCAGCGGTAATGGTGGGTTCGGAATTCCAAATGCATGACCAAAATATCCAGGTTTATTTCATGGGCATAGACAACTGCAAATTTCGCAAAATGGTGATTCCGGGCGACGTGCTGAAAATGAAAATAGAAACGGTTCGGGGCAGGCCCGGAGCCAAGATCTGGAAATTTAACGGTATCGCCAATGTGCGAGATGATTTGGCCTGCGAGGCCGGCTTTACCGCAATGATGGATATGCCCCGGGAGAAAGACGCGTGACAACCGAGTATGTGACGTCAATACACCCAAGTTCGATCATAGAAACCGGAGCGAAAATTGGGGCGGGATGCCAGATAGGCCCATTCTGCCACGTGGGGTCACGGGTGGTGCTTGGGGATGGCGTTGTGCTTAAATCGCATGTGGTTGTCGCCGGCAATACGGAAATAGGAAATGACACGATCGTGTTTCCCTTTGCATGCATAGGGGAAATTCCGCAGGATCTTAAATTCGCAGGCGAAGAGACATCTCTCGTTATAGGCAGACGCAATCGAATTCGAGAGCATGTAACCATGCACACGGGCACCGCTGGAGGCGGCGGGATAACCCGAATTGGGGATGACGGTCTTTTCATGGCGGGATGCCATGTTGCGCATGATGTTCAAATTGGCGACAGAGTGATCATTGTCAACAATGCCGCGCTTGCCGGTCATTGCATAGTGGAAGACGACGCCATAATAGGGGGTTTGGTGGGAGTGCATCAATGGGTGCGAATTGGCAGAGGGGCAATTATAGGTGCCGTAACGATGGTTGCGAACGATGTCATTCCATATGGTCTTGTACAGGCGCCAAGGGGCGAACTCGATGGCTTAAACCTGATCGGTCTGAAGCGAAGAGGCGTTTCGCGTTCGGAAATCAGCGAACTCCGCTCCGCCTTTCGTGTACTTGCCAAACGCGAGGGAACGTTTCAGGATCGCGCCAGTCAGCTGGGGCGCGACAACGAAAACAGACTGGTGCGCGATATTGTGAATTTTATTCTAGTGGACAGTGATCGGTCGTTTTTGACTCCAAACCCGGAGTAGAAGATGACGGTTGCTCTCATCGCGGGGCAGGGCGATTTACCGCCTCATCTTGCAAACATCCTCGCGAGGCGCGGAAAACACCCTCTGGTTTATGAGCTCGAGCAGTTTCCCTCCAGCATTTCGAATAACATTGCCCGCACTCGTTTTAGGCTGGAGCATTTCGGAAGCTTTCTTGAGAATCTTCGCGCTTTGAAAGTGAGACATTTATGCATGGCGGGATCAATGAAGCGCGTTCCAGTGAATCCGGCGCTTGTTGATGCGGCGACAATGCCTTTAATTCCTCGTTTGAAAACAGGTCTTGCAAAGGGCGATGACGGCACTTTGAGAATGTTCATTGAAATATTCGAAGAGCGGGGCATTGAGGTAATTGGCGCGGCGGATATTGATCCGGAACTGCTTCCCGCTGCCGGAATAGTCAATGGACCGCTTCCTGACGGGATTGAAAATGAAGTGAACGTCGCCATGTCGGCTTTATCGGAAATGGCTCTGAAAGATCTCGGGCAGGCGGTTGTGGTTCGCAATGCAAAAATTGCTCAACGGGAAGATGAAAATGGCACTGATGCCATGCTTCAAAAGGAAATTCCCAAGTCAGCAATGGCGGAAATTCCCGATGTCACCCGGTTAATCGGCGAAGAAAATCTTGAGAACGCTGTTTTAAGGATTTCCTGCATTCGAGGCGAATATATCGACAACATTAATGGAATTCTTTTCAAGGCGCCAAAGCCGGGGCAGGAAATGAGAGCGGACATGCCTCTCGTTGGAATTGCGACTGCCATCAATGCAGCTTTGGCGGGTCTTTCGGGGATTGTGGTGGAAGCCGGCGGAGTGATGGTCCTGAACCGGGCTTTGGTTCGAAGACTTCTCGAGTCGCTTGGCATGTTCATTTGGGTCATGCCACGTGGAAGGCATGAGAGGTGAAGGTTTTTCTAATAGCTGGCGAAGCATCCGGGGATATGCTTGGCGCATCGCTCATGGTCGGACTTAAGTCACTAGCCGATGTCGAATTTAGCGGCGTCGGCGGCATCCAAATGCAACGGGAAGGTTTGGAATCGCTTTTTCCAATAGATGAATTGAGCCTCATTGGAATTGTCGAGATTCTGCCAAAGTACTTTCATCTATCCAGGAGAATCAGGGAAACCGCAAATGCGGTGCTAAAGGCCAGGCCAGATGTTTTGATTACCATTGACAGTCCCGATTTTTGCTTGCGCGTCGCGAAAATTGTAAAGCGAAAAACCGGTATTAGAACAGTGCATTACGTTGCTCCATCGGTATGGGCTTGGCGACCGAAAAGAGCCCAAAGGATGGCAGCCGCAATCGATCACGTTCTTGCCCTTCTTCCATTTGAGGTGCCTTACATGGAGGCTGCCGGCATGGAATGCGATTTTGTTGGTCATCCGGTGGCTTCGGGTCGTCAGGCGACTTGCGGGGAAATCAGCGATTTTCGCAAACGTCACAATATCGGAAATTCCCCCGTCCTAATGGTGCTGCCCGGATCCCGTAAAGCGGAGTTGGCAAGGCTCGGGCCCATTTTTGGTGAATCGGTTAAACAGGTGCTGGCCAGATATTCCGATTTGCGACTTGTGCTGCCAACACCGTCAAGCCGCTTGACGCAATTGCGGGAACTCGCGAGCGACTGGCCGGGAAACCCCGTAATTATCTCTTCGGACAATGGAGAATCAAATCAGGGCCAACGCGAAAAGGCCGCGGCATTTGGAGCGGCAAACTGGGCCCTGGCCGCCTCGGGAACCGTGTCACTGGAACTCGCCGCGGCCGAGGTGCCAATGGTGATTGCATATGATGTTGCATGGCTGTCGCGGGCAATAATATCCAAAATGATAAAAATCGACACATTGACTCTTGTAAATCTTGTAAGTGAAACCCGTGCCATACCGGAGTGCAACGGAAGAAAATGCAAACCCAGGTATATTGTGCCAAAACTGATGGAGGTAATGGAGTCTTCCGGTGACCAGATAGGTGCAATGCGCGCAACCATGCAGAGACTGGGTCGCGACGGCGAGGACTCCGGTCTGCGCGCGGCCAGGGCCGTAATCTCCCGACTGGAGAGGCGGTGACGGTTTTCCGCGTGTAATTTTCCGCATGATCTGAGGCCAAAGCCGGATCATGATATTGACTTAGCCGTTTCCCGCAAATTCCGAAATCCCGTTTACGCCGGCGGTGGCCGGTTTTCACATGCAAAGACCCACGTGATGCATGGATTGTTTCCCAATGCGGCAAACTGAAATTACAGACCTTTTGATATCCAGCCGCCTCCAAGAACCCGCGAGCCGCCGGTTTCATAAAACACGCATGCCTGACCAGGCGACACTCCAAGCTCGGGCGCAAGCAGTTCGACATTTGCGCTGTTGTTGTCCGCAGGTCGTATGACCGCTTCCTCCGGTGGTCTTGTTGAACGTATTTTAGCGGATACGCACCATTCGCTTTTTGAATCAAGAGGCCGGTCGCCCAGCCAGTTTATTTCTTTTACCGGCACAATCCGGGTGGATAACATTTCCCTGGGACCGACTATGACCTGTCTTTTGTCCGAATCAAGCTTTATCACGTAAAGCGGTTCGGAAAGACCGCCAATGCCAAGTCCGCGACGCTGGCCAATGGTATAGTGAATTGCACCTTCGTGGTTTCCCAAAATCCTGCCATCGGCATGAACTATATCCCCGGGTTCAGAGGCCCCCGGCCGAAGTTTTTCTATTACCGCGCCATAGTTTCCCCCGGGAACAAAGCAGATATCCTGACTGTCGGGCTTGTCCGAGATGACAAGTCCGTATTTCCTTGCCAGTTCCCTCGTTGAGGCCTTGGAGGGCATGTTCCCCAATGGAAACCTCAGATATTTCAGTTGCCGAGCAGTTGTGGTGAACAAAAAATAGGACTGGTCGCGCTCCATGTCTGTCGCGCGATGAAGTTCAGGTCCATGCGCGCCAAGTTTGCGCTGGATGTAATGCCCCGTTGCCATGCAGTCCGCATCCAGGTCGCGGGCGGTTTCAAGCAAATCCCTGAATTTGACGCGCTCGTTGCATCTTATGCATGGGACGGGTGTGGATCCGGACATGTAGCTATCGGCAAACTCGTCAATTACCTCATTTCGGAATATGTTTTCGTAATCAAGGACGTAATGCGGAAAACTCATCTCTTCGGCAACGCGTCTTGCATCATGGATATCCACGCCGGCGCAGCAGGCGCCCTTTTTGGCAAGAGCCGCGCCATGATCGTACAACTGAAGCGTAATTCCGATTACTTCATAGCCTGCTTCGGACAACATGGCCGCGACTACGGAGGAATCGACTCCTCCCGACATGGCCACGACAACGCGCGTTTCTCCAGGTGGTTTGGAAAACCCGAGTGAATTAAGAGTCGAATCAAGAGGCATTTGGACAACCTAAGACTATCGCACGTGCAACATATTTGCCCGCGTGTTCGCAAGTTTGGACCGTTTTTACATGAGCAATATATGAAAGTCACTATTTTCAAACAGTCTTTTCCGTGTGATCCAAAAAATAATTTTTGCGCTTGCGCCTAAGCCTGGGGGCGAATAGCGGGCAATCAAGGGATGCCCATTATGGGCATCCCTTTTTGTGTGAAAGGAAACACAGTGAAAGTATTAACTGCAATAATATCGGCGTCTTTTTTGTTTGGCATGCCCGCTTTGGCTGAACCATTCAATGGACCTGTGCTCGGTCTGTCTCTTGGTCAGTCAAGGGGAAGTGTGGATTTTAATTTCAACGGTACGGTAAATGGTTCGCCTAACAAGGAAACCGGAGACATTCCGATGTCGCTTGATGGCGGCGAATTTGGCGTATATGCCGGATACCGTCACGCGTTTGACGGCGGTTTTGTGATTGGGGCAGAGCTTGGCTACATAAACGGCCGGGCAAAAAGCTCATCGAGGATTTCCGTAAGAGATTTGGATTTCAGCATTGCCGTAGAGAAAAACTCCCAATTTTACTTTGATTTTAAACCGGGGTTTGCAAATGGGGAGGGCATGATGATTTACGGTCTCATAGGATATCAGAGAACCGGTTTTGATGGCATTTATACCGATAACGACACCGGTACCGCAAAGGTCGTAAAGGCTTCCACAAGTTCGAGCGATTTGCGCATTGGCTTTGGGGTTGAATATGCATTAAGCGAAAACGTGACGATTAGAGGACAATACCATCAGTCAAGCTTTGGCGATCTTGGCTTTGATTTTGTAAAGCCAAAGACCGAAAACGACATGATGGAAGATTTCATTGAGAAATATGATGCTAGGGAAAGTGTCGTCTCAATTGGGATTACATTCGGCTTCTAATTTTTTGCAATGCGAGCTTTTAGATGCATAAAAACGGGCATGCCGGCCATTCGGCATGCCCATTGTCGCGCATTTGCAGTTGAAGCCCGGAATGGCGCTCTGCATAATAAATTTGCCGCAAATTGATTGCGGTTTGCAAGTGCGACCTTGCCAGATTGAGGGGATTAACAGGCGTTGCCCGAAACATTTGATGTTTCAGACTTGACGGAAGCCCAGGCGCGGTTGGAAATCGTGCAATTGACCGATCGTGTTGCGAAGGCAAATTTTGCCTATCATGGCAATGACGATCCCATCATGACTGATGCCGAATTTGACGGATTGATTTTAAGGCTGAGGGAAATAGAGCTGCGGTTTCCGCAACTTAAAAGAGCGGACAGTCCAAGCGACAGAGTTGGTTCCGCTCCCTCTCAAGGTTTTTCAAAAGTTGCGCATTCAGTTAAAATGTTCAGTCTTTCAAATGCGTTTAATCAAAAGGACATTGCCGATTTTGATGATCGGATTAGGCGGTATCTTGGACTCGACACGACATTCCCCCTGGCATATGTCAGCGAACCCAAGATTGACGGCCTTGGTCTTTCGCTGCGCTATGAGCGCGGACATCTTGTGCAGGCGGCCACGCGTGGCGACGGGAATGTAGGTGAAAACGTCACGGCCAATGCAAGGACTGTCGCGGACATTCCCGAAACCATAGATGACGCACCGGAAATTCTGGAAGTGCGTGGCGAGATATACATGAGCCATTCCGATTTCGAGGAACTTAACAAAAAACAGGAGGAGTCTGGAAAGAAGACATTTGCCAATCCCCGAAATGCCGCAGCGGGTTCGCTTCGCCAATTGGACGCTTTCGTGACAAAAGATCGCCCATTGCGATTTTTTGCATATGCCTGGGGTGAAACAAGTGAACCTCTCGCAAAAACGCAAATTGAGGCGATCGGAAAACTGGGAAAATTTGGATTTGCCACAAACTCGCTTGCAAAGGTCTGTGGCAGTCTGGAGGATATGCTCGAAGAGTATTTGGAAATCGAGCGCCAGCGCGGCAATCTGGATTATGACATTGACGGAATTGTTTACAAGGTCAATGACATCGGATTGCAGACTCGGCTTGGATTTCGCTCAAGCACTCCCAGATGGGCCATTGCCCACAAGTTCCCCGCCGAACTGGCTTGGACGCGATTGCGGGCAATAGACATCCAGGTTGGCCGCACGGGCGCTTTAAGCCCCGTTGCCCGTCTTGAACCGGTTACAGTGGGCGGAGTTGTGGTGAGCAATGCAACCCTGCACAATGAGGATTATATTGCCGGGCTGGATTCCAGTGGCGAATCCATTCGCGACGGCGTCGATGTTAGGGTGGGGGATCTCGTTCAAATATATCGCGCAGGCGATGTAATTCCAAAAGTCGCCAAAGTTGATTTGAAAAAAAGGCCTAAAGACTCGGTACCATACATGTTTCCGGATAAATGCCCGGAATGCGGAGCCAGAGCCGTCAGAGAAGAGGGAGACGCCGTGCGGCGCTGTTCCGGTGGTCTGGCCTGCCCTGCACAGGCGGTGGAAAGGCTAAATCATTTTATTTCCCGCGCCGCATTCGACATTGAAGGTCTGGGGCCAAGACAAATGGAAATGTTTTACAACGATACCGAACTTGCCGTCAGGGAGCCCGCGGATATTTTTTCGCTGCAAACTCGGGACATGAAAAATTCAACCAGGCTTGCGCAGAGAAAGGGCTGGGGTGAAAAAAGCGCGGAAAATCTATTTGCCGCCATAGATCAGTGCCGTCGGATACCGCTTAACAAGCTTATTTTCGCACTGGGAATACGGCATGTTGGCGAGGTTGCCGCATCCGATCTCGCCAGACAGTTCGGCAGTTGGGATTCGTTTGCCGAAACCGTCAATGGCGCCATTAATGAACCTTCCGCGAAGGTAAGAGACGCAAAAGAGAAAAGGGCCTTGCTGGCTGAAAGTCCAAATTGGCTTAAAATCACCGGGATTGATGGTATCGGCGATTCCGTTGCTGAAGCATTGGTCATGACATTTTCGCAAAATGCCGAAGTTGAATCAATTAAGCGTCTTGTCGGCGAACTCGAGATTGAGAAAGTTGAAATGCCGGAAGCCTCCGACAGCAAGGTTGCCGGAAAAACGGTTGTTTTTACGGGCAGTCTTGAAAAAATGACAAGAGCCGAGGCAAAGGCGACAGCGGAGTCGCAAGGCGCAAAAGTGTCGGGAAGCGTAAGCGGCAATACGGATCTGGTTGTTGCGGGACCGGGTGCCGGCAGCAAAATTAAAAAGGCCCACGATCTTGGCGTCGAAATCATAGGCGAGGATGAATGGCTCGCTCTTATAGGCGGCGCATGACCACGCGTCCGGAAATCCTGTATCCGCTTTTTGCCGGGCTTGACACGCTTAAGGGCGTTGGACCGAAAACGATAAAGCATCTGTCTTCATTAAATATTGAAAAGCCGAAAGACTTGCTGTTCACCCTGCCGAATTCCGCAGTTGACAGAAGAAAGCGCAAAACTCTTCGCGATATCGAGGGAAAAGGCGTTGCCACGGTGGAAGTCCTTATTCGGAAACATGTGCGTCCCGCAAAAAAAAGCCTGCCATATCGAATTGAAGTCGAGGATTCGCAAATTGATTTTGTTCTGGTTTTTTTCAGGGGCGATCGGGAATACCTGGAGCGAATTTATCCGGTTGGCGAACGCAGAGTGGTTTCGGGCAAGGTCGAGTTTTATGATGGTCTCATGCAGATGGTTCATCCCGATTATGCGGTTAAACCGGATGAAGTCGAAAAAATACCCGATATGGAGTCAATTTACCCACTGACAACCGGTCTGACGCAACGGGCAATGGGAAATTCGGTTGAAGCGGCATTGTCGATTGCGCCCGAGTTTCCGGAATGGATTGATCCGGGGCTAAAGGTTCGCGAAAAATGGCTGGATTGGCATTTGGCACTTAAATCCGCTCACGCGCCCATGGAAATGCGGCAACTTTCACCGGAACATCCCGCACGGGAGAGGCTGGCGTATGACGAGCTGTTTGCGCATCAGATAACCCTGGCTTTGGCGCGCATGAAATTTAAACGCGGCAATGGCCGCTCGACCGCCGGTTCGGGCGTAAAACGGTCAAAGGTCGTTAATTCCCTCCCGTTTAAGCTGACCGGCGCCCAGATCCGCACGATGAGGGAAATTTCCGCGGACATGGAAAATTCAATTCGAATGAACAGGCTGCTGCAGGGTGATGTCGGTTCGGGTAAAACTCTGGTTGCGATGATGTCATTGCTGATAGCGGTTGAAGCGGGAGGGCAGGGTGTGATGATGGCGCCCACTGAAGTGCTTGCCCGTCAGCATTGCGAGGTTCTCAAGCCAATGGCCGAAATGGCCGGCGTCAAACTGGAAATTCTCACAAGTAGAGACAAGGGGAGCAGGAGAAAGGCAAAGCTTCGGCTGCTTGAAGCCGGGCATGTCGGCATTCTGGTCGGGACGCATGCGGTATTTCAGAAAGATGTCGTTTTTTCCGATTTGCGTCTTGCCGTGGTTGATGAACAGCATCGTTTTGGCGTCAGGCAAAGGCTGGAGCTGGGCAAAAAGGGGATGGTCTGCGACATGCTAATCATGACGGCAACGCCAATTCCGAGATCCCTGGCACTGGCAACTTATGGAGATATGGATGTAAGCATATTGGACGAAAAGCCTCCAGGGCGAAAATCCGTTAAAACCGCCCTGATCAACATGAACCGTATCAATGACGTTGTTAACCGTTTGCGTGTCGCCATTTCAAACGGACAGCAGGCCTATTGGGTATGTCCACTGGTTGAGGAAAGCGAAGTTCTGGATCTTTCCAGCGCCGAAGAGCGATTCAGGCATTTGAGGGAAGCTCTTGGACATCAAAATGTCGGCATTGTGCATGGCCAGATGCCGGCGGAGGAAAAAGATGCGGCAATGGCATCCTTCCAAACCGGGAAAATCGGCGTGCTTGTCGCAACCACGGTGATTGAAGTTGGTGTTGACGTTCCAAATGCATCGATAATGGTGATTGAACGCGCCGAGAATTTTGGCCTTGCGCAACTTCATCAATTGCGCGGCAGAGTTGGCAGGGGAACGGCGCAGTCAAGCTGTATTCTGTTGTACCAGTCTCAACTTTCGCAAGGTGGACTGAAAAGGCTGCAAGCACTTCGTGAAACGGAGGATGGCTTTAAAATTGCCGAAGTTGATCTGGAGATGCGAGGCGCGGGCGATCTGATTGGAATTGCGCAGTCCGGTTTGCCAAAATATCGCGTTGCCGATGTTGAAAAACACCGAAAACTGCTTCCAATTGCACAGTCAGATGCGCGGAAGCT
Organism: Roseovarius sp.; assembly: GCA_026709325.1. Lineage (GTDB taxonomy): Bacteria > Pseudomonadota > Alphaproteobacteria > Rhodobacterales > Rhodobacteraceae > JAPOTF01. The sequence continues at coordinate 31,979 of JAPOTF010000025.1, forward strand.
GCTCCATGATGATGAAGATCTGGTAAGTGAACGTGGAAAGGCCGCAAGAATTCTGCTATGGTTAATGGAACAGGAGCAGGCCATTAGGCTAATAAATGTTGGTTGACGGTCTGCGTCAGCTTGCAAGACATCAATGCGCAGACTAGAATTTTATCGTGATTGCGGTGTAAGGCTGTTTTTTATGGCGGTCACTCCTGGCTTTGTATTTCGAGGATAACGGTTCGCGAGTGGATGAATATTGGTGAAACGAGTGGGATAATGACTGGGGATGGCTTCGAATCGGCTTCTGAAGGGTCGCTTCTGGATAGAATCGCGATATTTCCGGTCGCTCCCGATGAAGGGCGCGGAAAGCTGTTTCTCAATGATTTGCTGGAAGATGTGAAAGTTGGAGAAAGTCTTAAAGCCCTGATTTGCCGAAAACCGGAAATTGAAGGCTTTTTGACTGGGATAATGTGTAACACTTCATATTTGCGCGATCTCATGCGCGCGGATCCCGGTCGTCTCGTTGACATCTTAAACGACAATCCTGAAAGCAGAATTGACCGTATTGTTAAAGCCACCATTGATTATCAGGCGGCAGGCGAAGCCGATCTCATGATTGATCTACGCAAGGCCAAGCAGGACATGGCGCTTACGATTGGTCTTGGTGATATAGGTGGAGCGCTGGATCTGAACAAGGTTACGTGCGCTTTAACCGCATTTGCGGACGCCTCGCTGACCGCAACCATTAGATATGCATTGGGAGAGCTTGCCAAAAGGGGAAAATTTAATCCCCATGATGCCAACGCCCCTGAAATTGACAGCGGCCTGATAGTGCTTGCCATGGGGAAGCATGGCGCATACGAGCTAAACTATTCGTCCGATATTGATTTGATTATACTTTTTGATCGCGAAAAAGCTCCCATTCCGGATTCCGTGGAGCCGCAGACGCAGTTTGTCCGTCTTGTTCGAAGACTTGTCAAAATCATGCAGGAACGCACGGCGGATGGCTACGTTTTTAGAACGGACCTTCGTCTCCGTCCGGATATAGGTTCCAATCCATTGGCAATGCCGTCGGATCTGGCTGTCAATTACTACAAGACGCAGGCGCTTACATGGGAGAGAACCGCGCTGATTAAGGCGAGAGCCTGCGCGGGAGATATCGCTGCCGGAGAGATGTTCCTTCACAATGTGGTGCCGTCGATTTGGTCCATGAATTTGTCTTTTGCCTCCATAGCGGATGTGCAGGACATAAAGCGTAAAATTCACATGCACAAGGGACATTCCGATATCGCCGTTGCCGGTCACAATGTGAAACTTGGCCGAGGCGGCATACGCGAAATTGAATTTCTGGTGCAAACCAGACAGATAGTCGCAGGTGGGCGCAATCCCTCTTTGAGGGGTCGCCGGACACTCGATATGCTGAACAGGCTATGTGAAACGGGATGGGTTCGCGAAGATGCCCGGGACGAGCTGTCCGAGGCCTATGGGTATTTGCGAAATGTTGAACATCGCATCCAAATGCTCAACGACGAGCAAACCCAGCTTTTGCCCAAAAGCCAGGATGGTCTGGACCAGGTGGCATATCTCATGGGTTGCCCTGATTTCAGATCTTTTGAGGAGGCGATTCTTGAGAGATTTAATTGCGTTAAGCGCCATTACGAGGAGATGTTTGAAGACGAATCGGTTTTTTCCCCGGAACGGGACAGGCTGAATTTTTCTGGTGATGGCTATGATGCCGACACAGTTAAAAAACTTGGAAAACTTGGGTACGGGAATCCCGAAACCGTAATTGACACTGTCAGAAACTGGCAGGCCGGAACCTACCGGAGCACAAGATCCGAAAATGCCCGCGAGCGACTTGAGGAATTAAATCCGGTTCTTTTTTCGGCACTTGCGGCAACCGACAATGCGGATGACGCCTTGAGCAGATTCGACGCCATTTTGTCGAAAATGCCGCGTGGCGTTCAATTCTTCGCCTTGCTGCGTTCAAATCCGCAAATTATGAATTTGCTGGCCACCACAATGGGCAGCGCGCCCAGGTTTGCGGAAATTGTCGCTCAAAGGCCGCAAGTGCTGGACTCGCTTCTCGATCCCTCCTTTTTGGGCGTCATGCCAAGCGTGCAGGATTACAACGAGTTTCTCGACAGAATGCTTGCCGATGCCCGTACTTATGAGCAGGTTCTAAATCAGGTGCGGTTTTTTGCCCAGGAGCAGCAGTTTCTCATAGGTATCCGTGTTCTTGCAAACACGCTCAAGGAGAACAGGGCGGGTCTTGCGCTTTCACGTCTTGTAGACGTGATCGTCGAGCGTCTGCTGCGTCATGTGTTTGAGAATTTCACCCGCAAATATGGAAACATTCCCGGGGGAAGCATCGCCATATTGGCCGTTGGCAAACTTGGCGGGCAGGAGATGACGGTTTCCACAAATCTTCAATTTGTTCTGGTATATGAATTGCCGAAAGATGAAGCCGTTTCAGACGGGACCGAAAAACTCAAGGCAAGTGTCTACTATCGGCGTTTGGCACTGAGATTTATCGCTGCGGTTTCGGCGCCAACATCTGAAGGGGCGCTATATCCGGCGGGTATAAATCCTCTGTCATTTGGCTATGCGGGGCCACTTGTAACAAGGCTCGACAGATTTGCCGCCTACCAGAACGAGCGGGCGTCAACTTTGGAGCTAATGGATTTGACTCGAATGCGCGTCATTGCGTCTAGTTCAAGAGAATTTGCGTTTTCGGTTTTTGACCGTATTGGCGAATGTCTTAAAAAACCCAGAGACAAGATAAAACTGGCCAGTGAATTTCGTTTGAATAGAAAGAACATTGAAAGGGAAAAGAGTACAAAGGATTTATGGAACTTGCGTTTTGTATCCGGGGGCGTCGTTGATATTGAGCATATTGCCCAGTATTTGCAAATTTGCCATGCGCATGAAACCACTGTGGGCATGGCAAAGGGTACCGAGCAGGCACTGGAGTTTCTTAACGAGCTTGGGCTTCTGGAGACGGCCGACTTTGAGATCCTAATTGATGCATTCAGACTTTATCAAAGACTTGAGCATGTTTTGTGTCTGGCATTTTCAGAGAAGACCATTCGGGAATCCCCCGCCGCCGCGATTTATGCGGAAGTGGTTCGCGTGACTCTTTCAGATGAAACGGCTACCGCTGATTCTCCACTGGGGATAATTGATTTGCTTGTTCAGGTCTCCGGTTTCCCCTCGTTCGACAAACTGGAATATTCTCTGGCAGAATATCAGCGCAAAACCCGTGAAATATTTCTGCGAATTATCGGGGATATCGAGATTGACTGAAGTTAAGCCACTGCGGCGATGCAGGCATCAGTGGATGTTTATAATTCCAGGGAAATGCCTTGTGGAATTTTTTCGGGGAACAATTTGCCTGCGCAATTGCCAGGTGGATTGCAATCATCCGGTGCCTGGCTTGCAAACATCGGCTGATTTCGGCTCAAATTAATCACGATTGCCCGTCGTTTCGGCGCGAACGTCCAGCAGTTTTCGATCCTCGCGTCCACAGACCATCGCGATCAAATGAACAGGCTTTTCACGGTTGATATATTTTTCGGCATAGCCCCGATCCCGCATCTGGGCGAGTGCCGCCTCCAGGGCGGCTTCGACATCTTTAGCCTTTTCCACCATCTTGAACTCCAGTACAAACACCTGCCCACCCGTAAGTACAACCATGTCGGCACGGCCGTGACTTGAAGCTTCCTCCGAGCGCACATCCACGTCGATCGCACGGAAGCACATATGCAGCAGACCGGCATACCACGCCTCATGGCGAGCGAGGCCGTTGTTGTTCCACTGATAAGGTATACTGGCCAAATAGGCGCGAAACTCTTGGGCAAAGCTCTCAAAGTCATGTGTCTCAAGACAAGTCTGGAGTGATCTGGCCTCCTCCAGCGGAACATGGTCCCGCGTATTCAGGTTCGCCAGCAACGCATCATTTAGACTGAGTTTGACCTCCCGATTGGGATAGTCCAGCCGGTATAAAATCCTGTGGCCCTGCCGATCTTCGCCAGTGATCGTCAAATAACCCGTCTGAAACAGCAAGGCCTCGGCACTGATATCATCTACATCGAATTTTGAGACTAGCGACCTGTCGGCCATCCGATTCTCCAGTTCCCTCAAGCTGACGGACTTCTTCTTCAGTGTTTCGAAGAGGAAGGTCGGTGAACCTGTCTCAAACCAGTATGGGCAGAACTCCCGGTCATTGAACAGCAAGAGCACATCAAAGGGATTGTAGAGCCGCTCTTCCCCACGCCAGTTGTAGCCATTATACCATGTGCGGATCATGTCGCGGTCTAATCCGTCAAGCTCAGGCGCAAAAACGGTATCGATATCGACGTCCGTATACCCGCAAATCGCAGCAAAATGCGGATCCAGGCTGATATCCTTCAGGTTATTGAGATCCGAGAACAAGCTTACCTTGGAGAACATGCTCACACCGGTGACAAAAACAAAGCGGACATGCTCGGCACTACCCTTAATGATTCCATAGAAACTCCGTAGACACTCCCGGTTGGCCCGTGCCAGGTTAGTGTCGTGTAGTCCGTCAAGGATGGGCTTGTCATACTCATCCACGAGAATCACAACCCGCTGGCCTGTCTTGCGGTGAAGGCGGTTCAACACATCGAACAGGTACTCCGGTGCCGTTTTCCATGTTGACGATGAAAGCTTGGCGTCGCGCTCAATTGCTTTTAATTGAGCGAGAATGTTGCGCTCAATATCCGCTGGTCCGTCATACTTCCTGTTAAAGCTCAACCGCACCACCGGATGGGTGACTGACCAGTCCCAGTGTTCACAGATCGCCAGACCCCCGAACAGTTCCTTGCGTCCCTCAAACACGGCCTTAATCGTATCCACCAGCAGACTCTTGCCGAAGCGACGCGGGCGGGAAAGGAACCAATGATCGCCCCGCTTGATCAGATCCCAAATCATCGCGGTTTTATCAACGTAATAGCACTTCGTTTCACGCAGTCGGGCGAAATCCTGAATGCCGATGGGCAGACGTTGACGGCTCATGATCTTCCTCCTGAAGGGCGCTCAATAAAAACGACTGCGCGATGTTTCATCATTGCGTGTTCACTGGTAAGGATTGCAGTTCAAAACCTGGCACGGTTTGGCCCAAACGGTTCAAAACAGCATATATAGACATCTGAAGCAATATAGGGTTTCCCGGATGGGCATTTAATGACGTTCTCGGCATCATGATCCTTCCAAATCGACTTGCCTCTCTGAACTTATACCAAAACCGGAAAGTTTTCGATGCATGATTTGCCCTGCTGTTTGCACATCGATTTTCGCCCGGTTCCGCCTGCCGACGCTTCAAACGCGCTCAGGCATTTCGGCAAAGCCGTTCGATCTCTTCCGCGGTTTCACGGACCCGGTTCGCAAAACGG
>JAPOTF010000025.1:37389-40672 GCA_026709325.1 Roseovarius sp.
CGGAACGCGCCATCAGCGGGGTTTGGCTCGGGACTGCGGGGAGGGGAAGGTGCAAGGCGGACGCGCCGTCTGGCAATGCGAGGTCTTTGGGCCGGTGCCGTCAGGGACCGCCAGGACATGGCGGCCCTCGGGGGCTGCACCGGCGACGTCCCGCAAGGTGGGGGTTCATCTCCATTGCGTTTGCCGTGTCGCGGACATGCCCAACCGCGGTGCCGGTGACCAAACACTGGGGCAAATCATGCATCGAAAACTTTCCGGGCTTGGTATTAGTCGGCTTTACGCAGGCCTTTCAGGGCCTGGTCCATTGCTTCCGAAGCGGCTTCCAGCGCAAGCATTATTGAAGCATGCCTGTTTTTATAGTCTCTGGCCGGGCGCAACACTTCAAGCTCTTTAAATGGCGCACATGGTGCCGGTCCGTTTGATTTCAGCATGTTTTCAAGTGCGTCGCGAGCATTGTGAATATCCTCTATGGAAAGACCGATTATTCCCGATGCAACCAAACTGGCGGCCGCTTGTCCAAGTGCGCATGCTTTAACTTCGGCGGCATAATCTAAAATCTTCGTGCCGTCGGTGATTATGTCAACTGTAACCGTTGAGCCGCAAAGTGGAGCTCGGCGCTTGACGGTCACATCGGGATTTTCCAGCCTTCCATGACGTGGTATGTCAACCGCAAGTTCGAGAATCCTTGCTGAATAAAGTTTAATCAGGTCGGTTTCATCACTTGACATGTTTCTTTCCAATGCTGTTTTAAGATTATAAATAGAGGGAAATGTCGATTTGCAAAAGGTTTACCGTCATGAAGTTTGATCCTTCGACAATAAAATATAATGATTCGGGACTTGTGCCGGTAATAGCACAGGATCATGCAAACGGTGATGTGCTAATGATGGCCTGGATGAATGCCGATGCAATTGCCAGAACAATTGAATCTGGCCGGGTTACATATTGGAGTCGGTCCAGGCAGTCATTTTGGGTTAAGGGCGAGACTTCGGGCCACATACAGGAACTGGTTGAAATGAGGATTGATTGCGACAGGGATTGCCTTCTTGTATTGGTTCAGCAAACAGGCCCCGCGTGCCACACTTACCGCAGGAGTTGCTTTTACACTGCATTGCGTAACGGGGTGGAAGTTGAGATAATGTCTCCGGTATTGGGATTCAGGGCTGAGTCGGACGGAAAACTGTCATAGGAAACAAGCGGTGTTTAAGTAAGGGAAAATCTCGGGTTCTGTCGCACCGTTCAGGCCTGCGCGGAACATCCTGCAGAAAGAGTCCATTTCGCAGGGACATTTCGCAAGGATCTTTTCCCTTGTTTCCAACGCCACTGAAAGTGCCGCAGAACCGTCGAGTTTCGCACATGCCGGCGCACGACCCGAAAGACGGTCCGCGTCCTACTCCGCCCTAAATCCCGTATTGGAATAATGGCCAAAAAGAGGAGAACGGGATTGAATCACAATCCGATCATACATCTTATGTCTTGAGGTGTTTTTCCTTCTTCTCGATATTTCGAAATTGCGCGGGCATCGTCACGTTTGGCGAGTCTCCTGCCCGTTTTATCTCGGATTAGTTTATGGTGATGATAAACGGGTGTTGGCAAATCGAGAAGCCGTTGCAGCAGCACATGAATTTGCGTTGCTTCAAACAAATCCCGGCCTCTGGCAATGTGGGTGATTCCCTGTTCCGCATCATCAATGACAATTGACAAATGGTAGGATGCTCCAATTTGCGCACGGGCGAGGGCGACATCCCCTGCATTTTCGACCATATTCCTGATTTTAACAAGTCCGGTTTTCCCATTTGGTCCCATACCGGTTTCCGTGAAATAAAGTCCACGGCTATGGCATTTAAGGGCTTTTCGCATATCGATCCTCAATGAGATATTGGGCAAGGGGCCTTTCAAGGGCTTTTGCGGCCGGCATGTTCCCGGATATATCATGCCATCTGGACCAATCTGAGGATCCTGCTCCTGTGGCGCGTTAATGGCGTTGATTATATCCGCGCGAGAACAGTGGCACGGATAAATCAAACCCCGGTTCCACAATGTTTGCAGTGCCGATCTGTATTTTGCCATGCGTTCGGATTGTCGCCACACAGGTTCCGGCCATTTTATTCCAAGCCATGAAAGATCTTCAAATATCTGATTTTCCCAGTGACGTCGCGAGCGCGATTGATCCAGATCATCCATGCGCAAATGGAAAACTCCATTGTTTTCCAGAGCCATGTTATAAGCTGTTAGTGCGGAATAAGCGTGTCCCAGATGCAGCGGACCAGTTGGAGAGGGAGCAAATCTGGTGCTAAAAGTCACAATTTCTCAACAACATACACATTGGATTTGATATTTTGCCCGGGCAGATGAGGCCCATATTCCCTGAAAAGCAATTGGGCTTTCCCATTGTCAATCCATTGATGCAATGCGCCTTCATACTCTGCATCGGCCAGAGCATGGTCGTTTAGGCTAAATCCCATTAATCCGCCCGCTTGCAACGCATTCATGATTACATGAAATATCCCGAAGGGGGCGGAGCCAATACCGATTACACCAATGGCGGCGATTGCCTTGTAAACGGAATTGGGTATTGGAGAGGAGTCATCGATATCTGAAACGGTGGCTTTGCGATATATTCCCTTTTGACGTGCAACTTCCAGCATTTCACGACTTGGGTCCATGCCGTCGATTACGGAGAAACCGGCAAGTTTGAGAGCTTGTCCGGAAATCCCGGTGCCACATCCAAAATCCAATATGGGCGTGTTGCAATCTGCAATATGTTCATATAGCGCACTGGCCACGCGCTTGGGTGTGACGTACCCGTTTTCGGCTATCTCGCTGTCATAGGAAGAGGCCCATTCATCATAGAATTGCCGTGTTTCCTCGGGTTTCATATTGGAATAGACGCGATTTAGAAATTTGTTCATGAGTCAAAAAAGCATAACTATGGAAATTTGTCCAATATAATTTGGGCATAGATTTTTATCGCCACGTTGATTAATGGCGCTTTTCATGCCATTCATGAAGCCTTTGGTTGAATTCGCCTCAATCATCGACATCAAATTGCCAGTGATCTCAATAATCCTGTTGCGGCCCCATTAATGGCAAAACAATGTAATTTTGCTCCCTCTTAGGATTGAATCGTATATGGAGTCTCTCATTCCATTTGCAAAATGAATTCAATCACTGCCTGCTCGACTCCACGGAAAATTCTTTCATATGTGGTTGAAACAGCGGTAATATCATTCCTGATACCAGTTGCGCGGCAGGCAAAAAACAGTGTCCGATTTCCAATCGG
>JAPOTF010000089.1 GCA_026709325.1 Roseovarius sp.
GTGAAACGTCTCCTGACTTCTCCCACACCATCCCCCTAATCGAAAATTTGAACAGCAAACAATCATTATTATATACTTGTGCTTCGAAACTTAATTCGAATGCAAAACTATCTAATAGCAAAGGAGGAAAGTTGTGAACGAGATGCCATCAAATAAAGCTTTTGACACTATTTCCAAAGGCTATTCAAAAGACCCTTCTTCATCGCTGTCGCTTCGCGCTGAAGCCTATGTCGACCCCGAATGGTATCGGATTGATTTGGAGCATGTAATCGCGAAGAGCTGGCAATGGGTCTGTCACACTGAAAAACTCCGCAACCCGGGAAGCTATGTGACAACCACGATAGCGGAGCATCCAATTCTCATTGTTCGCGACCGGGTGGGAACCCTGCGCGCCTTTTACAATGTCTGCAAGCATCGCGCGCACGAGTTGCTTCGAGGAGAAGGCGAGACAACCCGCATTATGTGTCCTTACCATGCATGGGTATACCGGCTCGACGGACAGCTTGTCAGAGCGCCGGAAACCGAAGGGCTTGTTGATTTCGAACCGGAAAAAATCTTCCTCGAACAAGTGCAGGTGGAGGAATTCGCCGGTTTCATATACGTGAACCTTGATGCCGAGGCGGCATCTCTGGTCGAGCAAACTCAAAGACTCGAAACGGAAATCCGCCACTGGGCGCCCGATATCGAGCAGCTGACCTTCGGCCACAGGCTTACCTATGACATCAAGTCCAACTGGAAAAACGTGGTGGACAATTTTCTGGAATGCTACCACTGCCCGACGGCGCACAAGGATTTCTGCAACCTTGTTGATATGGATACCTACAAGGTTACGACCTACGGGACATATTCTTCCCACATGGCGGAAGCGGGCAAGGGGGCAAACACGGCCTATGATGTTTCGAACGCCACCGTCCGCACGCATGCCGTCTGGTGGCTGTGGCCAACGACATGCCTTATGCGGTATCCCGGCCGTTCAAGCATGATCGTGCTGAACATTATTCCCGCCGGACCTGACAGAACATTGGAGACCTATGATTTCTTCCTGGAAACGCCCGAGCCAGACGATATGGAACTGGAGGCAATCAGATATCTCGACGAGGTTCTGCAGCGCGAAGATATAGATATTGTCGAAAGCGTCCAAAGAGGCATGCAAACCCCGGCCTTCACTCAGGGCCGGATTGTCAACGACCCGTCGGGATCGGGAAAATCCGAACATGCCGTGCACCATTTCCACGGACTGGTGTTGGATGCATATGCAAAGGCCTCACGTTGAAGGCGCAGGGGGCGGGCCGCCAAGTTTCATCGGGGTTTCCAGGTTCGCTCGGCGGTTCCCGCTGCGTTTATCCGTCATCGGATAAACCTTTGTCTTGCAATTTCCGGCATGAATGGCGAAAGATTCTTCCTGATTGTTTCGAAGTGATGAAATTGAAAGGAATCTCGTGGCCATGCGACCTGATATTGTTGTACTCATGGCGGACCAGCTGGCGCCGCATTTCATTGGCGCCTACGGGCATGCAACCGTTAAAACGCCGCATATCGACGCATTGGCGGAAAGGGGAATGCGCTTTGATTCCGCCTATTGCAACAGCCCGCTATGCGCACCGTCCAGATTCGCCTTCATGTCGGGACAACTCGTCAGCCGCATTGCCGCCTATGACAACGCCAGCGAGTTTCGCGCGAGTGTTCCAACATTTGCCCACTACCTGAAAGCGCTGGGATATCGCACCTGCCTGTCAGGCAAGATGCATTTTGTCGGACCAGATCAGAAACACGGTTTTGAAGACCGGGTTACGACAGATATTTATCCGGCTGATTTCGCCTGGACTCCCGATTGGGAGGCGCCCGACGAGCGGATAGATAAATGGTATCACAATATGCAAACGGTCAAGGAAAGCGGTGAAGCGGTTGCCACGTTCCAGACCGATTACGATGACGAGGTTGAGTTTGCGGCCAGAAAGTGGCTGGTGGAACGCGGACGGGGCAGGGCCGCGGGAGATGACGGTCCATTTTGCATGGTTGCAAGTTTCATTCATCCACATGATCCGTATGTTGCAAAACCCGAATGGTGGAATCTTTACACTGATGATGAAATCGATCTTCCGCGGTTTGTTCTGAAACCCGAGGATCAGGATCCGTTTTCCAGAAGAGTCATGGATGGCATCGAAGCGAGTTACATACCGCTAAGCGAGGAGGAGGTCAGACGGGCCCGAAGAGCTTATTTGGCAAATGTCAGCTATTTTGACAGCAAGGTTGGCGCAATTGTCAAAGCCCTTGAAGACATCGGAGCCATTGACAATACAATCGTCATGGTGACTGCCGACCATGGGGACATGCTTGGGGAGAGAGGTCTCTGGTACAAGATGAATTTCTTTGAGAACTCGTCAAGGGTGCCGCTCATTATGGCCGGCCCGGGCGTTGAACGCGGTACCGCGGCAAATGCATGTTCACTTGTTGATTTGCTCCCCACCTTTATCGACATGGCGGGTGGTGACGACTCGCTTCTGGGCGAACCGGTGGACGGGCGCAGCCTGATGAAGCTTGCGCGAGGCGAAACGGATCCGGTTGATCTGGCAATCGGAGAATACTGCGCCGAAATGACGCCATGGCCGGTGTTCATGATCCGGCGCGGCAGCCTAAAATACATTCACTGCGATGCGGATCCGCCGCAACTCTATGATCTGTCAGCGGATCCACTGGAAAAGACCAATCTTGTCAATCATGCCGACTATGCCGAAAAGGCCGCGGCTTTCGCGCAAGAAGTCGCGCAAAGATGGGACAGTGAAAAACTGCGCGCGGACGTGATTGCAACGCAGCGATCAAGAAAAACGCTGCATGCAGCAATGGAGGCCGGAGCCGGGGAGCACTGGGACTACAATCCGCCACGCGACGCTTCACGGGAATATGTGCGAAACCACATGGATTGGACTGTCGCGGCGAGATATTATCGATTTCCACCGCGAGAAAAGTTAAATGGGAATGCTTGAAGGAAAAACCGCGCTGATAACAGGCGGATGCGGCGGAATTGGACGCGCAATATGCACGCGCTTTGAACGTGAAGGGGCGGATGTATATGCGGCAGACCTAAGTGCCGGGGGAACGGTTGGCAATCCATTGAAATCATCCCGGCATATCAGACTGGATGTGACAAGCGAGGAAGAGGTCGTTTCCGCAATGCGGGAAGTAAGAGAACGGCACGATAAAATCGACATACTGGTGAATGCCGCGGGCATTGAAATTGAAAAGACCATTGAAGAGACGAGTCTCGAGGAATGGAACCGCATATTTGCCATCAATGTAACGGGCATGTTTTTGGTTTCAAAATATGCATTGCCGCTGTTGCGAAACGCCGCCAGGGACGGCACGGGTGCCAGTGTCATCAATTTTGGATCTTACGACGGGTTTATTGCCGACCCGGGTTTGGCGGCATATTGCGCCACTAAAGGCGCAGTTCATGCGCTGACGCGCGCCATGGCCTGCGATCATGGTCCCGAGGGCATTCGCGTTAACGCAATATGCCCCGGTTATGTCGACACGCCGATGATGCAGAGCTTTCTAACGGGTGATGGCGTTGGGGCCGGAAATCTTGACGCGGAAGAAAAGAAAAAGGCGATGCGCGACGTGCACCCGCTCCGCACCTATGGCCAGCCGGAAGATATGGCGAATCTGGCAAATTGGCTTGCCAGTGACGAGGCTCGATATGCAAGCGGGCAATTGTGGGTTCTGGATGGAGGACTGAGCGCGCAAGTGCAGCAGATGAGGTTGTGAAACGATAAACAACGATAAACTCGGAGGGGAACATCATGGGCAAGCCGGTTATTATAACGTGTGCGCCAACGGGAGGCATTCACACGCCAAGCATGTCGGAGCATTTGCCGATAACGCCAAACGAAATTACCGCGGCGAGCATTGAGGCGGCGGAAGCCGGTGCAAGCATAATTCATCTTCATGCGCGGAATCCCGAAAATGGCAAACCGGATCCAAATCCCGATTTGTTCATGAATTTTCTGCCCAGGATCAAGCAGTCCACCGGGGCGGTGATGAACATTTCCACCGGCGGGGGTCTTGGAATGACAAGGGAGGAACGTCTGAGGGCCGCCATGACGGCAAGTCCCGAAATGGCGAGCATGAACATGGGCAGCATAAATTTCGGCATTTTTCCAATGCTGAACAAGTATTCGGAATGGAAGCATGACTGGGAGCCGGAATTTCTGGACATGACCCGTGACTACATATTCAAGAACACTTTTGCCGATCTTGAGTATAACATTAAAACACTGAGCGAAGAGCACGGCACCAAATTCGAATTCGAATGCTATGATCTGGGTCATCTATACAATCTTGCCCATGTAGTGGACCAGGGTTGGGTAAAGCCGCCTTTTTTCATACAGATGGTGTTCGGGATTCTCGGCGGCATGGGACCGGATCTCGAGAATCTCATGCACATGAACCGGATTGCCGAAAAGCTTTTCGGTGGCGATTATGAATGGTCGGTCCTCGCGGCCGGACGCCATCAGATGTCATTTGCCACGCAAGCGGCCATGATGGGCGGCAACCTGCGTGTTGGGCTTGAGGACAGTCTTTATATCGGACCCGGTAGAAAAGCCACATCAAATGCCGAACAGGTTAATAAAATTCGCGGTATCATAGAAAGCCTTGGATTGACGGTCGCAACACCTGAAGAAGCGCGCGAGAGGCTTGACTTGAAGGGCGGTGACCGAACCGCCTTCTGATACGGCAATACAGAGGTTCGATATTGAAATTGCTCTGGAAAATCTTTTTTGCGAGATTTGCTTTCCGCAACTTTACATGGAGATGGAATGAAAAGGCTTAAAGGCAGGACGGCTCTTGTTACAGGAGGTCGGCAGGGCATTGGACGTGGAATTGTCGAGGCATATTTGCGGGAAGGTTCCGCAGTTGCAACATGCGGGCGTGACGAAAGGCCAGACGGGCTGCCGGATGGCTGCCACTGGATACGTGCCGATGTTTCAGATTCCGGTCAGGCGGAGTTTCTGTACAGGGAAGCGGAAAACATCCTCGGTCCGGTTTCCATTCTTGTAAACAATGCCGGAGTTCAGGTTGAAAAGACCGTTCTTGACAGCACCGACAGTGACTGGGACATGGTTGTGGGGGTCAATTGCAGGGGCGTTTTCAACATGTGCAGGGCGGCAG
>JAPOTF010000111.1 GCA_026709325.1 Roseovarius sp.
ATGACAACTTGGAAAATCAAGACATCTATCCCGATGACTGGGTGGCTTTATGAAGCTCCAGTTAATTTGAGCTTTAATGTGATATGCATAGTCATAAATTCCTGGCATTCAGAACTGCAATTGCGGCTCGTCTATGGAGATTGCTCCAATAGTGCGCTTGCTCATGGAGATTTAGCAAACTAGGCAAAAGCTCTTGATAGTTCTGTTTGCTCATTTCACGCATGGCAGTTAATATTTCTTCTTTAGATTCGCATATTATAATTCCGGAAGTGTCAAAAAAATCACCAATGTTTGGGCAACCCCAATATATTGGAATGGTTTTGCACAGTATGGCGTCAACCAGCTTTTCCGAGAAGTAGTTTTTTTCACGAACATTTTCAATGACTACTGAATAATAATAAGGTGAAAGACCTTCCGACTTTTTCTGAAAGGGTTTGTAGCCAGTGCCAATCACATCAACTTCGATGTCGGTATTTGTCAGCCATTCAATGATTTCATGTCGCAGGATATGTCCCTGTAAATAGCGTTTGTTTGAGGCAATAATTGAACATTTTTTATGTTTGTTGTGGGGGGGGGTAATCGTTTGCGGCTCTGATATCCATGTAGTACCTAATGGGACCAGCAGTGCGTTTGGAACAGAACTTAGCAGTTGCTCATGCATGCATAATATGTACTCAAAGCGTCCGTGGGTTTTTATCAAATTGTCCATGTGTCTTTTATGGATGGCATATGGCTCCTGAAACATTATTGACACCCTGGGCGGGATTATGAATCTGGCATTTAACCCAAATGGAAATGGATTTATATACAAACCGTTTTTATTGGGATCGATTATCAGATGGTCATTGCAATCCATATCCTTGATGGTAAGGGTGCTTGCGGCAAGCCTGTTTGGACGACCTAACGGCCAGTCTAAAATATCCAATGGATTTTTTTTGAGGGGAAATCCAAGTTTGGTGTTATATGGCATAATCGCCACAGCGTTATTATTGCGCATCTCGTATTCACCGTATTGTTGCAATTCCTATATTTGGGAATTCAATCTGTTCAACCTAAATCCATAGATCATATGTAAAAACCGGTAGAACATCATTCGTCAAATCGAAAAGTTATGACCTATGATATAATGATAACCATTAATCTGGAAGTGTTCCTTTTGGGCGAACAATATGAAATCCCCCACTCATATATGTCAACGGGGATGCGTCCGCATCGAAAATTCCCGTAACGTCGCCAATGCAGATTGCATGGCTGCCATGGATATGTGTATGCCTTAGGGTGCAGGTGAATGCAGTGGCATTGGGAAGAATCGGTCCTAATTCCGTTTGTATCGGTTCAATGCCTTTGAAACGGTCCAGAGTATCCGAATCAAACATTCCCGCGAATTGTTTTGCCATATCCTCCCCATCCTCGGGAAGAATATTGACGCAAAATGAACCGTTGTCGGTCACGGACCGAGCTATGCGACTATTTGCCTTAAGACAAACCAAAACAGATGGCGGGTCGGCAGATAAAGACGTAAAAGCGCTTACGGTGGCGCCCATGCGTCCAGCGGGGCCATCTGTGGTTACCACGGTTACTGTCGCCGCAACCCGACGCATTGCGGATATAAAGGCATCGCGGACTTTGTTCATTGTACTGCCGCATTTGATATGTGCGCGGCTGAATTTGATGATGCATGAAAGGGGATAAACTGAGAACAATCCAAAAAATGGTTGAATGTGTAAATTGCCATAATCATGTTTTCCGCATTAGTCTTCATTCAGTTTTGTTTTATAAACTCCCGCAGACATAACACATCCAATTATGTAATTCTTCTGCAAATGAACTTTGATCGCAGATGATTGCCATACATGCTTCAACATTGGATTGTTTCGTACAACATGCATTCCAGTCAAATGATATTCTAGGGGTGAGATCGTCAAGTTCACATTTGGTGCCTAAACATCCGCATACGCTTAATTGAATTCCGCTTAAGCTCTATAAACATTGTTTATATAAACAGTCTTACTTCCTAAATCACCCTGCTATAAGACCCATATGCTCAAGCTTCAGGATTACCTGATGCGCGCAGTTGTCAACATCATTGTTTTCAGTGTCCACCCTCAGTTCTGGATTTTCGGGAATATCGTAAGGGTCTGAAATTCCAGTGAATTCCTTGATTTTACCTGCTCTCGCAAGTTTGTACAGACCCTTTCGGTCACGGCGTTCGCACTCCTCAAGAGAAGTGGACACATGTATTTCCACAAAAGCCCCAAAATGCTCGATCTCTTCTCGGATATCCCTTCGTGTGGCTTCATAGGGTGCTATTGGAGCGCAAATGGCAATACCGCCATTTTTTGTAATTTCACTGGCTACATAGCCGATACGTCGAATGTTTATATCCCTATGCTCTTTCGAAAATCCCAATTCCGAGCTGAGATTCTTTCGCACAATATCCCCGTCAAGCAAGGTAACCGCCCGACTCCCCATCTCCATTAGTTTTATCATCAAGGCATTTGCAATGGTGGATTTTCCGGATCCCGAAAGACCTGTAAACAACACCGTAAATCCCTGCTGACTTCTAGGCGGATAGCGGCGGCGTAGTTCATCGACCACTTCAGGGAATGAAAACCAGCTTGGAATTTCAAGACCCAGGTTCAGACGTCGTCTCAATTCGGTTCCGGAAATGTTCATTATCGTAACGCTGTCCTTGTCGTGGATCTCGTCGATCGGCTCATATTGGGCGCGCTCCTGCACATAAACCATATGTTTAAAGTCAAGCATCTTGATGCCTATTTCGTCCTGATGCTTTCGAAATAATGTCTGCGCATCATATGGTCCGTAGAATTCCCGACCTTTACTATCATTCCCTGGCCCCGCATGATCGCGTCCAACTATGAAATGCGTGCAGCCATGGTTTTTTCGTATTAAACCGTGCCAGACGGCTTCGCGCGGACCGGCCATGCGCATGGCCAGGTTAAGCAATGACATGCCTGTGGTGGAGGCGGGGTATTTATCAAGAACATTCTCATAGCACCTCACGCGAGTAAAATGATCGACATCGCCTGGTTTGGTCATGCCAACCACGGGATGTATAAGCAGATTTGCTTCCGCTTCTTTTGCGGCGCGGAATGTAAGTTCCTGATGCGCCCTGTGCAGTGGGTTTCTTGTTTGAAAAGCCACAACCTTGCGCCAACCCAGCTTGCGAAAAAGAGACCTTAACTCATTGGGAGTGTGACGAAGACTGCGAAAATCATAATGAATAGGCCGCTGAATACCGATTAGCTTTCCACCAAGATATGCCTTGCCTGCTATGTTATGAAGGTAATATACGGCAGGATGTTTGAGATCGTGTGTTCCAAACACTTTTTCGGCTTCAAAATCCTTTTCAGGTATCCATTGGTCTGACACCGTCATTACAGCGAGAACGACCCCTTCCTGGTCGCGTAGAGCAATGCGCTGACCGGATTCCAGGCTATCTGCAAAATTTTCGGGAACATCTAAAGTAATTGGCATCGGCCAAAGAGTGCCATCGGCAAGTCTCATGTTCTCAACCACATTGCTGTAATCGTTCTGCCCGAGAAATCCTTCAAGGGGATGAAACCCACCGTTCAAAAGCAATTCCAGATCGCAAATCTGACGTTGAGAGAGGTCAATGCCAATAAGCCCGGCAGCTTCAAGTTTCAGTTCTCGACTCGATGTATGACTGTCGTATAGTTCTCTGATTGGAGCGAATTCTGATTGATCCATAAATCACCCGTGGTTTAAGAGTTTTATTCGCCTTTTTTCTTTTTAGATAAGGCAGAAAATATACATTTGGTGGCAATTTCAATCACACCGTTCGTGGATGGATTTGCGGCCTGGATATCCGTTTTCAAGTCAGATGTCATTTTCCGATATAAATTTTTCCGCATCCAATGCCGCCATGCAACCCATTCCGGCACTGGTTACCGCCTGCCTGTATATATGGTCGGTTACATCACCAGCGGCAAAAAGCCCCGGGACCGATGTGCAAGTGCTGCCGGGTTGGTTCTGCACATAATTTCCATGATGCATGTCGACTTTGCCTTTAACCAGTTCCGTTGCCGGTTCGTGTCCGATGGCGATAAACACGCCCTTGCATGGCACTTCACCGACAATGCCGGTTCTGTTGTCGCGAACTTTTACACCTGATACGCCTTTAGGGTTGTCAATGCCCAGCACCTTTTCAAGTTCATTATGCCATAATGGCTCTATTTTGGGATGGTTTAGAAGTCTGTTCTGCAGGATTTTCTCGGCTCGAAGTTCATCACGACGATGAACAAGCGTGATTTTAGACGCGAAATTGGTTAGAAAAAGAGCTTCCTCAACCGCTGTATTTCCTCCACCGACAACCACGATCTGCTGTCCGCGATAGAAAAAACCGTCGCATGTGGCACACGCGGAAACTCCAAAGCCCTTGAAATACTCTTCGGAGGGCAGTCCAAGCCATTTTGCTCTGGCGCCAGTTGCTAAAATGACGGTGTCTGCTGTTATCATGTTGCCGCTATCGCATTTTGCCACAAACGGGCGAGCCGACACATCCAGTTCTGTAACTATGTCGGAAATTATGGTGCATCCTATTGCTTTGACATGGGCTTCCATTCTGAGCATCAGATCGGGCCCTTGGACCTCTATGTCCCCGGGCCAATTTTCAACCTCAGTAGTTGTGGTTAGTTGCCCTCCGGGCTCAATGCCTTGTACAAGAAGCGGTTCGAGCATGGCGCGGCTGGCATAAACCCCTGCTGTGTAGCCGGCTGGGCCTGAACCTATGATTAATGACTTTGTGTGACGAATTTCTTCCATTAGATGTGCTCCCGGAAGTTTGCGCTCAACGAATCAAGTTTTGATATAGTCAGGTGGTATGAAAGGTGTAACCCCTCAATATATGGGGAGTCGACTTTGTAATTTAACAGTAATTCCCGCTAATTTTTTTTCATTAAATTATTCAATGGCTTACGAGGTTTTTTGAAAATTTTTTTCGTAGACTTTTTGTCTGGCTTTGCAGGAATTTTTATACCTGTGCGGCAAAAAAAAATCATTAAAAATCAGCTTTTTCATGGAGAAAGGCATGGTTTGCGAAAAACAAAAG
>JAPOTF010000116.1 GCA_026709325.1 Roseovarius sp.
CTGCTTGAGGGTCTCGAGTTCGGGGCTCTTGTTGGGGACAAGGCGTTTGACGCGGACTGGCTTGTCGAGGAGGTGGAGAGGCGTGGCGCGATGGCGGTGATTCCGTCGAAGCGGAACCGCAAGGTGCCGCGGGACCACGACGGGGAGATGTACAAATGGCGGCACCAGGTTGAGAATTTCTTTGCTAAAATCAAGGAGTTCCGGGCGATTGCGACACGATACGACAAGACTGACGTGAGCTATGCGGCCGCGATTTATCTCGCTGCCGGGGTGATCGCCGCGAAATAAATGTCAACGGGCCCTAATACCCCGAAAAAATCAAGTTAATGCCATTGCCCCACACACAAGACATTATGTTAATGTATTGCAAATAACAGAGACCTGACGGGTAACTGACATGGACAATACTTCAAACGCTCTAAAAGCTGAACTTGGTAAACTTCAGGATCTGCCTGCCCCGTCAGCAGTTGGGAGGCCGCAACCGGTCCCGATAGGTCTGGCGATCCATCCGTCAAGGTGTGGGCCATGTTGACGGAAGATAACGTTGAATTCGCAAAACGAATGGAACTGCATTCAATCATAAGAGATTTTCTCCTGCAGAAGATTGATCCCTCATGGCTCATCTACATCCGCTTTCGTGGTGCCTCCGAGGTTGAACATTTGGCATGACACTTCACAATGAGTTACTGAAGCAAGCCTACTGTCTCGCCCGTAAAGAACCCGAGAAACCGACTCAAGCCAGCATTCGCCGCTTGGTTTCGGCATCCTGTTATGCCCTATATCACCACTTGGTCGATGAGGCGGCAAAAGCTCATGCTTGCAGGCAATGTCCGAGGCACCATGCGCGACAGTTTAGCCCGCGCCTTTAACCATTCCGCGACCAAAACCAGTTCGACGCAATGCCTTTTGGCGAGATTGCGGGCGGTGGCATATTGAAACGGCTGGTTTCCAAGTCTGCCCAACAACCTCGCGCAAATCCGCGAATCTTTATCCGTCACTGATCAGGTCCACTTTAACGCTTGCCGCGTTTGCGATTGGTTTTCATTTTCAAGAGTGACAGCTGGCTTCGGTCATGTATTGATATAGCAGAGCGTCCATTCGCCTCAATATTCCAATGGTTTGCCGATAAAGTTCCACTCTGGCTTTTGCCGATCGCCCAAGCGCGTCTTCCAACCAGTGAACCCTTCAATCTGACCTCAATTGTTTTTTGCAACTTCAACTTTAAATCCCGGCCCGTGATTGAAATCCGCAATCCAAGCGGTTTCATTTGATATTCTGCAATTATCTGATATATGACTTCAATAAAAGAAGGAGAGTGTCGATGGTCAAAACCAGCAACAAGCTAGCCGAGATCGATCCTGTATGGGTAAGAATCAAAACAGAGGCGGAAGATGCGGTGATTAAGGAACCGATTTTGGGAGGCCTGGTTCATTCTTCAATACTTCATCATGACAAACTTGAAACCGCGCTGGCCTATAGAATTTCGCTTAAACTCTCCTCTGCGGAAATGCCGGAGCAATTCCTTCGTGAAATCTGCGATGACGCCTATTCAACTGACAATGAACTCGGCATATCGGCAAGAGCTGACATAGTTGCCGTTCATGATCGCGATCCCGCCTGTGACAGATACATTCTTCCGATGCTTTTTTTCAAGGGATATCAGGCAATTCAGGCCTACCGCATCGCCAACTGGCTTTGGCAAAAGGGCCGGAGCGACATGGCGCGCTTCTATCAAATGAGATGCTCGGAGGTGTTTGGCGTGGATATTCATCCCGCAGCCTGCATTGGCAAGGGGATTATGATTGATCATGCCCATTCGATTGTAATCGGAGAAACCGCCATTGTTGGCGACAATGTTTCAATGCTTCATTCGGTTACGTTGGGTGGTACGGGAAAAGAGGATGAAGATCGGCATCCAAAGATCGGAAACGGTGTGCTGATCGGTGCCGGCGCCAAAGTACTTGGCAACATTAAAGTTGGCTATTGCAGTCGCGTTGCGGCGGGGTCTGTGGTTCTGCAGGAAGTGCCGCCATGCAAAACAGTGGCCGGCGTTCCGGCCAAAATCGTGGGTGAGGCGGGTTGCGACCAGCCATCGGTTGCGATGGACCAGCTACTCGGTGTTCGATGAATTAACCTTAAACGCATCCAGCCCGACAACCAGTGGTACCATGAACTTCCATGCAATAGACCCCGAGGTTGCGTTTGCGGGCAGTGCCAGGCTGGCAAAACGGTTTTCGGATACTTTGCCAAAATTTCGGATTACCCGTTAAATCGCATTTTGGCTGAAGCAGTTTCAGAAATTTTCGGGAAAACTTTCCAATGGAACCCAAGTGCCGCGGCATATACGCAAAGCGCGATAATTCCAGTTGGGAAATCATTATGAACCGGCTTAAACCAGCATTGTCATGGGATTTTCAAGATATTGAACAATATGCTTAAGCAGTTCCGAACCCAGAGCTCCATCAATAACCCTGTGGTCAACCGACAGTGTTACCGACATAACAGTTGCAGCTGTCAAATTTCCCTCATCATCCGAAACCGGTTTTTTTAGACCAGACCCAACAGCCAGGATAGCGCTATGGGGCGGATTGATAACCGCGTCGAAATTGTCAATGCCGAACATGCCGAGATTCGATATCGCAAAACTGCCACCCTGATATTCATGAGGTGCAAGTTTGCGTTCCCGTGCGCGACCTGCGAGGTCTTTCATCTCCATGGAAAGAACGGAAAGCGTCTTTTGGTCTGCATCTCTTAATACAGGGGTAAAGAGTCCGCCTTCAATTGCAACTGCGACTGCAACATCCGAGGGTTTTATTTTGAGGATGTGATCTCCCGCCCAAACGGCATTGCAATCGGGTGCAGCCTGCAATGCCATTGCACATGCCTTGATTATGAAATCATTTACACTGAGTTTGACATTGCGACTTTCAAGTTCGCGATTTATTTTAGATCTGGTTTTAAGCAGATTGTCGATCCTGATATCCCTGCGCAGGTAAAAGTGGGGAATGGTTTGCTTGGCTTCACAAAGTCTGGCGGCAATTGTCTTGCGCATTCCATCCAACCTGACAATTTCCGTTTCCCGGTCCGCATAAATGGTCGAAATCATGTCGAATGCCGGCTCTGTTTGAGTCGCTGACGGGCGGGCGGTTAAAGGTGCAGATGGTAGGGCGGCGGCAGTGCCTGGCCGCGCCGATTCAACATCGGCCTTTATTATTCTTCCATGTGGGCCCGAACCCGACAGTGAAGCAAGATCAATCCCCTTTTGCGTGGCGATGCGTCTGGCAAGCGGAGACGCGAATATTCTGTCTTTTGAAGATATTGCAGTAACAGGCTGTACGCTCGAAGGCGAAGAGCTTGCGCCACTGTCTTGTGGCTTGACATCGGCATGCGTTTCCTCAACGGAATTCGCCTGTTCCGTTATGTCGTCTGTGGTCTCTCCTTCATCAAGCAATACGGCTATCAATGTGTTGACTTTGACGCCCTCGGTTCCTTCGGGAATAAGAATTCTGCCCATTTTGCCTTCATCCGCCGACTCGAATTCCATGGTCGCCTTATCCGTCTCTATTTCGGCAATCAAATCGCCAGACTGAACAATATCGCCCTCTTTGACGAGCCATTTGGCAAGTGTTCCCTCTTCCATTGTAGGGGAGAGTGCGGGCATCAGGATATCTGTTGTCATAATGCTAATCTCCTCTATCTGTAGGTCACCTGCTTGACAGCTTCAAGCACTTCATCTGTTGAAGTCAGTGCCAGTTTCTCAAGATTTGCCGCATAGGGCATGGGAACATCTTTGCCCGCGCAGCATATGACTGGTGCGTCAAGATAATCAAAGGCGCGTTCCATCAGAACGGCGGAAACATGGTTGCCTATGGAGGCTACCGGCCAGCCTTCCTCAACCGTTACGCATCGGTTTGTCTTCATGACGCTGGAGATTACCGTGTCATAGTCAAGTGGACGAAGCGTCCGCAGATCAATCACTTCCGCGGAAACCCCGTCATCCGAGAGCTTTTCAGCGGCTTCAAGCGCGTAACTCATTCCAATCCCGAAGCTGACAATGGTTACATCGTCTCCCTCTTTCCATATGCGGGCCTTCCCGAACGGGATGGTGAAATCGTCAAGCACAGGCACGTCAAAGCTTTTGCCGTAAATAATTTCATTCTCAAGAAAAATCACCGGATTTGGATCTCTTATCGCAGATTTGAGAAGGCCCTTGGCATCCGCCGCCGAGTAGGGCTGCGCGACTTTGAGGCCCGGTACATGGGCATACCACGCTGCATAGTCCTGACTGTGCTGAGCGGCCACTCTGGCCGCGGCGCCGTTAGGTCCTCTGAACACTATGGAACATCCAAGCTGGCCTCCTGACATGTAATTTGTTTTTGCCGCGGAATTAATGATCTGGTCTATGGCCTGCATGGCGAAATTGAATGTCATGAACTCGACTATGGGCTTTAGCCCGCCCCATGCGGCTCCAACTCCGATGCCGGCAAATCCGTGCTCTGTTATTGGAGTGTCGATTACCCGCTTGGATCCGAATTCCTCCAGCAGCCCCTGGGTGATTTTGTAGGCTCCCTGATATTCGGCAACCTCTTCTCCCATGACAAAAACGGTTTCATCAGATCTCATTTCCTCGGCCATTGCCGAATTTAGGGCCTCGCGTACCGTCATTGACTTGAATTCCGTTCCATCCGGCCAGTCCGGCTCAACCTGAACCGGCATGACCGCTTTTGCATCTGGCACTTCCGGTGCAGCGGAAGATTGAGTTTTATCAACAGATGCGATTTCAGGTGCCGCAGCTACAGGTGCCGCAGCGCAATCGGCGCTTTCACCCTCTTCAACAAGAACGGCAATTGGGGAATTGACCTTAACGCCTTCGGTTCCCTCGTCAACAAGTATTTTACCAATAAGTCCCTCGTCAACAGCCTCGAATTCCATCATGGCCTTGTCAGTCTCTATTTCCGCCAGTATGTCGCCGCTGCTGACGGAATCGCCTTCCTTTACCAGCCATTTCGCCAGAGTACCTTCCTCCATTGTAGGAGAAAGAGCGGGCATAAGTATATTTGTTGCCATGATATGCGCTTCCCGTTTTCGCTTGCCGCCTAGGCGGCTGTGTAAACATCAGTAAATAGTTCGGATGTGTTCGGCTCAGGACTTGTTTTGGCAAACTCGGCGCTTTTAGCGATAATTTCTTTTATTTTTTTGTCTATATCCTTGAGTTCGCCCTCGGATGCATGCTTGCCTGCCAGCAACAGATCTTTAACATGCTCAATGGCATCCTTCTCCTCGCGTACTTTCTGCACCTCCTGGCGCGTGCGGTATTTTGCCGGGTCCGACATGGAATGTCCCCTGTATCTGTATGTCTTCACCTCAAGTATGTATGGGCCTCTGCCGGAGCGGCAATGGTCAACGGCCTTTTGCCCGGCTTCTTTTACCGCCAGCACATCCATGCCGTCCACTGCCTCGCCGGGAATTCCGAATGCCTGGCCCCTTGTATGGATGTCGGGGGTGGAGGTTGAGCGGTTTTGCGCGGTTCCCATGGCGTATTGATTGTTTTCTATCACGAAAATCACTGGGAGTTGCCAGAGCGCGGCCATGTTGAATGTTTCGTAAACCTGACCCTGGTTTGCGGCGCCATCTCCAAAATATGTAAATGTTACCCTGTCGCTGCCAAGATATTTGTCTGCAAAGGCCAATCCTGCGCCCAAAGGCACATTTGCGCCCACTATGCCATGCCCGCCATAGAAGTGCATGTCCTTTGAGAACATGTGCATCGAACCGCCTTTTCCCTTTGAATACCCGCCTTCACGTCCTGTAAGTTCCGCCATCACTCCGTCGGGGTTCATCCCGCAGGCGAGCATGTGACCATGATCGCGGTATGTTGTGATTCTCTTGTCGCCTTTCTCCGCCGCGGCTTCAAGGCCGACAACAACGGCTTCCTGCCCGATATACAGATGGCAAAATCCGCCTATCAGTCCCATGCCGTATAATTGCCCCGCTTTTTCCTCAAAGCGGCGGATGAGAAGCATGTCGTGGTAATAATGCTTGAGCTCCTCAGGTGAAATATTTGGTTTTTTTCTGGTTTTGCGAGTGGCCATGAGAAAAATATCCTTTGCCCGTCTAGCATTTAACTGCCATATTACTCTGTAATGTGGTGCTTGTAAGTGTAATTTGCAAGTGTGCTTCAATAAGGCAAAAATGCTTCAAGCAGACGACATTCGCATGGAGAAGCGTAATGGCAGGTATGATCTCCGGCCGTCGATAGCATATAGGTTGGTAAAGGAACAATACCGATATTGAAAAATTTTGGGAGCGAGATCCATGCAAAGCGTTTTGTACGAAAAAGACGGCAGAATCGCGCGAATAACGTTGAATCGACCTGAGTTTATGAATGCAATCGACGATAAAATTCCGCGAGAACTTGCAAATGCGGTTTCAAGGGCCGATGAAGATCCCAAAGTGCATGTGATGCTGCTGTCTGGCGCGGGCAGGGCATTTTGCGCCGGTTACGACTTGATGCATTACGCGCAAGATCCGGACAATCCAATGACTCAGGACATGCCTTGGGATCCAATGAAGGACTTCCAGTTCATGTGGGCCAACACCCAGGCCTTCATGTCATTGTTCCGGGCAATGAAGCCGGTTGTTTGCAAGGTTCATGGCTTTGCGGTTGCGGGAGGTTCCGATATGGCATTGTGCTCTGATATTGCGATAATGAGCCATGATGCCCAAATCGGCTATATGCCCGCGAGGGTTTGGGGATGTCCGACGACGGCGATGTGGGTTTATCGAATTGGGCCGGAACGCGCCAAGCGGATGCTGTTTACGGGAGACATGATCAGTGGCCGTGAAGCTGCAAAAATCGGTCTGGTTCTTGAATCAGTGGATTCCAAACAACTTGACTATCATGTAGAGGCTCTTGTGGAGCGCATTTCCACAGTTCCCGTAAACCAGCTCGCAATGCAGAAAATGGCAATTAATTCAGGGGTGGAGGCGCAGATAAACGCTTCACAAAGACTGGCAACCCTGTTTGACGGAATTACGAGGCATTCTCCCGAGGGATTGAATTTTAAGCGGCGAGCCGAAGATGTGGGCTGGAAACAGGCTGTTCGCGAGCGAGATCTGGGCATCTACGATTGGACCAGTGACAAGCCGATTGACAGAGACATCAATTCCTGAAGATGTCTTCCCGCAAAATGTGCAATCCATTGCCGATTGATGCCGGCTTTTAAACCGCCTTCGGAAAAAGGATGGTTTGCGCCATATTAATTTTGAATAAATCAAAAACTTGTCAACGAATTACGATTTCATCTGAACGTATCCTTCCCAATCTTCTGCGGGCCTGCTCGTCAAGGAGATCAATGTCCAGATAGTTGTCGGATAGTCGGTGCGTAAGATTTTCCATTCTCGCGATTTTGGAATTTAACTCCTCAAGTTGATTTAGCAATGCCTTTTCTCTCGCCTCAATCTCTGCGCGCCGAAAAAGTCCGGAATCTCCCTGAACTGCCGCATAGGTAAAATACAGCGAAATGGAAAACAATGCCGCAAATACCGCTACATAGGCGACGGCCTTGTTGGCTTTTATGGTCATGTCTGCACTGCCATCAATGTTTGTTTGTTGTTGTTGCCAATTGTTATCACATGTATTCCGGCATGTGAATTGCTATTTTGCTTGAAGTGAATTTATTGGCTTCTGTGCCCAATGGCGATTGATACGGGGAATCGGCTGCGAACCTGCTAACATACCTGGGGAACCGGAATGCTGAAATGCTTTGGCTTTCCAAACTATTGATGTGTTCACTTCGGCAATTCCCCCCGGTTTTTGTCTTTCGCCAACTATAACTCCTTACATGGTAAACCGACAAAGCTTTTTGACAACTCAATTAATCATCTGGGGCAAACAGCTCCCTGCGGGAGCTTTCGGCGGTGGTTGGTAAATGTCCTGCTTGACGGATCCGTGCAGATTTTGCCCCTTGGATTGTTGATTATGTCTTTATTCTTGAAATCCTTCATCAGGTCTTGTCGTTTGTATAAAGTGGGCGCGCTCCACTGACTTTTGCCAACGCCAGCACATGCAGATCATGTTCATATCTGCTCCCGGAAAGATCGGTCCCATGCGGCTGAGTGCATTGGGCGGCTCTTGTGTTCCTGTACGAACGCTATTGCCAGAGGGAATGACTAGATGGCGGCGCAATCGGAATGGTATTCGCGTTATCAGGATCCAGCCTGTAAACTTTACTCTTCTCCGTATTCCATGCGAATCATGGGGATGCAATTCAAAGCTGCATGGAGGCTTTAATGTTAAAAAAACATTTTGGCGGAAGTTCTGGTGTCGGTAATGCGCCCAATCTTCCGGCAAGGAAAGAACTTAAAACCCACAGTGTGGAAAACCAGCCGCAGGCGAGAGGCGGTTGGGACATGTGGGCGAGCGATCCGGCATTTCAGCATTATTCGGCCGCTGCGGGCGCAGACCGAGATCTGCTGGCCGAATATGGCAACATGCTTGGATCGGAAGATATGCGGATTTCCGGGCGGCTGGCAAATGAATGCCGCCCCGAACTTCAGCTGTTTGACGCGGGTGGCAGGAGACTTGATCAGGTAAACTTCCATCCGGCGTATCACGACCTAATGCGCGCGGGAATTGGCGCCGGCTATTCGGGGATTGCATGGGAGGGAGTAAGGGGCGGTCATGCCACGCACGCCGGAATGGTTTATCTGACAAGTCAAATCGAGCCGGGCGTATGCTGCCCGATGACCATGACATATGCCGCGGTTCCCGCTCTCGGGGCGGATAAGTCGATTCATTCGGAATGGGCGCCGGCGCTAATATCGAGAGAATACGACATTCGGCAAATTCCAGTGGCGGAAAAGAAAGGCGCCACCTTTGGAATGGCCATGACGGAAAAGCAGGGCGGGTCCGATGTGCGCGCAAACACCACAATCGCTCTGGCCGACGGGTGCGGGTACCGCCTTCGCGGTCACAAGTGGTTTTGCTCGGCTCCAATGTCGGACGGTTTTCTGACGCTTGCACAGGCAAAGGGAGGCCTAACCTGTTTTCTTGTTCCGCGATGGCTCCCGAACGAAAGAAACTCGATTGAAATTCAGCGGTTGAAAAACAAACTTGGCAATCGGTCAAATGCCTCCGCGGAAATCGAATTCAGCGATGCCTACGCAATTCGCCTTGGAGAAGAGGGCAATGGAGTTCGCGAAATTCTTGAAATGGTCCATTATACGCGATTCGACACGGCACTCGCTCCGGCCGGCCTGATGCGGGCGGCGCTTGATCACGCGGGCCATTGGGTAAGCAACCGTTTGGCGTTCAATGAAAAACTGTCTGATCGGCCTCTAATGCGTCAGGTGCTTGCCGATATCGTTTTGGACTGGGAGGGAACACTGGCATTGTGCATGCATGTGGCGGGATATTTTGACCGCAATGGCGCCGATGAGCGTTCCTATGCGAGACTTTCCGTGGCACTGGCGAAATTCATGGGAAATAAATTGTGTCCCAACGTGGTATACGAGGCGATGGAATGTCTCGGCGGCATGGGATATGTGGAAGACACCCCTTTACCGCTTCTTTATCGGGAGGCACCGCTCAATTCGATCTGGGAGGGTTCGGGAAATGTCATTTGCCTTGATATATTGCGGACATTGCGGCGCGCGCCGGCATCTGCGGAGATTCTCGCATGTGAACTGGATAAGGCCATCGGACACTATACTTTCTATGATGAGGCGCTAAGCGGTCACAGGAAACGCTTCCCGTCGTTTCCGAAAGAGTCCGAGGCGCGATGGTTTGCGGAAAACCTTGCATTGCTGCTGACCGCATCCGTTCTGATACGCACTGCGCCATCGGCAATTGCGGAGTCATACCTTAAAACGCGACTTGGAGATGGGCGGGGGCGCGCATACGGTTCCGTTGGGAGCTTTGACATTGCCGCGGCACTCTCAAGAATTGGAATTTCATGATGCAACTTGAACTATGCGCCCGCTTTTTGCGCGCATAGGATTTCGGCATCAATTGTTCGCAATGTGTTTCGATGCGGCAACCACGAGTCCCCGATCAATTTGATCGCTCGGAACAACGGGATAATCCCCGGAAAAGCAGGCGTCGCAATATTGCGGGCAACTGTTGTTCCGTCCTGATGGAATGCCAACCGCCCGGTACAATCCGTCAAGCGAAACAAATCTTATGCTGTCAACGGACAGGTGCTCTCGCATTTCCTCTTCCGACATTGTGGCGGCAAGAAGGTTTTCGCGATCTGGAGTGTCCACACCATAAAAGCATGGCCAAGAGGTCGGCGGGCTGGCTATGCGGAAATGCACTTCCCTGGCTCCCGCATCAAGGATCATTTGAGTTATCTTCCTCGATGTGGTGCCTCTCACGACGCTGTCGTCAACAAGTACAACCCGCTTCCCCTTGATGAGAGCCCGATTGACATTGAGTTTTAGGAGTACACCCATGTTTCGGATCTGCTCCGTGGGTTCGATAAATGTGCGTCCCATATACTGGTTTCTGATGATTCCCATCGCATAGGGAATTCCGCTTTCATGGCTGTATCCAATTGCCGCAGGTGTGCCGCTATCCGGAACGGGGCATACGATGTCCGCATCGATTTCCGCCTCTCTGGCCAGCTCAATTCCAATCTGTCTGCGTGTTTCATATACCGAGCGACCGTTGATGACGCTGTCCGGGCGCGAGAAGTAAACATGCTCGAAAATGCAAAACCGGGGTTTCCGGGGACGGAAGGGATAATGGCTTTGCAGACCGTTGTCATTTATTGTAACCATTTCACCCGGAGCAATATCGCGAATGTATTTGGCGCCAATAATGTCCAGCGCGCAGGTTTCGGAGGAAAGAACCCACCCGTCTCCAATCCTGCCCAGCAGCAGCGGTCGAACTCCAAGCGGGTCGCGTATGCCGATTAGCTCGCTTTCAGTAAGGGCTATCACCGAGAATGCGCCTTCAACTCTGCGCAAGGCGTCTTCCATGCGATCTGGTATGGTGCGATGCAAAGAGCGCGCCATAAGGTGAATTATGCATTCGCTGTCGGAATTTGACTGAAAAATCGACCCGTGCTCCACAAGTTCTTTTCGCAGGGCATTCGCATTTGTGATGTTGCCGTTATGGGATATGGCCGCGCCGCCCATCGAAAATTCCCCAAAAAAGGGCTGAACGTTTCTTATCGCGGCCGCCTTGCCGCCATGGGTCGAATAGCGAACATGGCCTATTGCAAGCGGTCCGGGCAGATTTTCCATCAGGGGTTGCCTGGTGAAATGATCTCTGACATATCCAAACCTGTGCGCGGAATTAAAGCCAAACTCCGGATGGTGCGTGACAATGCCGCAGGCCTCCTGACCGCGATGCTGCAAAGCGTGCAAACCAAGCGCCACAAAGTTCGCGGCTTCCTGGACCCCCTTTACACCAAATATGCCGCACTCTTCCCTCAACTTGTCGTCGTCGAACGGATGAGCGGGGAGCATCATTTTTTGCAAGGTCGAATACTCCTGATCCATAATCGCGTCTCAGGCCAGTATAGATGTTCTCGCGAGCATTGTCACGAATCTAATGTTCGGCATCAAATGCCCAAGTCAAAACAACGCGGTTGGCTCAGATGCTCGTGTCGCATATCGCAACGAACTCCTCAAATTGCCTGATTACCCAGCCAAGCGCCTGCTCGGGGTTTCGTTCGGCCACCCTGTCAACAAGATTTGAGAAGATTTTGGCGGATCGGCTGTCATCAACCATTGGCATGCTTTGCGAACTGGCAATGGTTTCATAAACAAAGAAAATGATGGCCACAAGCAACATCCCGCGAAGCACGCCAAAAAGAAAACCGGTCATGCGATCAATTCCGCCAAGTATCGAATCCCGAACAACCGTCGAAAAAACCGGTGTGATAAACGATGTCATAAGCAGTATGACAATAAAGATGGCGGCCGCGGCCGCTATCATGGACAGTTCGCAACTGTCCGCGATAAATCCGTCCACGACGGGAAGTTCCCTAATCAGCGGCTCAACTTGCGGCGCAAAGGTGAAGGCGGCGATTATGGCAATGATCCACCCGAGAATCGCCATGCCCTCACGCACAATTCCGCGAGAATAGGCAAGAAGCGCTGAAAGCCCGACAACAAGTATTGCACCTGCGTCAATTACTGTAAAACCTTCCATGATACTTGCATTCACCCTTTCCCGCGTTCAGCGCTCTTCAAATTTGCCCGCCACAAATCCGCCAAGATCGCCGTGCTTTTCCACCGTGATGCCCTTTATATCCGATCGCTTTCCATCTGCGGGGATGTGGAGACACGTAAAACCAAGTTTTTTTGACTCTTTCAACCTTTTTTCGACCTGGGGAACTGGACGCAGTGCACCCGAAAGCGATATTTCACCAAAAACAACCGTGTCTGCTTCAAGAGATTTGCCGTCGCGCGCGCTCATGAGCGCGGCCGCAACGGCAAGGTCCGCGGAGGGATCGGTGATCTTCAATCCGCCAGCGACATTTAGAAAAACGTCAAGCCCGGCAAAGGAAATTCCGCAGCGAGATTCAAGCACCGCGAGAATCATTGCAAGACGCGCCTGATCAAGGCCCAAAACCGTGCGGCGCGGCTGACTGAGAGGCGATCGCGCCACCAATGCCTGTATTTCCACAAGCAGGGGACGCGATCCCTCCATTCCCGCGAACACCACTGATCCCGGAGCCGGTTTGGCGCGACCCGAAAGAAACAGCTCGGATGGGTTTGAAACCTCTTCAAGGCCAATGGCGGTCATCTCGAATATGCCAATTTCATCTATCGGACCATATCGGTTTTTGACCGATCTTAGAATTCTAAACTGATGCCCGCGCTCTCCCTCGAAATAAAGTACCGTATCAACCATATGCTCGACAACGCGGGGACCCGCAATCAATCCCTCCTTGGTGACGTGTCCTACCAAAACCGCGGATATGCACTTGCGCTTGGCAAAGTCCACGAGTTCATGCGCGCTTGCGCGAACCTGCGACAAACTTCCCGGAGCCGCCTCGATGTTGTCCAGCCATATGGTCTGTATTGAGTCAATGATCACCAGGTCGGGGCGCTCGGCATCAAGCGTGGCCAGAATGTCGCGCAGGCTGGTCGCGTTGGCCAGCCGCACGGATGCATTTCCAAGGCCCAGCCGACTTGCGCGCAGGCGAATTTGGGAACTCGCTTCCTCGCCCGACACGTAAATCACGTTCTTTTCATTGCGCGCGCAGTGTGCCGCGGCCTGAAGCAGCAGTGTGGATTTCCCTATTCCGGGGTCGCCGCCAACCAAAGTTGCAGAGGCCAATGCCAGCCCGCCTCCAAGTACACGATCAAGTTCGGTCATGCCGGTAAGATTGCGCTCCGGCGGATCTTCGATTGAAGAGAGACTGGTCAGGTCAATGGAGTTGCCGCGTCTGCCGCCAAGTGATCTGGAGGTGGGGCCCGCCGACAATGGCGCTTCCCGGATGATTGTATTCCATTCCTTGCATACATCGCACTGGCCATTCCATCTGGCGTGTTTCGCGCCGCATGAGGTGCAGATATAAGATGCGGATTTGCCCATGGGCGGGTAATTGCACTATCGAACCGTGATGGTCAAACGCAAATCATCGGTTTCCGGCTGTGGCGACCTGCGGAAGTTTCTTTTCGCCGCGACTGTTTGGCATTCAAAATGAATAGGTGAAAGAAGACTGTCGCCCCGCGTCAGCGCACCGTTTCAATGGGACCATCTGGGCTTCCATGTATGAACTGCTCAAGATAGGGATCGTCCGATCGCTCCATTTCCGATATGGAACCGCTCCACTGGATTTTACCATTGTGCAGCATGGCCGCATTGTCGGCGATTGCCCTTGCGGAATTCATGTCATGGGTAATTGTCATGGCGGTCGCACCCATTTCCGTCACAATCTCGCGTATGAGCTTGTTGATAACTCCCGACATTATCGGATCGAGACCGGTGGTGGGCTCGTCGAAGAAAATAATCTCTGGATCGGAGGCTATGGCACGGGCGAGACCGACCCGCTTCTGCATTCCGCCGGAAAGCTCGGCCGGATAAAGCTCGGCCTGACTGGGAGCCAGTCCAACGCGACGCAACTTCTCGATTGCAATCGCGCGGGCTTCGTCTTTTGATTTCTTGAGAGATCCCCGCAGCAAACGGAACGCGACATTTTGCCAAACGGGAATCGAGTCAAAGAG
The DNA here is from genome assembly GCA_026709325.1 of Roseovarius sp. Lineage (GTDB taxonomy): Bacteria > Pseudomonadota > Alphaproteobacteria > Rhodobacterales > Rhodobacteraceae > JAPOTF01. The sequence goes on from JAPOTF010000116.1 coordinate 14,188, forward strand.
CGCGCCTCCCTGAAAAAGCATGCCGAACCTTTTGAGAAACGCGTCGCGATCGCCCCCTGAAGCATCTGCGCCGTCAAGCGTTATGGTGCCGCCATCTGGCGGAACCAGGCCAAGGATGCATTTAAGAAGCACGGATTTTCCGGTTCCAGATCCGCCAATGATCACCATTGACGTCCCCGTGTCGATTTTCAGGTCAATACTCCGCAGGACATGGTTGCTCCCGAATGATTTGCGGACTTGATGAAGTTTGATCATAGCGTGAAAAACAGTCCCGTGAGAATGAAGTTTGCCGCAAGAACAAGCACGGCCGCAGCCTGAACGGAGCTTTTTGTCGCCTGTCCCACACCCTGTGCGCCGCGGCCGGAATTCATGCCGTAATAGCAACCCATCATGGCCGCGATTACCCCGAATACCGCTCCCTTTGCCAAAGACGAGATTATGTCGCGGGGTTCCAGAAATCCGACAGTGTTGTGCAAATATGTTGATGGATTGAATCCAAGACTCTGCACCGAAACCGAAAACCCGCCAAATATTCCAATTACGTCACCTATGGCGACAAGAATCGGAATAGTCAGGAATGCGGCAAGAACCTTTGGCGCCACAAGATATTTCATCGGATGCGTCGAAAGGGTTGTCAGCGCGTCAATCTGCTCGGTGACTTTCATTGTCGCAATCTCCGCCGCAATTGAAGAGGTCACCCTTGCGGCTATCATGAGACCAACCAAAACCGGTCCCAGTTCCCGCACAATTCCGATGGCGACAATTTGAGGCACCACCGCCTCGGCATTAAACCGCGCGCCCCCCGAATAAATTTGAAGCGCAAGCGCACCGCCAGTGAATATGGCGGTTAGACCTACAACCGGCAGTGACAGCCAGCCAATCTGCAACAGCGCAAGAGCAATTTCGCGCCGATAGAAGGGCGGACGAACAATGTGAGTTAAAGCGGAACACGAAAACAGAGCCATTCTTCCGACACCGGCGAGCAATAGAAACATCTGTCGACCGACTGCGGCCAGAAAGTTCAAAAGTGTTTTCATGCGCCAATATACTGCCGCACATAGCGGCTGCCAAGAGATGTGAGCAGTTCGTAGCCAATTGTGCCGGCGTGGTCCGCAAGCAAATCTATACCCTGCATTGAACCCATAAACTGCATTGAATCCGGGTCTTCTGAAAGTTCAGATATATCCACGCAGATAATATCCATGGATATTCTACCTGCAATCGGGCAGGCGTGGCCATCGGCAAAAAGTTCCGCGTTTTGACCAAGTGAGCGGAATATGCCATCTGCATAGCCGGCCGAGACGGCGGCAACTCTGATATCGCGCGAGGCGGTGTAGGAGTTGCCGTAGCCAATCGTTTCTCCTGAATGAACCGTTCTGCACTGAATTACCGGAAGATGCAACTCCACAACCGGCAGAGCATCTGCAAAAGGGGCGCCGCCATAGACGCCTATTCCCGGACGTGTAAGATCGAAGTGATATTCCGGACCAAGCAGGATTCCGCCAGTGTTTGAAAGGCTTAAAGGTGCCTGAAGACCGTAGGCCATCTCGCGAAACAGGCGCAATTGCTTCTCATTCATCTCATGGCCTGGTTCATCCGCGCAGGCCAGATGGCTCATTACAATTGCCGGATTTTGCTCCGAAAGAACATCTCGCAACGCCTGCCATTCAACAGGTTCAAGGCCGAGGCGGTTCATGCCGGTATCAAATTGAAGGCCAAAAGGATGATCCTGCATCGCCTCCGCATGGCGTATCATTTGTTCAACCGAATTAATGACGGGAGTGAGATAAAGATCGCGCATCATATTCAGATCATTTTCAAGCAGGCCGGACAATACATAGATTTCCGGTCCCGGACCAAGATTTCCCCGAAGCTCCAGCCCCTCTTCGGCGACCGCCACGAAAAACTTTCTTGCGCCCGTCTCCGCCAACGCGTTCGCTACGCGAACCGCCCCCAGACCATATGCGCTGGCCTTTACAACCGCCGCGGTTTCGCAATCGGACATGGCATCAAGAGAAAGCCAGTTGCTGATGATTGCATCAAGATCAATGAGCATGGTTCCAGTAGCCATGAGAACGGATAATGGCATTTCTGAAAGTCAGGTCAAGAGGAATCAATCAAGGGGAAATCCCATTTAAGGCCGCGCCGAAAGAATTCAAAGCATGTCCGCAAGTTTCAGTCTCTGTATCTTTCCGGAGGGACCTTTGGGAAGCTCGCTGAAAAAATGGATTTTATCCGGGGTTTTGAAGCTGCCAAGCCTTTTTGCGCATAGTTCGGAAAGCTCGGCCGGCCCCACTTTGGAGTCGGGACGGACGCGCACGGCCGCTTCGACCGTTTCCCCGTACCGCGGGCACTTTCTGGCAAAGGCGGCGGCTTCAATCACATCCGGATGAGAATAAAGAACCTCGTCAATTTCACGGGGGGCGATATTCTCTCCCCCTTTTATTATCAGCTCCTTGAGCCGACCGGTGACAAAAACATAGCCGTCGCCATCCATTCGAGCCAGATCGCCTGTGCGAAACCACCCGTTGCGAAACGCCTTGACCGTGGCGCCTGGATCCTTGAGATATTCAAGCATGACGTTTGGGCCGCGAACGGCGATTTCCCCTTCGCGGTCCCGGAGGACCCTGTCACCGTCGTCATCCTGTATTTCCACCTCGCAGCCAAATGCCCTTCCCGGCGATCCCATTTTTCTTCTTCCCGGCGGCAGCGGGTTTGACAGTATTTGCGCGGCGGTCTCTGTAAGGCCCATTGTTTCAACTATTGGTATTGAGAAGCGCCTTTCAAAGGCGTTTTGGGTTTCCAGGGCAAGCGCGGACGATGCGGAGCGGCCGAAACGAAATCTCTTTCGGCACATCTCATCTGGCGCGGCATCGCCGTGCAGCAGGTGCGATATGATTGTCGGAACAGCTGAAAACCAGGTGGCCTTGTACTTGCAGGACTGATTCCAGAAGCGCGAGGCGGAAAATCTGGCGGGCATTATGAGCGATCCGCCGGAAACCAGACTTCCCATAAGCGTAACGCAAAGACCGTTAATGTGGTATATGGGCAAAACGCAAAGTCCGCGGTCGTTCGTCGAAAGGTCATGCGCCATCGCGCTTGTCCAGCCTCCGGCAAGCAGACTTTGATGCGTATGCACAACTCCCTTGGGTCTTCCCGTAGTGCCTGAGGTGTACATGAGGAGAGCATGATCTTCGGGAGACGGAATTTCCGGGACAACGCCAGTGTCAACCCCTTCAGGCGGCAAGGCCTTGACGCCACTGTCATTTGCTTCGCTAAACGGTTCGAGACAATCGGCATGAACATGGCAAAATCGCGCTTCGGAATGTTCAAGCGCATAGCTGATGGCGTCTCGGCCAGCGGCAAGGTTTATCATGGTTGCCCTGTAGCCGCCGTATGCGGCGCCAAAAAAGGCTGTAACGGATTCGAGGCCGTTCGGGGCCATGATGGCGACGCTCTCGCTTTTTTTCACGCCAAGAGAGGCAAGTAGAGAGGCAAATTCAATCGCGCCTTTTCTCAATGCCCCCCATTTCAGATGAAATCCCGTTTCCGGAAATATGATTGCCGTCCCGCCGTTTTCCGCCCGCCAGTTCAACCAGTCGCGAATCGTTCCGCCTGGAGGTTTGGTGGCGGTTGTTTTCATCGCCCCGCCTCTTGCCAGTAATCCGTGAATATTTCCTCTAGCGATGGCTCTCTCGACGGTATTTCGCGAACTATTTTGGTGGTTTGAATAAAATGCCTCCAGTGCACGTTTTGATCTATCATGTTGCCTCCCCAGCTGCCGCATCCCATGGACAGGGAAAAGGGCATGCCATTGGCAAAGGAACCGCCTGTTGCAAATGTGTGAGGCTGGTTGACAATGACGCGACTTGTGGGAAGCGACCTTGCAAGCGCGAGTGCGCGATTGTCATCGGAAGTATGCAACCCAACCGAGTGACCCGCTCCCTGGAACTCCTGTATGGCTCTTGCGATTGCAATGGAGTCATTGAAGTCCCTCGCCCGGTAGAGAGCCAGAACTCTGCTTAGCTTTTCCCCGCTCAATGGATGACCGGGTCCCATGCCGGATGTTTCAACCGCCAGATACTCCGTGTTTTCCGGAACCCGCCCCTCAAGTCCAAGAGCCGCAATCATTACGTCGGCGTCTTTTGCAATTACGGCTCTGTTCAGATGTCCGTCTGGCCATAATGCCGTCGTCATGGCTTTTTCATCCGTGACAAGACATCCGCCCGTCCTTGCCATTTCCTCCAGCCAGGAGTCGTAAATGGAATCAACCACTATCAGGGAATTTTCCGAAGAGCAGGAAGTGGCATTGTCGAAAGTCTTCGAAGCCCGAATTTTTTCCGCGGCGGCGGCAAGGTTGGCGGTTTCATCGATAATGACGGATACATTTCCGACACCGACAGCCACGGCGGGGGTTCCCGCCGATTGAGCCCGCCGGACATTGTTTTGACTGCCGGTACAGACAATTCTGTCACATGACTCCATCAGATACTGCGTTTTTTCCTTTGAACCCGGTGAGGGGATCATTTGGACGAGGTTGGCGTTCTCGCCAATTTTTCCAAATTCGGCGTGAATGAATTCCAATAGCTTTTCACAGGTTGCAACTCCCTTTGGGGAAGGGGCGACGACAATGGAATTTCCGCATTTAAGCGCATTGACAATATTGTTTGCCGGCGTGGCCGCGGGATTTGTGGAGGGAACAATTGCCCCAATTATCCCTAAAGGTCGCGCGATTTCGGTTATGCCGCTTTTTTTGTCATCGCGAACAATGCCAAATGTGGCGGCATCGCGGATGTCTCGCATGAGACCCAGGGTCTTTCGGTGGTTTTTGATGATTTTGTCGGGGACATTGCCCATACCGGTGGTTTTCACGGCCAGTTCCGACAAAAGGCGATTGCGCCCGGGTTCCATTATTGCCCAGGCAACCGCCATGGCCGCCCGATCATATCGCTTCTGGCTGCCATTTTTTTCATATTCGGTCTGTGCGGCGCGCGCGTTCGACATTACATCGTCCAGCGCGGCAATTGAGTTGGCGCTTGTCATTTATTTGCCTGCCACGAGCGGTTTGGCGGAAAACGCCACAGGGTTTCCCGCCAAATTGAAGTTAAAGCCCGGCGAGAAGCTTTTCGAGTGTCGCCTCGCGAGCCTTCCACATTTCCAAAACCTCATCGCGGGTCATTATGTGCATGGGGCTGCCGCCGGCATTCATCTTGCCAAGTACCCGCTTGTTTTCAAACATTGCCGGGACAATTTCCGCCAGTTTGTCAATAATGGGCTGCGGAGTGCCCTTGGGAACCATGACGCCCCTGAAATTGACGCTGGAATTGTCAATGTCATAGCCCTGCTCCTTCATTGTGGGAACATCAGGCAGGAAGTCATTGCGTTCATTGTCAAAAACTCCAAGTATTTTGACATTTCCCGCCTCGCGGGCGCGGTATGCGTCCGAGAGATTGTTGACGCCTCCAAGAACTTCTCCGGCTATCACTGATTTCATGGCCGCCGCACCGCCCTTGTTGCTTGGAATGTAGGCCAGCTTTACGCCCGCCGCGTTTTCAAGCTGAAGCGCGGCGATGTGGTGCCCGACAAAAAGTCCCGCTCCGGAGAATGTCAGCTTGCCGGGATTTTCAGTGGCATATGCAATGACATCGTTCATTGAATTGAACGCGCTGTCGGCCGCAACGACAAACACGGCGGGGTCGGCACCCCAGTTGGCAATTGGCTCGAAACTGTCGGCAGAGTAGTCAACGCCACCTTCAATCGACTGGGCGATAAAATGCGGAATGTTGTATGCGCCGAGCGTGTAGCCGTCATTGTCCGCCTCCGTTGCAAACCAGTTCCAGCCTTTTCGGCCACCGGCACCCGGCTTGTTGATTATGGCAATCGGCATGCCAAGCGCGTCTTCATTGCCCGCCGTCATGGTCACAATGCGAGCCTGAAAGTCGGTCGCCCCTCCGGCGCCGTAACTGATCATAAGCAATATCGGGCGTTCGGGGTAGTTTTCGTGGCCATCGGCGACGGCGGCTCCAGCCAGGCTTGTCAAGGCGATGGCCGCCGCGGCAAGTAGTTTTTTCATGATTGGTCTCCTTGGTTGAATCTTGTAACTGCCATATGCGCGCAGTTTACTGGAAAAACTCGCGGGGAGTAAATACTGTAAGAACCTTCGCGAAAAGGCCGTACATGACCGCAATAAACAGGGCGGTGAGAACAATGCGCTTTCCCCAGCTGCGCAATTCCCTGTGCGACGCGGTATCGTAAATCGAGTAAACGGCAAAAAACGCGATTGTCGAAGCCGTGTAGAAACCGAGCGTTTCGGCTGCAAGAAAGATATAGATCAAAGCCGCGACAAGTCCAGGAGCGATGTTGGCGAGCTCCTTTTCCGACAGACCGTTGGAGGAATTGGAATGCCCCGAAAAGGCCTTTGCAGCCGTCCAAACCGAAAGAGCCGCGAAAACGACTGAAATGAGGCGCGGAAACAGATACGCTTCGGCGGGTTCCTGAACAAAGCTGATCACGCAAACCGACAAGCCGACCATTGCGATGGCAACGCCGGCAACGATGTTCTGAAAATGCGAAAATCGGGTCATGGCCGCGCCCTCCCGTTCCCGGAGGCGACCGGATTTCGCCCGTTCGCAATCTCCGACCAGACGGAATACAGAAGAGAGACGGCCACCATTGAAATCAGACACAGATTAAGCGCGCCCGTGAGGAAATATTCGACAACGCTTGATGTGGCGTTGGCAATCAAGCTCCCCTGAATGAAATTCGCCTCGGCAATGGGTCCGAGTATCAGACCCAATACGAGTGGCGCGGCGGAAAAACCGAATTTCTCGAGAAAATACATGGCCGTTCCCAGCATTAACATGACATAGACGTCATCCATTGAATTGTAGACGGAATAGCTCCCAAAAACCGCCAGCCCAAGAACCGCCGCCGCCATGAAAGATGGAGGCGCCAAAACGACCCGGGCCGCAAGAGCGGCGATATACAGGCCAAATATGCACATCAATATCTGTCCCACCAGCATGGAGTTTATAAACGTCCAGGCCACTGCCGGATGGTTTTCAAACAGATCGCTTCCGGGGAATATCCCGTGAATCAGCAATCCCCCAAGAAGCACGGCCGCCGTGGGGGAACCGGGTATGGACAAGGTAAGCAGCGGCACGAGCGACGGCCCGACCATTGCGTTGTTCGCGCTTTCGGCCGCTATGAGACCCTCGCTGTGGCCCGTGCCGTACTTTTCCTTTTCCCGACTGATTTTTTTCGACTGGTCATAGGCGACAATGCCCGCGATTTGACCGCCAATCCCCGGTATGAGCCCGACAATCGATCCCACGACGGCGCCAAGCGACAACGCCCGATAGCGCCTGGCGACCTCCCTGACGGCTTCCGAGATTGGATGCCTTTCCACGGACAGTATTTCAGTTCCCGAGTCGGCGCGTCCTTTTGCAAAAATTGAAATCACTTGCGGAATGGCAAAAAGGCCAATTAGCGCCGGTATAACGTTTATACCCCCGGAGAGGCTGGAGTGGAATATGAACCGCTGCTCGCCCATGATGTCATCGAACCCTATCGTTGAAAGCCAAAGGCCGATGCACCCCGACAGCAATCCCTTCACAACTGAACCCGCTTCAAGCGTGCCGATCACGGTTATGCCGAGAATGGCAAGCCAGAAAATGTGCGAAGGGCCAAACGCCAGGGCCCATCTGGCCAAAATGGGCGTCAGGAAAATCAGAAGGAGAACTCCAAACACGCCACCTGCCGCAGAAGATAGAAATGAAAGCTGCAGCGCGCGCGCGCCATGCCCATTTTTCGCCATTTTATAGCCGTCAAGAGTTGTGGCGATATTGGCGGGGGCTCCGGGTATGTTCAGCAAAATGGCGCTTACCGCGCCGCCCGCCACCGTGGATGTATATGCGGCACCCAGAAGAATGAGCCCCTCTGTCGCTTCCAGCCTAAAAGTAAAGGGAATCAGAAGCGCCACCGTCATGGTTGGCGACAAGCCGGGCGTTGCGCCCAGTATCAGCCCTCCAAAGGTTCCAATCATCAACAGGCCGAAATTAAATGGCGTGAAAACGTCACCCAAATAACCAATGAATTCCAATGTTGTCCCCCCTCTGAACTTTAAAGCGGCTTCCCGGGATGGAAGCTTGCGCTGCAATCATTGCCATTCGCACTCGTTAAAAATCGGCACTGAATCGAGCCGGGTTACACATACTATACAGGATTTGAAGTTGACAACAGTTATCTCCGGCAATTCCCGCTAATTTCCGTTTTTCGCAAACCATCCCTTCCTTGATGAAAAAACCGGCATTAAGTGATTTTTTTGTCGCAGGCGAATTGCCGGCATGTGGACCGGGCGGCTAAAAGTTTTCGCCGTTGCGCTGCCATGGCTGCGCCAGATTGCCAAATCTTGTAAATTTGCCTTCAAAGCTCAGGTTGACTGTGCCGATTGGCCCGTGTCGCTGCTTTCCTATTATGAGTTCAGCCTTGTTGCTAAGCCTCTCCATCCGCTCCTTCCATTTGGCGATTTTTTCCTCGCCGGCATCTTCAGATGGCTGCTCCCGTTCGGCATAGTACTCTTCGCGAAAGACAAACATGACCACATCTGAATCCTGCTCGATTGATCCCGACTCCCTCAGGTCTGACAGTTGCGGCCGCTTGTCATCCCGGTTCTCCACCTGACGGGAGAGTTGAGAAAGAGCAACCACAGGTATGTCCAGCTCCTTGGCAATCGCTTTAAGCCCCTGCGTGATTTCCGATACCTCATTTACCCTGCTGTCCTTTGAAGAGACGGGGCGAATCAGTTGAAGATAGTCGACAAACAGTGCATCAAGCCCGTGGGAGCGCTTTAATCTCCGCGCTCTGGCGGAAATCTCCATGATGGTGAGAGCGGGCGTATCGTCTATGTTAAGCGGACACGCCTCGAGTGTTCTGGCAGCCTGCACAAAGTCTCGAAATTCCGATTCCGTCATGTCTCCCTGGCGCACCTGATGGGATGGAACACCCGATGCGTCCGAAAGAATTCGCACCGCAAGCTGCGGGGCGTTCATTTCCAGCGAGAAGAAGCCCACTATGCCGCCCTCAACGGCGCCCTCGGTGCCGTCAGATAGAATGCCGCGCTTGTATGACCTGGCAACGCTGAAGGCAATGTTGCATGCAAGAGATGTTTTGCCCATTGATGGTCGGCCGGCGATTATCAGCAAGTCGGACTTGTGAAGTCCTCCAAGTTTTCTGTCCAGATCTGTTAGTCCGGTGGATATTCCTATGAGTTTTCCATCTCTTTTGTATGCCGAATTGGCCATTTGCACGGCATCTGTGGCGGCTCGCAAAAAGGTTTTAAACCCGGTTTCCGACTGCCCCTGCTCAGACAGCCTGTAGAGCTTTTGCTCCGCATCGACGATCTGTTCGTTCGGTCCCGAATCAATGTCCGCCTTTGAGGCCTTGTCGGAAATCTCGTGGCCAAGCGATATGAGGGCGCGTCTGATGGCCATGTCATGGATCATCTGCGCGTAGTCGCGAGCCGCATAGGTCGATATTGCGGAACCCGCCAGCTTGGCCAGATAGGAGGCGCCTCCCAGTTCCCTTAGTCCCGGGTCATCCTCGAGAAACGCCTTCAACGTAATGGGGGAGGCAAGATTGCCATTGTTGATTCGAGACCCGGACAACTCGTATATTCTGGAATGTACAGGATCATAAAAATGCTCCGAATTGAGCATGTCGGCAACCTTGTCGTAAATTTCGTTGTTTCCAAGAATTGCTCCAAGCAGAAGCTGCTCCGCCTCAATGGAATACGGCAATGCGTCGTCACTCTCCGTTTCCACTCTCGCTACGTTTAATTCCATCTGGTGTTTCCCGCCAATGCCTTTGCGTGATCCCGCGAAAATCTACACGGGAGATTTCGGAAATGCAAAATGTATATCCCTGTGTACAAGTTTGTATATTGCGTTTATAAGCAGCATATAGCCAAATATATGGCACTTGCACCATATGTTGCAAGTGAACGGCGATTTGAAAATCAGGTTCCTTTACGCGGATTCATCTGTTTTTGGCTTGCCATGCGCGGGGGTCGTCCAGAAAACTCTGAACCTCTTCAAGTGTCGCCGCATCAAAAACGCCAATCTCGCGCGCTTCGGAAATTACATCATGCCAGGTGCACAAATAGTGAAGCTTTATGCCATGGTCGGCAAGGCGCCCCATGGTTTCGCTAAAGATTCCATAGTAAAATATGACCGCCGAATGAAAGCAAACTGCACCTGTTTCCCGGATTGCCTCCGCAAACGAGATCTTTGAGCCTCCATCAGTGGCAAGGTCCTCGACCAGCAGCACCCTGTCTCCCGCAGCCATATTGCCCTCTATTCGGGAGTTGCGCCCGTGGCCCTTGCTTTTTTTTCGAACGTAGGCCATGGGAAGAGACATTCTCTCGGCAATTAGAGCGGCAAAGGGAATGCCGGCGGTTTCTCCGCCCGCGACAATGTCAAACGCTTCAAATCCCGCATCTCGCATGACGGTGGCGGCAAGAAAATCCATAAGGCATGTACGTATCCGCGGATGGGATATCAATTTTCGGCAGTCGACATATGTTGGACTCTTTAGGCCGCTGGCGAGAGTAAAGGGCGTTGTCGCATTGAAATGAACGGCCCGCACCTCGAGCAGCATGCGGGCGGCAAGGCGGGAGGCCTCCCGCTTTTCCGGTATGAATGATGACGTCATGGCTGTGTATCCCTCGCCGAATCAGTTGCGGGTTTCGACATGCCAGTGCAATGGCATCATTGGATCGAAAACCGTTACGGAACCTTCACTGGTATGTATTTTTTCCGGATAGTCGACGGGGGCGCCGTGGCTTAACTCAAGAGTCGAGTCGCTAACGGGAAGTCCGTAAAAATTCGCGCCATTGCGAGAGGTGAAATCCGCCAGATTGTCCAGTGCGTTTTCCCGCTGAAATATCTCCGCCAAAATTGAAATCGTGTTGGTGGCGGTAAAGCACCCCGCGCATCCGCACGGCGATTCCTTTCGCGAATCGATATGGGGGGCGCTGTCGGTGCCAAGAAAAAACGACGGGTGGCCTGAAACCGCCGCCTTCAGCACGGCCTTGCGGTGGTGTTCGCGCTTCGCAACCGGCAGGCAATAGTAGTGAGGGCGAATTCCTCCCGCCAAAATGTGATTTCGGTTCAGCACCATGTGATGGGTGGTTATGGTGGCCGCCATACCCGAATCCTGCTCTTTGACAAATTCGACGCTCTCCGATGTGGTAATGTGCTCCAGGACCGTCTTGAGGTTTGGGAACGCAAGTCGAATGCGGCGCACTTTTTCCAAAAATTCCTTTTCTCTGTCGAAAATATCAACCCCGGGGTCGGCCACTTCCCCGTGAATGCATAGCGGCAGTCCAATTTCCTCCATTTTTTCAAAAACATGTTGTACATTGTCAATGTTTCTGACACCTGAAGCGGAATTGGTTGTCGCGCCGGCGGGATATAGCTTCACAGCCGAAATTATACCGCCATGACAAGCCGCCGCCATATCCTCCACATCCATGTCCTCTGTCATGTAGAGAGTCATAAGCGGCGTAAACTCCATGCCCTTTGGCAAAGCCGCCATTATTTGATCGCGATATGCCGCGGCCTGCGCACCCGTTGCAATTGGCGGTTGCAGATTTGGCATTATGATCGCCCGCGCAAAATGGCGGGCGCTTTCCGGCAGAACGGCCTTTAGAACTTCGCCGTCTCGAAGATGAAGATGCATGTCGTCGGGACGCGGTATTTTCATGCGGTTTTGAAATGTCATTTCCCGCCAGCCCTTCGCTTACTGGAAGATGGTTCCTTGTGTAAATGAGCGGAAACCGCATTAGATCGATTCGCCATACCCCTTTTTCCGCATATTGACCGCAACTGTCAAACCAAGGGGGCACTTCCGCTCCTCGTCGGTGAGCCTGACGTGATATGTCTTTCTGGCCGATGGCTTGTTCATTGTTCCGCCTGCTGATCCCGAAACTCCGGCTTTGATTGCGTCCGGGGAGGAAACCGCGCAAGGCAAAAAGCGGAAGAGAAAGGGCTATTTGTTGTGTTTGTTTGGCTGAACGGCATAGATGTGAAAGGCAGAGATGCAGCGAGGCTGGTCAAACCGGCAGGAAATCAATCCTTTCAACGGTGGTGGAGCACCAGAATGAACGGCTTTTTATCAACAAGGGTGAAAAATCGCCTTAAAAAATCGGGGAAAAGTTTGCGAAGAGCTTTTAAGAATGTTGATAACTATCTAAAATAAATAATTAAAATTTAAACGGATATTGCTTGAAAGGCAGGGAAATGTCTTGCCAGAGAGGGTGGGGAGCCCTATAATCGGAGACCGATTACCGAAGGGCAAGATTATGGGCGGCAACGGGAAAGGCACCAAGCCGATTGGAGCCATCTGGCGACCGGTCCGTGATTTGGACCCGGCTCATCGGCAACTGCGGCACGAAGGGGCTCGGCAAGCCGCCGCCCGCTGGCGAAGTATGCGTCACAATCTCGATAATCCGGCACTTGACCGGAGTTCCATGGATATCTGGCTACGCTCGCAAAGACGTGCATTTGCCATAGAGACCGGGCAGATCGAAGGATTGTATCTACTGCATCGCGGGGTAACCGAAACCCTGATTGCCGAGGGGTTCGAAGGGGTGCGAGGGGCCCATTCGGCCATTGATGTAACCGATGAAACCTTGAGGGGATTGCTCGAGGATCAGGAGACCGCCCTGGAGACGATGTTTGCTCATGTCCGAAAGGAACGGCACCTGACGGGGGCGGCCATCAGGGAATGGCATGCGCTTCTAACCAGGCACCAGGCCGGCGCGACTGGCATCGCCCCTTTTGGGAAGCGGGTCGAGATACCCTTGCGAAAGGGGCAGTACAAGATTCGACACAACAATCCACGGCGGGCGGACGGTTTCATTCACGAATATTGCCCTCCCGAACAGGTGGATTCGGAGATGGAGAGATTTCTGTCTTTTCACCAGGGGCATCGGGATCTTGCCCTTGCCCCGGAAGTGGAGGCAGCCTGGCTACATCATGAATTTGTCCGCATCCATCCATTCCAGGATGGCAATGGCCGGATTTCCCGCTTGCTGATGGCCTATGCCTACACCATGGCAGGTGAATTCCCACCGATCATCCCGGCCCGGAACAAGGATGCCTATATTGCCAGTCTGGAACTTGCCGACGAGGGCGATTTTCCCGCCCTGGTAACTTATCTGGGCGATCTGGCCATGGTGCGTTTGAACGAGGCTTCAGCCCGAGCCGAGCTTGTCCTGAGAGGCATAACCCATTACCGGCATGGCAATGGCGGAACAACAGCCGGAGGCGCATATCATCCACCAGAGGATGATGACCGGAAGCCGGAACCCCACGGGAAACCGGAATCATGATCGCCTTCCTTTGATCCGGGGAGGCAACCGTCATTCTTTCCAGGGAAACTCCGGGTCACATTTGGGCAAAAAAATCCTTTCGCAATATGGAAGATCCGGCATTTGAGCATTGCATGCTTTATTGAAAGGGGCCGATTCCAAGGTGTCATTTGGACGAGACTGCCGAGATCGGGCCGCCATTCACCAGCAGCGACAAACCAAAATCATCCAGCTTGATGTTCCATGGCGGGGTCACCTGCAATGCATTGGAGCGCGCCCTTGAGGAAATGAATCCGAATCGTTAGGGAAATTCAATTGCCACGCGGAGAGGGTGTTCGCGACGCTTTCAACCAGCGGCGCCGATTGCGGGTTTCCGGTGAACGAGCCGGAAGCTGGCGCAAGCGTCAATTAAATGTTTTGATTCAAAACGTCGACTGGCGCGAGCCGCAATCCCTCAATGCCGGGAAAGGCGGAAATCATGTCTGGAAAGTCCAGACGTCTGGAGAATTCAAACATGTCCCCGTTCCGCCAATGATCAATGTGGAAAAGGGTCATTAAACGGGTTATAGAGGTGCGCAATTGATTGCGAATATGGAGAACACATGAAGACACCATCTTCAATTGATGATGTGCAGGATATGCTGGCCGGTCATGACTATGTATGCGGGCGGGCGCTTGGAACCGTTGTTTTCCTTTCGCTTCGGCTGGGGAGACCACTGTTTCTTGAAGGTGAAGCGGGTGTCGGAAAAACCGAAATTGCCAAAGCCGTTGCCGGTTCTCTTGGGCGGCGATTAATTCGACTGCAATGCCACGAGGGGCTGGACGCGGCCTCGGCGGCATATGAATGGAATTTTGCGGGACAGATGATTTCAATCAGAACGCAGGAGGCCATGGGCGCCATTGACCGCAAAAAAACAAGAGACGAACTGTTTACGGAGGAGTTTCTCATTGAGCGGCCATTGCTTCAGGCCATGCGCCCGCAGGTCGGCGGCGCTCCGGTTTTGCTTGTCGATGAACTTGACAGGGCGGATGAACCCTTTGAAGCGTTTCTGCTTGAGGCCTTGAGCGATTTTCAGATTACCGTTCCGGAACTGGGTACAATCCAGGCGCCGGAAGCGCCAATTGTTGTAGTGACATCAAACCGGACGCGTGAAGTGCATGACGCGCTTAAGAGACGGTGCCTCTACCACTGGGTTGACTACCCTTCATTTGATCGCGAAATTGAAATTCTGCATAGACGCGTTCCCGAAGCCGCCGAGCAAATCAGCAGGGAGATTGTCGCGTTTGTTCAATCGCTTCGCACGGAGGATCTGTTCAAGAAACCCGGTATTGCGGAGACAATCGACTGGGCCAAATGTCTGCTGGCACTGGACGTGATATCGCTTAGCCCCGAGGTAATTGCGGACACATTGGGCGCCATCTTGAAATATCAGGACGATATCGCCAAAATCCAGGGATCGGAAGCCAGGCGAATTCTTGATGACGCGAAAGCGTCTCTGGAACCAGTGTAGGGGGGAAATACGCCCAGACCGGCGCAAACGCGCTGGACAAACCCAATTGGAATGGCCGGAATGACCAATGCCTGAATATCCAGATCTTGAGCTGCCGGAAAACCCGAAACTCACTCATAACATAACGCATTTTGCCCGCGCCTTGCGAAAGGCGGGCCTGCCGGCGGGTCCGGGGCGGGTTCTGGACGCGATCAGGGCAGTTGAGGCGGCGGGGTTTGTCTCAAGGAGCGATTTTTTCTACACGTTGAGATCGTGCTTTATAAATCGGCCCGAGCACAGGGCGGTCTTTGCGCAGGTTTTTCGGCTTTACTGGCGGGATCCGCGCTTCATGGAGCACATGATGGCGCTGCTTCTGCCCACGATGCGCGGCGTGCAAGAGGAGAGAAAGGCAAATCCATCGGAAAAGCGCGCTGCGGAGGCATTGCTTCACGGGGTGGAGCGTGACGCGCCGGAGGCAAATTCCGGGGAAAGCGGCGAGGACGTCAAAATCGACATCGACGCCTCCATGACGATGTCAAGCGAGGAACGGCTGAAAACGCTTGATTTCGAGCAGATGGGAACTGACGAAATCGCCAGGGCAAAACGCATGCTCTCAAGGCTGTCATTGCCGGTAAAACCGCTGGCGTCGCGCAGAGGACGGCCGTCAAGCAAAGGACATGTCGTGGATTCCCGAAGGACATTGCGGGCGGCCATGAGAAGAGCTGGAGAAATTCGCGAGATACATTTGAAGAAGCCTCGTCCGCTTTGGCCCAATCTGGTTGTTTTATGCGATATTTCAGGTTCCATGAGCCAATACAGCAGAATGATTCTTCATTTTCTCCACTCGGTGGCAAATCACAGGGGCGATGGCTGGGCCAGGGTGCATGCGTTTACATTCGGCACGCGGCTGACCAACATCACTCGCCACCTGGCCACGAGAGACGTTGACGAGGCGCTCGCCGCCGCGGGAAGGGAAGCCAGGGACTGGGAAGGCGGAACGCGAATCGGTTCATGCCTGCGCGAGTTCAACCGCGATTGGTCGCGGAGGGTTATGGGGCAGGGGGCCGTCGTTCTCCTTGTCACCGACGGTCTCGACCGAGGCAATTCGGACATGCTTGGGCGCGAGACGGAGCGCATAAGACTGTCATCGAGAAAATTGATATGGATCAATCCCTTGCTCAGGTGGGACGGGTTTGCGCCAAAGGCGGAGGGCATAAGGGCGATTCTGCCCAATGTCGACGTGTTTCAGGCCGGACATTCCATTGCATCGCTGGAGGAACTGGCCGAAGCCATTTCAAATTCGGGAGGCGCAGGAGAAAAATCAAGGCTGATGGCGGCATTGTAGATTGCCTCGATCCGTCAATGAAACATATGGGAACATATGACTGGAGCGAAAAATGACCATATTTGACAACATTCCGGAAGTTGCGCTCTCCTGGCACAATCAAGGCAGGGGAGCCGCCTTGGCCACCGTGACCGAGACCTGGGGCAGCGCTCCGCGGCGAGTTGGAAGTCAACTGGCAATATCGGGAACCGGGGAAATCGAGGGTTCCGTCTCCGGAGGTTGCGTTGAAGGAGCTGTCGTTGCCGAGACACTTGACGCCATTGAAGCGCGCGAGCCTTTGATGCTGGAGTACGGAGTTGCAGATGGCGATGCCTTTGCCGTGGGTCTGGCCTGCGGTGGAACAATCAGGGTAATGGTTGAACCCGTTGGAACCGTCATGCCCGTTGAAATGCTGGAGGAGCTTGTGGCCGCAAGAGCCGCGCGCATTCCCGTGGCATATGTAACCGGCATGAACGTCAAAAAAAGATTGTCGAAAGATGGTTTTGAAAGGCGTTTCAGGATGGATCGTTCCGGTTACGAGGAAGACGGTGAAACATTTGTGGCCATTCACAATCCGCCATTGAGGTTGATCATTGTGGGTGCGGTCCATATCGCCCAGGCACTGGTGCCCATGGCCAGGATTGCAGGGTACGATCCGCTGATTATCGACCCGAGAGAGTCTTTTGCGAGCGAGAATCGATTCCCGGGTGAAACAATTCGGCATGACTGGCCCGATGAAGGGGTTCAGGCCTATGGACTTGATGGAAGAACGGCGCTTGTGCTTCTGACCCACGACCCGAAGCTGGACGATCCCGCCCTGGAACAGGCTCTTGCGGGCAACTGCTTTTACATTGGCGCTCTGGGCTCCGCGCGGACTCATTCCAGGCGCGTCGAGAGATTGCTGCGGAAGGGATATGCGGATGAACTGATCAAACGCATACACGGGCCCATCGGTCTGGATATAGGAGCCGCGGGGCCATCTGAAATAGCCGTGGCAATTCTTGCCGAAATGACCAAAGTGCTGAGACGGGGAAAATGAAATTCGGCTCGGTTCCGGTGGAGGAGGCGCTGGGCGCGATTCTGGCGCATTCGGAATCGGTCCCGGGGAAGCGCTTTCGGAAGGGGATTATGCTTGAAAGGGAGCATATTGACGTTTTAAGGGAAAGTGGAATTGCCGAAGTTGAAGTTGCTCGTCTTGATAAAGATGACGTTCATGAAAATCCCGCGGCGGAAATTCTTGCAAGGGCGCTCCATGAGGGATCGGAAGGCATCCGTCAAACCGCGCCTTTTACCGGCAGGGTGAATCTAATCGCCGAATCCCCCGGTGTGGTGGTGGTGGAAAAATCGAAAGTCAACTCATCGAATCTCACCGACCCGATGATCACAATAGCCACGGTTCCCTGTTATCATCAGATACATGGCGGCGGAATGGTGGCCACGGTTAAAATCATTTCCTATGCGGTCGGAAAGTCCGCAATTCTTGATGCCGCCGACAAGGCAAGAGGGGCAATACGTCTGGCCAGACCGGTTGTTTCCACGGCAAGTCTGATTGTTACGGACATTCCCGGAGGCCCCGGCCTCAAGGGAGTGGCGGCAATAGAGGCAAGAGTTGCCGGACTGGGCGTCACTCTGGTTGAGACGGTCAGGATTGCTCATGAGAAAAACATTCTCGCCGGTGAGATGCAAAAGGCAAAGGGAGAAGTCATACTGATACTAACGGGTTCCGCCACATCCGATATTGCGGACACGGCACCGGAAGCGCTCAGGATGGCAGGTGGAACCGTCGAGCGCTTTGGCATGCCGGTGGATCCGGGAAATCTTCTGTTTCTTGGAAGTTTGGAAGGAAAGTCTGTAATTGGACTACCCGGAAGCGCCCGCTCGCCCGTGCTGCACGGCGCGGACTGGATTCTATCGCGTGTGGCCTGCGGCATTCAAACGGAGAGCGGTGATATCGCGGCTTTGGGAGTTGGCGGGCTTCTCAAGGAAATCCCCACAAGACCACAGCCAAGAAGGGGAAAATAATGGGTCCGTTCCGCTGAAAGGCAGGTTTGTCGCTTATTTACGGTTGATCGGGGATTTTTAGGCAATGTTCATGCGTTGCCAGATGTAAATGGGATCATAGATGCGCAAATCGGATTGGCATATCGGGTTTGCGACTTTGAAATGCGCTTCGCAAATTCCATTTTCGAAAAGTGATTGCGAGGTGATCGACATAAACATCGCTTCCGACTGAATCGCTTTGGGTGATCATAACAACCTTGCGTGTCTATGGAACTTGCAGGAAGACATGGCTGGTATTGGCTGATCGCATGGCGAGCCTTTAAGCTCCGAGTGAAGGATTTATTGGGAGGAAACCGCGGAAAGAAGCCAAGTGGTCAGTGACCATGCAATCTAAAAAGCGCTGCCTTTGATTTGCGACAAGATATGGCCTGAAATCAGGGCTTGCCACAAAATAAAGTAAATATATAGTGGTTGTAAATGAGAGTGCTTGAAACCATGGACGAAAACTTCAGAACCGATTTTGTCAGAACATCAACCGAGTTGAAGCGCAATCCGGTTTTGGTGCTCAATGCGGACTACCGGCCGCTAAGCTATTATCCTCTTTCTCTCTGGCCCTGGCAGGATGCGATAAAGGCCGCCTATCTGGACAGAGTTGACATAGTGGCCGAATACGGCCATTTCGTAAGAAGCCCGAGCGTGCAGATTAGAATGCCAAGCGTGATTGCATTGAGGGAGTACGTAAATCTGAAAAAACAGGTGGCCTTTACGCGCTTCAACCTGTTTCTGCGCGACGAGTTTCGCTGCCAGTATTGCGGTTCGGAAAGCGATCTGACATTTGATCACGTTGTTCCAAGAGCCAGAGGCGGCACCACCACCTGGACCAATGTCGTGGCGGCATGCAGTTGCTGCAATCTCATTAAAGGCTCGAGAAGCCTTAAGCAGGCGGGAATGAGTCTGCACAGAGCACCCCGCAAGCCAACTTCAAGGGAACTCCAAAACATTGGCCGCAAATTCCCGCCAAACCATCTTCATGAAAGCTGGGTTGATTATCTGTATTGGGACGCTGAATTGCAGGCATGACGGCAATGTGGCAGATCAGCGCGCGCTTTTCTCCTTAATTCGTGCCGCGGCTTGAACGAAAACCCGTCTATTTGCCTGGTCCTCCTGCTCCAAACTTCCCGACAGCCGATGATGGCGTCTTGGTTTGATGCGATCCCTTGCTGCTCAAAGGATCGTCTTGACGTTGGACTGATCCCTGGAAGTGCGCCCCGCTTTCGATGGCAAGGGTTTTGTGAATAATGTCCCCCTCCACCACGGCGGTTGATGTCAGGCGAACTTTCAAACCTCTCACACGCCCCTGAATGCGCCCGTTGATCACGACGTCATCGGCAACAACCTCGCCTTTGACGGTTGCTCCCTGACCGACGTTGAGCAGATGGGCTCGAATGTCTCCATCCATATTGCCTTCAACCATTATGTCTCCGGACGTTTTAACATTGCCGGTAAGCTGCAAGTCGGATGAGATCAGGGATGCAGGCGGCTTTGTTTTTGCGACCTGCCCGGACTTGGCCAATGCATTCGCGGCTTCCGACTTTTCCATGGGCGCTTTATTCATGGAAGCGCTTCCGGCTTCCGGCTTTGCAGTCTTGTCTGACTGTGAAGCGGGTTCGTTTATTTTGCTTTTAGAAAACATCTCTTCCTGCCTTGATGAAGTTCATTGGGTTTACTGGCGTTCCATTGACGCGAATCTCATAGTGCAAATGCGTGCCCGTGGAACGTCCTGTATTTCCCATATCACCAATTATTTGTCCACGCGATATTTTTTCTCCAGGTTTTACGCGAATTTTTGATAAATGCGCATATCGGGTTTCAAAGCCGAATTCATGTTTCAGCTTTACCATTTTCCCGTAACCTCCATACCATCCCGTTTCCAGGACGATGCCATCCGCGGTTGCATATATTGGGGTGCCGTGGCGAGAGGCGAAGTCGGCGCCATTATGCATTCGTCCCCTTCGCATTCCATATGGCGAGGTAAACCGGTACTTGTTCCGGATTGGGTGAGCGAATGGCGTAAGGTCAAATGCGATGTTATACAGGTTGAGTTGATCCATTTTTTCCAGAAGCTGGTTTGTACGACTCGTGGTGGAATCATAAACCTCCTCTTCATGTTCAAAAACAACGGGCATGAATGGACCTCCAATACCCGAATAACCCGCCTTGACCGTTTTAAGCAGGTTGTCAATGCTAATTCCAGCCCGGCTGAAAATTTTTTCAAGAGGCTCCACGGAAACCAGCATCGCATCCTCCAGTTGCGTAAATATCTGGGCATTGCGATCTTTTATCAGTCTGATTTCGGCGGTTATGTCATTTATCTCTTTCCGGGCGGCTTTTGACCTCTCGATCAATCTGTCGCGTTCAAGCACGGTATCGGAAAGCGCTCTCGTGAGATAGTTCACCAGGCTGTCGTCTGTTGTGCCACCGGTCGCATCTGGTGATCCGATTGAATCGGCATTCATTTGCGCGAATTTGTTTCGGTCGGCTATTGTGCGGCGAAGAGCGGATTGAAGTGCGTCCCTTTCGATTTCCAGTTCTCTTTTCCTCTTTTCCGCTTCAAGCATTTTCCCGTGCATTAGAGAAATTTGATCAAGCGCCAATTTGAAGCGCTCCTGCGAATCATGCAGTTGGGCCGCGCTTGCGTCCCTTTCCTCCGTCGCGTTTTTTAGCCGTGCGTCGGAAAGCTCCCTTTCACGCTTTGACTGCTCGCGAAAATTGCCCGAACCTATGGAATCCATAGCCAATATTGCAGTCGCGATTATTGTCCAGCCCAACAGAACGGAAACACCTGAAAGAATCATAATCTGCGCCCATGTTCCAAGACACAAATATCTGGTGTCTGTATCCGTTCGAAGAAAAACGCGCCTTTCGGGAAAATGGCGTTCAAGATGTCTGCGCAGGTGTTTTGCCGCTTTCAAAAGAAATTTTTCTCCCGTCCCAGTGTTTTAATCTCAACTTGCAGCCTTATAATGCAAGCTACCGCAACATTTGCATCCATTACCCGCAACATTGGGTGTTTTACATCTGCATTTGAAAAAATAAATTCAAACGAGTCAAGACACCGGAAAAATTTTGCCGCTTCGGCAAATTTGCGTCTGATTCGCCTCTATTTCGAGTCAGGAAGATGCAATTCCCTTGCCGTGGCGAGCACATCTTCCGCGTGACCGGGCACTCTGACCTTGTTCCAGATTTTCAGGATGGAGCCATTTGGGCCTATGTAAAAAGTTGTTCTTTCGATGCCCATATACGTTTTGCCATACATGCTTTTCTCTTTCCAGACACCGTATCTTTCGCATACGTCGCTTGCATTGTCGGACAGCAGCGTGACATTTAACTGGTGCTTTTTGCGGAACTTCATGTGCTTTTCGGCCGAATCCTTCGAAATTCCAAGAATGTGCACGCCAAGCGAGGCGAATTCCCCTGAAAGACCGCTAAAGTCCTTGGCCTCTCTTGTGCATCCCGAAGTGTCATCCTTTGGGTAAAAATACAAAACAACATGCGACTGACGCAAATCGGACAGTTTCACCTGATTGCCCCGATCATCGGGTAAAGTGAAATCTGGAGCTTCATCGGCAATTTTAAGCATGTTTTTCCCCTATTTTATCATTTTCATTACCACGGATTGGCGCAGGTGCTATATTGAAGTTTGCAACCAGTTCCCGGCATATTACATAAATGGATCGCAATAAAAAGAAAAAACGCGGAAATCGTCCACTTATATGGTTTCCATTATCTGGCACCGCATTGATTGCCATTGTCGCGTTTGTCGGTTTCGCGGCAACCGGGGGCTTGAGGATTTCCGCTCCGGACTGGCTGCGCATCCAGTTGATGGAACGGGTAAACAGCGCCATCAAGGAAATCGACATAAGCGTTGGCAATATGCGTCTTGTTCTGGATGAGGCAATTGTTCCATATGTCGAACTGAGTGAAGTGACGATAACCGGGCGCTCCAATGAACCGATTGCCGTTTTGTCGAATGTGAGCACCACCATGTCGTGGCCGGCTTTGATTCGAGGCAGGCTTCATCCGAATTCAATCACTTTTCGAGGCGCGCATTTCAGGTTTAGGCGCAATCGGGATGGCAAATTTGGCATTTTCATCGGAGAGCAGTCCACTGGAGAAGATGGGGCGATTCCCGAATTTGCGGATGTGATGGTGCAAATTGACGGCCTGCTGCAAAATTTGGCCGCCAATGGCACCAGGGGAATAAATGCCGAAGACATATCCATGGATTTCATTGATGACAGAACCAACCTTGCATGGGAGATGGATAATGGCAGGTTGAAGCTGGGCCATGAAGATGGCCGAAGCAAATTCAACGGCTATTTTGCCGTGACGGGTGAAGAATTTGAATCAACGACAGTTGAATTCAACTATTCCAGCCCCGTTGAGGGAAATGAGGCGACAATTGGCATAGTCATGACAAACATGCCGTCGTCCGAAATTTCAGACCAGTTTCCCGCTCTTGCATGGATGAAGCCTCTGGACGCGCCTTTATCGGGCTCATTGCGCGCAAGTGTCGATTCAGGCATCTCCATAGGGTCGTTTAGCGCCAGAATCAATTTCGGGGCGGGGGTTTTGCAGCCCGAGGAAAACGCAAAGCCAATCCCGTTCAATTCGGCAAGAAGCTATTTCTCATATAATTCCGACAATCAGGTCGTGATTTTTGACGAGGTGGCCGTCGACAGCAAATACTTTAAGACAAGCGGTTCCGGGAAATTCTATCTGATTGGAATGGAAAAGGGATGGCCCGATGAAATTCAGGCGCAGATCAAACTCAACGGGATAACGATAAACCCAAGTGACATATACGACAACACCGTTGAGCTCGAAAACGCCAGCATGGATCTAAAGCTGAATATTGATCCCTTCACCGTGACATTGGGTGAACTAAGCATTGTCGACTCGGGTGAAATCATGGTGATGAACGGAGCGGTTGGCACCAGGGATGAAGGCTGGTCCGTAAAACTGGATGGCCGCATGAGCGGCATTGCGCCCGACCGCATGCTATATCTTTGGCCGAGGGGTTTTATTTCCAATGCAAAAAAATGGATATCGCGGAATGTAAAGCGGGCGGATCTGGACAACATTCAATTTTCGCTGCGGTGGCGGCCCGAGCAAAAACCGGATATCTATCTCAGCTTTGACTACGGGAATCTTGATGTCAGGGCAATCAAGGCCTTTCCAATTGTTGAACAGGCCTCGGGTCATGCTGAACTGCTAGACAGGCGGTTCGTGATTTCCGCCGACAAGGGGCATGTGAATGCGGGAGCCGGAGGACGGGTGGATATCGCCGGAACCAGCTTTGTGATTTCCGATACGGATTTGAAGTTTCCGCCTTCAAGGGTAAATCTCGCGACTTCAAGCAATGTCACTGCCGCGCTGTCGCTATTGGACTCGGAGCCGCTTAACTTATTGAAGAAAGCCGGATTCGCAACATCGCTGGCAACCGGATATGCAAAGGTTCGTGGAGATCTCGATTTTGTTTTAAGAAAAAGCATGTTTTTTGAGGACGTTGCGTTTTCCGTGGAAAGCAGCCTCAGCGATGTGGTTTCAAACGGGATTGTCAAAGACAAGGTTGTTTCCGCAAGGCATTTGAACCTGAAAGTCGACACCAGTTCAATTTCCATAGCCGGCAAAGGTCAAATCGGCATGATTCCATTTGAGGGCGAGTGGAGCATGCCGGTAAAAGACAACCGCGATGGCGCAAGCCGCTTCGAGGGCTGGGTCGAGCTGTCCCCGAAATTTGTCGAAGAGTTTGATATAGAACTTGATCCCGTGGAAATAAGCGGTCGCGGGCGTTCGTGGATTCACATTGACATGAGAGACCGGGAAAATGCGTTGTTCGTGCTGAGTTCCAATCTCGAGGGGCTGGGAATTAACATTCCGAGCATCAACTGGTTTCATCCGGAAAAAAGCACCGGCAGTCTGCAGATTGAGGGGGGATTCGGGCAGGCCCTGTCCATTGGCGGCATTGCGCTGGACACCTCCGACTTCAAGGCAAGAGGAAGCATTGGCCTGAATGGCGATGGCGAACTTGAACGGGCGGTTTTCACGCGGCTTCAGGCCGGAAACTGGCTTGACGTCTCGATGGAAATTCTCGGCCGCGGCAAAGACGCGGCGCCTTTGGTCAATGTTCTCGGCGGGCAGATTGATCTTCGAAAGGCCTCCCTTGAGCAAAGCGGCGAAATCAAGGGGGCCGGCGGACCCGTTTCTCTTTCATTGGACCGGCTCGTGGTGGCCGACAGCATTGTTCTCACGGGATTTACAGCGGAGCTTGATTTGTCAAACGGCTTGAATGGCACATTTGCCGCGAGAGTAAATGGCGGAGGCTCCATAACCGGTCGGGTTTTGCCTCAAGATGGACGCAGCGCGCTTCACATTCAATCCGACAACGCCGGACGGGCAATATCCTCCGCGGGCCTGCTTAAAAAAGCCGAGGATGGCAAGATGGATCTGCTGCTGACCCCCGGAAAGGGTCCGGGCACCTACAACGGAACCTTGAAGGTTGCCAATATAAGGCTGAGGGATGCGCCGGCAATGGCATCTCTGCTTAATGCAATTAGCATTATAGGGATTCTGGAGCAGTTTGCCGGAGAGGGCATTCATTTTGCCCAGGTTGACGCCAAGTTTTCGCTTTCTCCCGAGCATGTGACGCTGCATTCCGGAAGCGCCAGGGGCGCATCGCTTGGGATAACGATGGAAGGCGACTATTCACTTGCAGACAGATATATGGACATGAATGGCGTGGTTTCGCCCATTTTCTTCATAAATTCCGTGGGCGGCATATTTTCAAGGCAGGGCGAGGGGCTTATCGGATTCAACTACAGTCTTGAAGGACCGTCTTCCAATCCCAAAGTGCAGGTCAATCCCCTGTCCGCACTCACTCCTGGAATATTTCGCAGAATTTTCCCCAACAACTGAATTGGCCATCAAAGGCGAGGGAAGACAAGCGCAGTTCAATTAAATGCATTGCGGATGCCGTGGAAAATCCCGGGAAATACATGAAACTCGCGGATTTTGCCGCATTTTTGCCCGTTTCGCAATTGAAATATCGTTGCTGAACGGCGGGTTGATTTTATCGGGCCCGAGGGCTGAAATGTACTGCTCCTGGCAATTTTTTTCTTATTGCCGCGTAAAGGGGCGAAACGAAAACCGGAAAAGCCATCGCGAGATGGGCGGCAAGCCAAATTCAGACAAAAATGGGCAAATATGGCTCTCTCAGAGCCTGAATTGCAGATCATTTATTTAACCGCGCCGTTGTTTTTCACGGCATTGCACCCCGCGCAACGCGCCGCATCATGAACCGGCAGGCCGCCAGCCGCGCCCATGTGGAGGATCTCGCGAGAGACTGCTCGAAGTCCCTCGCGAGACGTCGGCGGAGACATCCGCTCCACCACCCTCGGCCTTTCGTCATTTGGAGCCTTCGGCGGCATGTCGGGAATAACCTCCGGAGCGCCGCCACGGTCCTCAAGCGCCCGGGAATTGCGCGCCGTGCGCGTGTCAAGCTTGCGCGGGCGGCCCTCCCATCTCTGGTTTGGCAATTGAAGCGGACATGCCGCATTTTGGTGTGCGGCCCGTCTTTCAGGCGAGGTTCCCGTTGATGGCGTCAATCCGTTTCCACCAGTCGCTCGGCCGGAAAAATGCGTGAAGTCGCGAAAAGGTCGTTGACACCGTCTGTTGATGGCATATGCCGGCACAACGTCAC
>JAPOTF010000061.1 GCA_026709325.1 Roseovarius sp.
CGATTCATCTCGCTGCCGGGGTGATCGCCGCGAAATAAATGTCAACGGGCCCTAATGAAATCCGAGAAAAACCCGTTCCCATTACCAGTAAAAGTTGGTCGAGCATCGCTTTGGGTTGAACGAGATGTTGTTGCCTGGAAGTCGCACATAGTCGCTACACAACGCGGACTTGAATAATAGTTGGTCTTCTTATCGAAGACCCCATTTGTTATTCTCTGTGCATTTCAAAAAAGTTTCAGTTTTCTTTCTAAAATTTTTCGTTATAAGGGCCTCTAATTCAGCCTGCACAGCTGGTTGAGAGATTCGAGACCTGTGCTCAAACCCTTCGACTATTGCGAAAACAGGCTTAAGTTTAGAGTAAGGAGTTTGATCGGTCATTGATCGGTCGCAGTGTTGTTAGTGCCCCTATAGCTCAGCTGGTAGAGCAACTGATTTGTAGCGGAAGCCTTGGACGCAACACCCAGGGCGAGTTGCAACCCTCAGAGGAAACTCTGGGGTGACAAAGGTGTCAAATTCGGGGAAACCTGAGCAGGTCATGCTGCTGGCAATCCCGAGCGAAGCCCGCCCAAGCGGGAACGTGTAGAGACTTGACGGCACCCACCTAAAGCCTTCGGGCCATGGTGAAGAGAAAGTCCAGACCACAAAGGCCCATCCGGGTCGCGGCGAAAGTCGTAGATGGTATGAATCAGTAGGTCCGCGGTTCGAGTCCGTGTGGGGGCACCAGCTCTATGTTTTGGCCTTTAGCTTAAATCCAAAAGAGTTGTTGCAAGCGAGATCAATCAAGCCTCAAACTTGTGCGAATCTCAACGATCAGGTACATGCAGTAGAGCGTATTGGGCTGTGAATCCCAGAACTGAATATCAAAAACGTAGGTTCATTTGTTCGTAGACTGGCGTGTAATTCTGTGCAGCTCGGTAGAATCAGTTTACCGCTAACATGCTGAATTGCCTAGAAAATACCCAGTAAAATCAACCCCTCAGTACACTCAATTTAAGATTGCAAATCAGTTGCTCTACCAGCTGAGCTATAGGGGCGCGACATGCTGAATAATAAGCTGCAGGCCGTAATGCAAGCATGAAATGGCATCTCGTCATATGCCCGGATTTCAGGTGGTTCCAAGGCGGTTAATCCATTCCGAGTGCCGACTTGTAAGTTTCCAGAATAGCCTCCTCTTCAGCAAGTTCATCCTTGTCGCGCTTTCGCAATGTAATGATTTTACGCATTATCCTGGCATCAAAACCGCGCGCCCTGGCTTCAGACATCACATCTTTCTGCTGATCGGCGATTTCCCTTTTCTCCTCTTCCAGTCGCTCAAGTCGCTCAATAAATTGACGCAGTTCGTCTGAACTCACCTGATAGCTCCGGTTCAAAATCTGGTCGCTCATTATCTTTCCCCATATCATTTAAACTTCGGCTCTTATATGCTTGCGATGCCATTCTCAACCATGGAAATGCGCTTCAAGGGTTGCGAAGCGCTTCCCATCGGTATATCTCGCGCAAATTCGCACAGGAGAAATGCATGCCACTGATCATAATGGGAATTATTGCCACAATGGCCGGACTGGTTATGCTGATCAGGTGCATTTTGCGTGTGCGCAAATTGCGCAATGCCGGGCTGAATGACGAGGATATGCGCAGGGAATTGAATAAAGTGGTGCCATTGAACACTGGCGCGCTCCTTGTTTCCGTCACAGGCCTATTGCTGATAGTTGTCGGAGGGATAATGGGCTGATGTGCAACGACGCACCGAAAGCTTTCATGCTTCAATCTCATTGATTCAAACACGTCGCCGAATCGGCATTGCCAAACAGTTCCGCAATGGGATCGGATTTTACTACAGAAGATTCAGTCTCACTTAACCAAAGCGAAAGCCATTTTTTTTATTAACCGGCAATTTCCGCCTCAAGAGGCAGGCTGACGCGGAAAACCGTTCCCTCGCTCCAGGGAAGATAAACCAGGCTGCCACCCAATCTGGTCATGATCTCTCTGCTAATGGCAAGACCAAGACCGGCACCGCCGGCCCTTGCCTCTCCAATCCGAGAGAATTTCTCAAATATCAAATCCTGCGACTCCAATGGAATGCCGGACCCGTTATCGGAAAAGTCCACCTCGAGCATGCCATTCATTCTCGCAACCTTGATTTCAAGTTCCGGAGTCTTTGCGTCACAATATTTTCTTGCATTCGATATCAGATTGATGAAGACCTGCACCAGGCGATCCAAATCCGTATCGAGATCAATTTTCTCATTTTCAGGATTGCGCGTTATTTTAAACCCGTCGCCCTCGCTTGCAACCGTGTTAACCGCTCGATCAAGCAATTCGGAAAGTCGGCCTTCCGAAAGATTAACGACTGCATGCGCGTTTTCCAGAACGCTAAGATCCAGCAGTTCGTCAAGCAGTCGTGTTAGCCGCGTGGCCTCTTCATAGATAATCGACGCAAACTTCTCCCGCTTGTCAGGTGAAATGTCGCATGGATTTTTCAGTATTTCGGAAAAGGCGCGGATTGACGTCATGGGTGTACGCAGCTCATGACTGATCTGGCTTAAAAATGCGTCCTTCTGAACCGAGAGGCGGGTTAATTTATCGTTTACCTCACGCAATTGCCTGGCGGTTCTTTCCTGTTCCTCGGTCTTTATAACCAGGCGACTGGAATACTCCATTATCTGGGCGGTCTCATCTGCAACGGCCATCAGATCCCGAACGGAAACCCCGGCCCCCACGACAATCTGCGAAATCATGGCGTTGGCGGTTGCCGCTCCAACAGATCCCGATAGAACTCTTTCAAGTTTCAACAGGAAATCAGGTGTCGGCGCAGGCAGATATTCACCACCCTGCTCCTTGGCGGCGTTCTGAAAGATTGCCCTTGCGTCTTCGGAACCCAGCACTCTTTGAGACATCAGCAGGAGATCTTCGCTTTGGGCAAGTCCTCCGGTCCAGTTTCCCGGCACTTGCGACTGCCACAGCGCGTTGACAAACTGCCCGCTTTGAAGTCGCTCGACTGGCGTTGGAAAACCGGCAATGGAAAAGATCACATAGAACAATATGTTGAATGACAGACTCCACATGAACGCATGCATTACCGGTTCCATGCCCTCGGTGATGAACAGTGCCTGAGGACGTAGCCACAATATGTCGAAGAGACCTCTTTCAATAACAGATTGCGGCATTATTGACGAGGCGCCAAAACTTGGCAAAAACAGACAATATGCCCAAAGCGCGAAGCCCGCCGCCAGCCCGGCAATCGCCCCTGTTCGATTCCCGCCGCGCCAAAACAGTCCGCCAACGAGTGACGGCATGAACTGGGCAACGCCCACGAATGATATCAGACCAATCGCGGCAAGCGCGGCCCCTCCCCCTGACATGCGGAAGTATAGATAGCCAAGGAAAAGAATAACCAGAATTGAAATTCGGCGTGCAACTAGAATCACTCTGCGAACGTCACCCGCCATAATTGCGGAACCGCCTGTTGCCCACAGCCAAACCGGCATGACAATATGATTTGAAACCATGGTTGACAATGCGATTGCCGCGACGATCACCATCGAAGTCGCGGAACTGAAACCGCCGAGAAATGCAAGAATGGCAAGCCCCTCGCGACCGTTTTCGAGAGGCAGGGTTAAAACAAAAAGGTCGGGATCCCGGCCGCCGCCATATATTGGGTCCAGCCCGATAACCGCAATGGGAACCACAAACAGGCTGATCAGCATCAGATAAAGGGGAAACGCCCAGGATGCCGTTCTCAGATGGCCTTCATTCTCGTTTTCGACAACCATTACCTGAAACATTCTGGGAAGGCAAATGAAAGCCATGGCCGAGAGAAGAGTGAGACCAATCCAGCGGCCTCCGGAAACCTCCCAGTCCGAGATTGCCGATTCATTTATTTTTGCAAGGGTGGAGTCAATCCCTCCCGCCAGGCCCCACACGGCAAATATTCCAACGGCAAGCAGCGCAATAAGCTTGACCACCGCTTCCAGCGCTATGGCCATAACCACGCCATAATGCCGCGCATTGGCTTCAAGATTTCGGGTGCCGAAAAGTATTGTGAACACCACCAGGCCCGCAGTGACCCAAAACGCTATTATCTGCTGATTGGGCAGGCCGTCTCCGGAGGCGTCGGCCTCCGCAAAGGCCGCAATGGAGAATGTAACTGATTGAAGTTGCAGCGCTATATATGGCGTGGTTCCCACAACCGCCATTAGTGTAACGAATACCGCAAGTAAATTCGACTTTCCATAGCGGGAAGATATCAGGTCCGCTATTGATGTTATCCGGTTGGTCCGTCCCACGATGACAAGCTTGCGCAATGTCCACCACCAGCCGATAATTATCAGTGTCGGACCAAGATATATTGTCAGAAACTCAAGCCCGGAACTGGCCGCAAACCCGACTGCGCCATAAAATGTCCACGCCGTGCAATAGATTGATAGCGACAATGTATAAATGATGGGACTTGAAAGCCATTTCCCCTGCCCACGCCTTGCGGTGCGGTCGGCAATGAACGCAACGCAAAACAAAAGCGCGACATATAGAAGGCAAAAGACGGCAAGCGCGTTAAGTGTCGCCATAATTCAGAGCCGAAACTGATTGCGCTGTCTTTCTTCTGAGGGATCTGGAAGACTCCGGGAAATCAGCCCGCTCAGAACAACCAGCGCAATCCAAACAGCAAATACATATACCATTACCTTGGTGGTGGGAACCGTCTCGCCTCCCCAAAGAAGAGGCATACCGAACAAGGCGGCGCCAAATAGCGGCATTAGCCTTGATGCGTCCGCCATGCGACGACGCCGGTAGGCTCGCCTGTCGCTTATGCTGTTATCCTCCTTGTCGCTCATTCCGTCACCAGATCGCGAACGGCATTGAGAACCTCCTCGTTCGAGAACGGCTTGGTCAGATAAAGGTTGGCCCCGGAACGTTTGGCGGTCTCTATGTCTTCTTTTCGCCCTCTTGCGGAAAGCATCAGCACGGGGACATTGCCAACAGTTTCATCCTCTCGAATATCTTGTAGAATATCAAAGCCGCTTCGACCAGGAAGCATTACGTCCAATATCACAACATCTGGGTTTCGGCGGCGCACCGCGTCAAACGCATCAAGACCGTTTGCATGTGTTCTTACATCCCATCCATCTCTTGACAGGATAAATCTAACCGCCTCCACAATGTTTTGTTCATCTTCAATAAGCAAAACCGTCTTGGTCATCGTTGCGCCTTTTTACGTGCCATCATTCACTTTAGTAAACTTGCCTCAAAAGTCAGATGCAAGCATTGATTTCTCGCGGCGCGCCTCGCAATTCTCCACAGGGCAAATTTTGCATGTCCTGCCAACCTGCCTGGCCTGTTTTTTTTCGCTCCCGGGCAAAATCAGCATGTGCGCATTAAGGAGCGCGGGAACGCTGAAGCCCGCCTGCCGGACGGTTTCGGTAACGGAAAAAGTCTCCACAACCGCCTGACCCTGAACCAGCGTTTCCCGAATGGGCACGCCCGGCTGAGACAGGGACTGATAAATTGGCCACAGCGGGCATCCCGCCACATCAATTGGTATTTTAAAGCCGCCGATTTCCTTTCGCATCAAAACGGCGCCGGCACCATCGCAGACAACCAAACCCACGGGTTCGCACAACTCCTTCGGCAAGGTCGCCAATCTCCTAAATACTGTAGGCAGAGGCGAGCCGGTTGCCGTTGCCAACATTTCGGGCGATGGTCCCGAACGGGTGATCACCTGGCGCAATGTCGCATCTGGAATTGCCATCGCATCACGGCTGTATTGCCTGAGATACCTTACAACCAGGCTGTGGCCGGCATCGGAGCCGTGCCATGAGATATTCTTTACGGCATGATCAAAATCAAGGTTCAACACCTCAAATTCCGGGAAATGATACCCGTTGTCTTCAAGAAACCCGTAAAGTTCCTCCTGTGGAGTCATGAGAGCGGAACCTGCATCCGGAGCCGTCTGAAGATGCTTCACCAGCATTTCGGCGCTTTCGGCCAGTCTCCGACTGTCTTCATCTATGTTGCGCTGAAACCTCGACTGCCATACGGATTCCAATTCCCTGTTTTCCGCAAGTATTGAAGCCGCTGAACGAATTGACGTTACGGTTGAAATTACCTCATGCAGCGTTTTGATCAGAAGCGGATCATGAACGAGTCTTTCCGAGAACATTTTGACAGCGCAATCCAGTTCATCCCTCTGTCTGATCAACTCAACGAGATATTGCGCCAACCCGGGAAACCGGACGGCAAACTCGTCCAGCCTGTCCATTTCCACTGAAGCGCCTAGTGGCAAGGCGCCACTCACCTTGGCGAGTGCCGCAATCAGCGACGCCTCGGCCCCCTCGGACAGCAAAGAAGGTTCAACCCCGAGAACATTGGCGAGATTCAGCAATACTCGTCCGCCAATTTTTCGCTTGTTGTGCTCGATAAGATTTAGATATGATGCCGATATTCCCGACTTTTGCGCAAGATCGCCCTGTTTAATTCCCTTCATTATTCGATGTTCGCGGATTCTGGTGCCGATCATATTGCTTTCCGACATGCCATTATTCCTTTTATAAATCAGAAATTCCCAACGAATATTAACAAAAATTTACAATTCCAAAACGGATAATTTTATGATATTTACAAAAGATGAATTCGGGAAATCATCAATCGTTGAAACTTTAAACGACCCCTGACATCGGTTAACCAAGCACATTGTGCAAGAGGGAGGCGCAGATGCGGCGACTCCCAAAGCAAATGACATAATCGGGAGAAAAACTCATGTCAAAACAAAATCTGACCCGTCGCGGTCTTCTCAAAACCAGTGCCGTGGCCGGAGCCGGCCTTGCGGTTCCAACAATCTTCACGGCGCAATCCGCGGCGGCGTATATGAACGAGCCCACAGGTTCCACCGTCACACTCGGCTTTAACGTGCCTCAAACCGGTCCCTATGCGGATGAGGGCGCCGACGAACTGCTTGCGCAGCAGCTTGCCGTCGAGCACATAAACGGAGAGGGCGATGGCGGATGCCTGAATACATTCACATCAAAAGCCCTTCAGGGCAATGGCATACTTGGCAAGAAGGTCGACTTTGTAACGGGCGACACCCAGACAAAATCCGATATCGCCCGCGCCTCCGCCAAGTCGATGATCGAAAAGGATGGCGTCATAATGGTCAACGGCGGCTCTTCTTCAGGTGTTGCGGTTGCAGTGCAATCCCTTTGCCAGGAGGCGGGCATCATCTTCATGGCAGGCCTGACACACTCAAACGACACGACAGGCAAGGACCGCAAGGCAAATGGCTTCCGGCATTTCTTCAACGCCTACATGTCCGGTGCCGCGCTGGCACCCGTGCTTCAGAATGTTTACGGCAACGAGCGCAGAGCCTACCACCTGACCGCAGACTACAACTGGGGATGGACTCAGGAGGAATCGATTGTGGCCTACACGGAAGCGATTGGCTGGGAAACGGTAAACACCGTTAAAACTCCGCTCGCGTCAACAGACTTCTCCTCCTACATCGCACCTGTACTGAACTCGGGAGCCGACGTTCTGGTTCTGAACCACTATGGCGGCAACATGGTCAACTCGCTCACCAACGCAATTCAGTTCGGTCTTCTTGACAAAGAGGTAAATGGCCAGAACTTTGCAATTGTCGTTCCGCTTTATTCCGAACTGATGGCTACCGGCGCCGGTGAAAACATCAAAGGCGTTTATGGTTCCATGAACTATAACTGGCAGCTTGACAACGAGGGTTCCAAGACTTTCGTCCAGTCCTTCGGCGAGAAATTCGGCAAGCCTCCGTCAAACTCCGCTCAAACCTGCTACGCTCAGGTTTTGCTTTACGCAGATGCCTGCGAACGCGCGGGTACATTCAATCCATGCGGTGTGGTCGAGGCACTTGAAGGCTTTGAATTTGACGGCCTTGGCAATGGACCTACGCTTTATCGCGCGGAAGACCACCAGTGCTTTAAAGATGTTCTTGTTGTTCGCGGCGCGGAAAATCCAACTTCTGCATATGACACTCTGGAAATCGTGGACATCACGCCTCGTGCCCAGGTCGAATATGTTCCAAACCATCCAATGTTCGGTGGCGACGAGGCCTCTCTGGGCACCTGCAATCCAGGTGTCTGACAAGCATCGGCTCCGGCCGCGATTGGCGCGGCCGGAGCCGCAGGTGAAACACCTGACATAAATCGGAAACAACCCTGCGGAACGATACCATGGACTCAATAATTCTCCAGATATTAAACGGTCTGGATAAAGGCTCGGCCTACGCACTCATCGCGCTGGGACTGACACTGATATTCGGAACCTTGGGAGTCGTGAACTTCGCACATGGCGCATTGTTCATGATCGGCGCCTTCTGCGCCGTAACACTGCAACGAATATTGAATTTCAGTTACGAGACAATTGACGAGACCAAAAAAGACTTTCTCGGCAACCCGCTAAAGGTGGAGACGCCATATGTCGAAAGCTGGTTCGGGCCGGAAATGGGCGCGGGCATAATAGAATGGTCGGTTCCATTGGCCATACTGTTCTGCATACCCGTGATGATCGCCGTCGGCTTTGCCATGGAACGCGGCCTGATTAAGTTTTTCTACAAGCGCACGCACGCGGACCAGATTCTTGTGACATTCGGACTAGCCATTGTCTTGCAGGAAATCATTAAATTCTACTATGGCGCCAACCCGATTCCAACACCGGCCCCGGACGCCCTCGACGGCGTTATAAACATGGGAGCGATCATTGGAATGGATATTACCTATCCGATCTGGCGCGTGGTGTATTTCTGTTTTGCGGCGGTGATCATATTGGGAATATTCGCCTTCCTTCAATTTACCACATTTGGCATGGTTGTAAGAGCCGGCATGGCCGACAGAGAGACAGTGGGGATTCTCGGAATTAACATTGACCGAAGATTTACAATCATGTTTGGCATAGCCGCCGCAGTGGCGGGCCTTGCAGGCGTGATGTACACGCCGATTAATCCGCCCAATTACCATATGGGAATGGATTTTCTGGTCCTCAGCTTTGTTGTGGTTGTCGTTGGCGGCATGGGAAGCCTGCCTGGAGCAGTTCTGGCCGGTTTTATTCTTGGTATCCTCGAGAGTTTCGCCTCAACCGCATGGGCAACAAGTCTTCTGCCTGGAATCAACCAGGTGATAATTTACCTCGTCGCCATCATAATTCTTCTTACCCGGCCACGGGGTCTGATGGGACGCAAAGGCGTGATGGAGGAATAAACCATGCTTGGATTAAACAAACAAGACACTTCATTGTTCCTGATCGTGGTGGCAATGACCGTACTTGCGCCATTCTTTCTGAATCCGTTTCCCAGTGAAAGTTCTCTGGCACTGTTTAATGCGGGTTATCCGGATTTGATGCAGCGATTTGTCATATTTGGCATATTCGCCATAGGCTTCAATATTCTCTTTGGCCTTACGGGTTATCTGAGTTTCGGTCATGCCGCCTTTCTCGGAGTTGGTTCCTATGCCGCAGTCTGGATATTCAAACTTTTTACCTACAATGTGATTCCAGCAATTGTTTTTAGCGTCATCGTGGCTGGCGCATTTGCCCTTTTCATCGGCTATATAAGCCTGCGTCGCTCTGGAATTTACTTTTCGATCCTAACCCTGGCATTCGCCCAAATGTCATTCGCGCTGGCTTATTCCGTGCTCTCGAATCCCAATTTCAACCTGACCAATGGTGAAACCGGACTGCAGGTATATGGAGACGACCTGCAGATTTTCCATCGTGAAAATTTGCCGGACTTTCCACACCTGTTCGGCTTGTCAATGCGGGCCAACTACGAGCTTGAAATCGGTTCATGGCTGTTCAACTTCAGTGCCGGCTACTATATATGCGCCATCATCATGATTGCCGCGTTCTACCTGGCGGTTCGCATATTTCGCTCCCCGTTTGGCACGATGCTTCGCGCAGTGAAGTCAAACCAGACAAGGATGTACTACACCGGCCTCAACGCGCGCCCCTACACGCTTGCGGCCTTTGTTGTTTCCGGCATGTATGCCGGTCTGGCAGGCGGTTTGATGGCCGCCGTCGACCCTCTCGCGGGTGCGGAGCGAATGCAGTGGACAGCGTCTGGAGAAGTGGTTCTCATGACAATTCTTGGAGGCACGGGAACGCTGATCGGGCCAATACTTGGCGCGGGCTTCATAAAATACTTCGAGAACATATTCTCGAAGATCAACGACACCATTCTTCACGGCTGGTTCGCGTTTCTGCCGGAAGGGCTGGAAAATCTAATGGTCGCCATTGTTCATCCGTTTATTGGAAAGGGGTGGCATCTAACTCTGGGCATTCTGTTCATGCTTGTGATCATCTTCCTTCCCGGTGGTCTAGTGGAGGGCGGTCAGCGCATTTTGAATCTGCTCCGCAGGAGAAATGGCCAAAAAAGCGACGCGGACAAGTCCGCGCAGTCAACTCCGGCGGAATAGGGAGAGATTTCAATGGGCATACTTGAAGTAAAAAACGTCAACAAGCGCTTCGGTGGCCTTCAGGCTCTCGGAGATGTAAACCTCAGTGTAAACGAGCGCACTGTACATGCCATAATCGGCCCAAACGGCGCCGGCAAATCAACTTTGCTCAATTGTCTGATAGGCAAATTGATACCCGATACGGGCAGCGTCATGTTTG
This sequence comes from Roseovarius sp., assembly GCA_026709325.1. Lineage (GTDB taxonomy): Bacteria > Pseudomonadota > Alphaproteobacteria > Rhodobacterales > Rhodobacteraceae > JAPOTF01. The sequence goes on from JAPOTF010000061.1 coordinate 10,630, forward strand.
ACGGGCAGCTGGTGCTGGGCCTAAAGCCCTACGAAATCAATCAAATGGGCATTTCCCGCGTTTTTCAGACACCCGAGATTTTTGGCGACCTGACGGTTCTGGAAAACATGATGATACCCATATTTGCCAAGCGAGACGGTTCCTTCCGCCTTCACGCTTTTGAAAGTACCCTGAATGAAGGTGAAATCATCGATCAGGCCATGGTTCTGCTTGAAAGTCTGGGTATGGCGGACAAGCGTACAATGCAATCCGCATCCCTGTCGCGAGGAGACAAGAGGCGGCTTGAAATTGGCATGTGCCTTGCCCAGGAACCCAGGCTTCTGCTGCTTGATGAACCCACAGCGGGCATGGCAAGAGCGGATACCAACAACACGATTGATCTGCTGAAGCAGATCAAGGACGAGCGGGACATCACCATAACGATCATTGAACATGACATGCATGTTGTGTTCTCACTGGCCGAACGCATAACGGTACTTGCCCAGGGTTCGCCACTGGTTGAAGACACTCCAGATAATATAAAGGGCCACCCCAAGGTTCGCGAGGCCTATCTGGGCGAATCCGCCTAAACAGGAGAAAACTCATGAATGTAAAACCCGATTTCTCGAAAGGGCACAACGTCGCCGAAACCGCCCCGGCATTTCTCTCAATCTGGGGCCTGAAATCCTACTATGGCGAAAGCTATATTGTTCAAGACATATCCTTTAACGTTCACGAAGGTGAAATCCTTGCCCTTCTGGGACGCAACGGAGCGGGCAAGACCACAACACTGCGTTCAATTGCCCGCATGGAATCGCCCCAAGTCCATCATGGAGAGATATGGCTTGATCACCAGCCTCTGCACAACATGAACAGCCATCAGGCCGCAAGCTGCGGTATAGGACTTGTTCCCGAAGACCGCAGAATTATTCCGGGACTGACAGTCGAGGAAAATCTTGAACTGGCCCAAATAGCGCCACCCATTGGCTGGTCTATCGGACGAATCTATGAACTCTTCCCAAGACTAAAGGAGCGCCGCAAGCAGGAGGGCGTGACACTTTCTGGCGGAGAACAGCAAATGCTGGCCGTAGCCAGAGCGCTGGCACGGGATCTCAAGGTGCTTCTTCTTGACGAGCCGTATGAAGGTCTTGCGCCTGTGATAGTTGACGAAATTGAGACAACTTTGGGTATCATCAAGGAACAGGGCATAACCTCGATTATTGTTGAGCAAAATGCGGTTCGCGCATTGGAACTTTCGGACAGGGCGGTAATACTCGATACCGGTGGGATAGTGTTTGACGGCACGGCGATGGAGGTTCTTGAAAACGAAGCGCTGCGCGCTGAATATCTGGCCATCTAAGCGGCAAATCCCGCAATCTGCACATGGCCGATTGCAACTAAATGCGACAATCGCAAATGAAAACGGAGGGCACCCATGTCCATTCAGAACATTTATCACCCGTCATCCGAAATCGTCGCCAATTCACATTTGGATGAGGCCGGATATAATGAAATGTATGCCGCTTCGATCAACGATCCCGAAAACTTCTGGAAGGAGCAGGCCAAGCGAGTAGACTGGATCAAGTCCTTCACAAAAATCAAAAACTCAAGCTATGCGCCAGGCGGCATATCAATCAAATGGTTTGAAGACGGCCAAATCAATGTTTCCGCAAACTGCGTGGACAGACATCTTGAGACGCGAGGCAATCAGACCGCAATCATATGGGAGCCTGACGAACCTGGCCAGTCAACGCACATAACGTATTTGGAATTGTCCAGGAATGTAAACAGGCTTGCGAATGTATACAAGGGCCTGGGAATAGGCAAAGGAGACAGAATTGTTCTCTACATGCCAATGATTCCTGAAGCCATATATGCAATGCTGGCATGCACAAGAATCGGCGCAATTCATTCAATCGTATTCGCCGGATTTTCATCGGATGCGCTTGCCGCCAGGATTAACGGATGCGAGGCAAGTCTGATTGTAACAGCCGACGAAGCGCCTCGCGGCGGTCGCAACACGCCGCTCAAGGCCAACGTGGACAAGGCACTGGAGCAATGCGGAGAAACCAGGGTTCTTGTCGTGAGGCGCACGGGAAATGAAGTCCCGATGAATGGGGATCGGGATTTTGACTATGGTTCATTGATGGCCAATGCCGATTCACATTGCGAGCCGGAACCCATGAACGCGGAAGACCCGCTTTTCATTCTTTACACTTCAGGGTCAACTGGAGCGCCTAAAGGCGTTGTGCACACGACTGGCGGATATCTCGTCTGGGCTTCAATGACGCACGAGTTGTCTTTTGACTATCATGACGGCGACATCTACTGGTGCACTGCTGACATAGGCTGGGTTACGGGGCACAGCTACATTGTCTATGGGCCTCTCGCCAACGGCGCGACAACCCTTGTTTTTGAAGGCGTGCCCACCTATCCGGATGCGTCGCGCTTCTGGCAAGTCTGCGAAAAGCACAAGGTAAATCAGTTTTACACGGCTCCGACAGCCATCCGCGCCCTTATGGGTCAGGGTAGCGAGTATGTCGGGAAATGCGATCTCTCCTCTTTAAAGGTTCTTGGCACCGTTGGTGAACCGATTAATCCGGAAGCATGGGAATGGTATTACAATGTAATCGGAAACGGCAAAATCCCCATTGTGGACACATGGTGGCAGACCGAAACCGGGGGTCACCTCATTACCCCCCTGCCAGGTGCCCATGGGCTAAAGCCCGGAGCGGCCATGAAACCCTACTTCGGTGTCGACCCGGCTGTACTTGATCCCGCTTCAGGTGAGATAATCGAAGGCAACGGCGTGGAGGGCGTTCTCTGCATCAAAGACAGCTGGCCGGGCCAAATGCGAACCATATGGGGTGATCACGAAAGGTTTGAAAGCACGTATTTCTCTCAGTACAAGGGCTATTATTTTACCGGTGACGGATGCCGCAGAGATGAAGACGGCGATTACTGGATTACCGGCCGCGTCGATGACGTTATCAATGTTTCCGGGCACCGCATGGGGACAGCCGAGGTTGAGTCGGCTTTGGTTGCGCATCCAAAAGTGTCGGAGGCCGCCGTTGTGGGCTACCCGCACGAAATCAAGGGTCAAGGCATTTATTGCTATGTAACCCTCAACGCCGGCGAAGAGTATGAAGAGGAACTGCGCAAGGAACTGCGCCTTTGGGTTCGCAAGGAAATCGGCCCCATCGCCTCGCCCGACCTGATCCAGTGGGCTCCCGGATTGCCAAAAACCCGTTCCGGAAAAATCATGCGCCGCATTTTGCGCAAGATTGCGGAAAACGATTACGGTTCTCTGGGCGACACCTCGACTCTTGCCGATCCTTCGGTTGTCGACGAACTCATCGAGAATCGCATGAATCTCTGAGATTCCCACACTGGTTTAATTTTCTTCTCCTCCCCATGCGGGCCGATGCGACAAACACCGCCCTCCTTCCGAGGTACGATGCATGCAGACGTTATTCCATAAAACAAAGAACATGCCGCCATCATTGCCGACAAGACTGGACATAACATGCATCTTCATTTTAAACAACTGTTAAAAATTGATTTTTTTATACCATGAATGATCATCGTCTTCCAATGCCGAAGGCATTGACCTGCAAGCGCAGATTCACATGCCATGCGGACCGCCTGCTTTTATGCATGGATATGCTTTGCCACAAACTGCAGATGAAATTCTGTCGCACTTGATTGAGAGCGGCGTCCGCAACTCGTGCTTGATTTTTTAATTCACTTTGAAGTAAGAGCCGCACAGTTGCCCAATCCATTGCCATGCCATTTTTCGGTAAAATAGATTGGAGCCAATTCATAAATCATCATTAATTGGCGGACGGTTTTCCAAGTGCCTTGCACTTGTCGATTCTTGCCCCGATGCAACTCAGTGGCAATCTATATTGGCGGCAGTATCAAATAAAATGCAACTCCTGGACATACGCGCAAAAATGGAGTTCATATGCAATGCGCACGCTTTTTCATTTGATTTCTTTCATTTGCGACATCTTGTCGTGATTGCAACAGAATGCGGGCATATCCCCAATAAAAGTTTTGAATCACTTGCGGCTGCCCGCCGCACCGTTCAAGCAGGAGGTTTATGTTATGTCGACCTTGTCTGTTCCCCATTCAAATTCAGAATCAAGAGCCTTGCAGGGCATCCTTTGCGTGCTGATTGGCATGCTCTTCTTTGTCATTCAAGACGCCTTGATGAAATCCCTATTGCAAACCCACACAATATGGCTGCTTATGTTTATCCGCTCCGTGGTTGCGATTGCCGTTCTGGTACCGATCATTCTATGGATTGGACCGCCACATATGTTAAGCAGTTCACTTTGGAAACTGCATTTGATCCGCGGAGGCCTTTTTGCGGTCGGATTTTCAAGTTTCTATGCGGCTTTTCCCTTTATGGGTCTTGCTGAAGCGACAACGATATTTTTCTCCGCACCTCTCATCACCGGTTTGCTGGCAGCCGTCTGGCTCAAGGAAACAATCGGTCCACACAGGATAGGGGCGCTGGCATTTGGTTTTTTTGGTGTGGTTGTCGCAATAAATCCAACTTCGGAAGCATTTACCTGGATTGCGATTTTGCCATTGTTCAGTGCCGCCGCATATGCCGTCGGGCAAATCATCGCGCGGCAAATTGGCGAAAGGGAAAGTTCTCTTACCGTTGGGCTTTACACGCTTGTATTTTCCGGAATTATCATTCTTTTCATGGGTTGGATGATAAACCTTTTGGCCGGGAATGCGCTAACAGATGACTATCGGCACATTCGCTGGACCATTTCCACGGAGTGGATCGCCGTCTGGCATATTCTGGCAATTCTTGGATTGACTGGAATGATCGGCTACATTCTTCTGGGCAGAGCCTATCAGGTGGCCAACGCAAGCCTGGTGGCGCCTTTTGACTATTGCTATCTTCCATTCGCAACTGCAGCGGGGTATTTTCTATGGGGCGAGGTTCCGCCTCACACCACATTTGTCGGCATGTCCATGATTGTCGGTGGAGGATTGTATCTGGGGTATCGCGAATTGCGCATTATGCGTCATACATCAGATCAGCCTGTCGTTGCCGAAACCATTTTCGCGCCATCAAATCCGCATATCGCCCAAATGCCAGATGACGAAAACGCCGGGGTTTGCTAGGCGGCGCCATTATTCAAGGTCTTGAAAGTCTGTACTCTTTGGCCTTCGAAAGAATCTGGCGCGCAGATCCGACTATGAGTGGGTCGGGCGCATTTATGACATGATTGTCTTTCTCGGGGTACTCAACCGAGTGAAGAAAATGCAGCATGCAATTCAATCTGGCACGTTTTTTGTCGTTTGACTTGATTATCGTCCATGGTGTTTCCGCCGTATCCGTATGGAAGAACATGGCCTCCTTGGCCTGTGTGTATTCATCCCACATGTTAAGACTTGCCCTGTCTATCGGAGACAGTTTCCATTGTTTGAGCGGATCGGTCTGGCGACTCATGAAACGTTCTCGCTGTTCGCTTTGGGACACTGAGAACCAGTATTTGTACAGGCGAATGCCCGACCGAACCAGCATGCGCTCAAATTCCGGCGTCTGGCGCAAAAATTCAAGATACTCCCAAGGTTCGCAAAAACCCATCACATGCTCAACGCCCGCTCGGTTGTACCATGACCGGTCAAAAAGCACTATTTCCCCGCTAGTGGGCAAATGCCGGATATATCGCTGAAAATACCACTGACCCTTTTCCGTATCTGTCGGCTTGTTCAACGCCACAACCCGTACGTATCTGGGATTCAAATGTTCCGTAAATCTCTTGATCGTTCCACCTTTCCCGGCAGCGTCTCGGCCTTCAAACAGCAGAACAAACTTTTCACCCGTCTTTTGAATGTGATTCTCCAGCTTAAGCAACTCCACCTGCAGTTTTGCTTTTTTTGCCTCATATGCCGTTCTTCCAAGATTCGTCGGATATGGATTTGCTTCCCGCTCAAAATCATTAAGCGCATTTGCAGCCAGATTTTTATTACCCAACCCGGTTTCGGAAATGGCGTCATCATTCAATGCAACGTCTCCATGGATTTCCGAAACCGTATCGGAATTGGCGCCGTTAGTCATTAAAACAACCTCCCATCAGGCAAAATCATGCAAGAGAATGCAATTGCCATGCCCGATTAACATTATTTGAGCGTCAAGCACTTGTTTTCATAATACACGGATGGAGAATTCACGCAACCTCGACAAAACCGAACCGGACGGACGCCGCCCGGCCATCGCCCGTGCGCGGCGAAAACCCCCGAACCGGTCCAAAAGGCCAAATCCACCGCCAAATGGGCGGAAAATCCGCTGGCGGGAATTACTGATTGAACAACTTTCCAGATATGCGTCTTGGATCTTCAAGCATATGATAACGCGCTGGTGCGCATTCAAATTTTGACTGTGGATTTTTCAGGCGGCCGTCATAACATCCGCATTGCAAAAAATGACGAGCGGATATCGGCGATTTAAATCCGAAGCTCTAGTGCGTCCACGGAACCCGTCTGCGCGTCAAAAAATTCTCTCCATACCCCATGGGTCGAATGATGGGTTGGCGACTCTGCTGCTCGCATACAATCGCATCTATGCCGTTTTCCCTTGCATATCCCAAAGCCGCTTCCCTGGAAGGAAAGCGCAATCTGACCTGTGCTTTGGTGTCAGCGGAACTGGTCCAGCCCATCAGCGGATCCACGTCCCTGCCGGTTTCATTGGTGAACTCCAATACCCAATGCCTGGTTCCGGCCATTCCCGATTGCATTGCATTGCGCGCAGGTTTATATATTCGAGCTGGCATTAAACACTCCGGTTCACTTGAGGCAGTATTTCAAAATTGTTGCTCGAGCACAAGATAATTTTTACATGCTCCCAAACATAGACATATAGGCGTCAGGCCGCGATGCGCATTGCAACGCGCCATTTTCAAAGCCCGTTCGCCGTAAAGTCACAGGACCGAAATGTGTTCCATTAGATTGAAGGTGCCGTCAGTTTTGCTTGAACCTCATTAAGAGCTCATTCAAAGTCGCTTTATCTTCATCAGAAGTTTCCGCGCAAAGCGCTCGGTACATCATGGCCTGGCTTTTCAAAACAACGCCATCTTCCAGAATTTTAAGATGATTTGCTCTTAAAGTCACGCCCGTCGTTGTTATATCCGCGATTGCCTCAGCCGTTTCATTTTTAACGGCACCTTCCGTTGCCCCCTGACTGTCGACAAGCTGATAGTCGGCAACACCGTGGTTTCGAAGAAATTCTCTTACAAGCCTGTGATATTTTGTCGCAATCCTTAACCTGAATCCGTGCCGCCGCCGAAATGCGGCCGCTGCCGCATCCAGATCGTCCAGCGTGTTCACATCCACCCAAAATGAAGGAACCGCAATTACAAGATCGGCATGTCCGAATTCCAATTTCACCGTTTCCACAACCCGTCTATCCCAAAGACCGAGCTTTTCCCGCACCAGATCCATGCCGGTTATTCCGAAATGTATCCTGCCGACGGAAAGTTCGCGCGGTATTTCCCCCGCGGACAGCATTACAAGTTCAACATTCAAAATTCCGTCCAGGGTTCCCGAATATTCGCGTTCCAAACCACCGTGAACAGCTTTAAGACCTTTGAGACCGAACCATTTGAACGCGTCTTCCATAAGTCGGCCTTTGGAGGGAACCCCGATTTTTACGCTCATCCCTCGCGCTCCAGTTCAAGCGTGAGGCCGGGACGAATAACGCCGCCAACCGCCGGAACCATGCGTCCGCGGCCAAGTCGGCGGGTTAGCGCATCATAGCGACCGCCGGAGGCTACAGGCGGCATTTCCGAATGCCTCTCACTGTAGAACCCAAATACAAAACCGTCATAATATTCCATCTGCGTCCTGCCGTAGCTTGCCTCGAAAACAAGTGCGTTCAGGTCAATTCCGCAATTTTCAATTGCCTCCAGTCTCTTTTCAAGTCCATCCACCGCAGGCACTATTACCGGCATATCCAATTCTATCTCACGCAAGCGTTTTAAAGACGCTTCCGGTTTTCCTCCAACCTCGAGGATTTCATCAAGCAATTCAATTACATGCTCCGGCAATGGCTTCGTCGCGGCATCTTCCCTCAAGGCCTCTATGCGCTCCGTTATTTCGCTGGCGGTCCGCAAACCAATAACCTGCCCGGCATTTGACATGGGATCTTTCGAGGCAAGCAGTTCCGCCCTGCTGTTCGGAACCGGCATGCGACCCGAATATCTGTCCAGGAGCGTTCGAAAACGCCCTGGACGCCAGATATGCCGCATTAAAGCGCGTTTGCGACGGTTGATCGTGGAAAGACCTTCAACAGCCGACATTAATATGCCGATGTCTCCAATTGCGGGTTTAAGCCTTAAATTCCCGAGCATGCTGTAGATTGACGAGAACACTCTTGCATCGGCGTATGCGGGATTGCCTATGTGGAACAGTTCAATCCCGACCTGAAAATATTCAATTGGCCGATCCCGGCACTCGTTCTGACGGCGAAACACCTCTCCCGCATATGTATAGCATGCCGATTCCGCGCCATGCTCCATATGCATTTGCGCAACCGGAACAGTGAAATCCGGGCGAAGCATCAATTCCCCTTTTTGCGAATCCACGGTTACAAAGGCTCTCGCCCTTATGTCCTCGCCATATAGGTCAAGAAGCGCCGCCGCCGGCTGAAGAATATCCGTTTCGACAGGTTGCGCGCCTTTCTTTTCAAAAAGCGAACGAAGCCGCAGTGCCTCTTTCCGTATTGCCGCGCGGTTTTGCATCAGGAACTCCAAGAGTTCAGGCAGGCCTTGACTTTTTCCGCAAGCTCGTTTCTTCCAACTTCAAATTGGCTTGGCCGTTTTTTCCATTCTTCATGGGAGGCGTTTTTGGCTATCTCGGCACCATATACCAGATCCTTTATCTGCACCACGCCCCTGGCATGTTCATCGGTTCCTTCAATTACCGCAAGCGGGCTTCCGCGCCGGTCCGCATACTTTAACTGGTTGCCAAAATTTCGCGGGTTTCCAAGATATACTTCAGCCCGCACTCCCGCGCTTCTCAACTCCCCGGCCATTTTAAAGTAGTCAGCCATCCTGTCTCGATCCATCACCGTAACCACAACCGGGCCTTTTTTACTGCCGCCGAGTCCGCCTTTTTCGCGCAAAGCCGCCAGAAGACGATCAACGCCTATGGATATTCCCGTCGCGGGAACTGTCTGACCGGTAAAGCGTTTGACCAGATCATCATAACGTCCACCACCCGCTACAGATCCGAATTGTCGCCGTTGGCCTTTTTCATCAAGGATTTCAAAGGTTAGCTCGGCCTCAAATACAGGACCGGTATAATATCCAAGACCCCGAACCACTCCCGGGTCAATAATGATCCTGTCAAGGCCGCAGCCTTGGGCATCAAGCAGATTTGAAATCTGATCAAGCTCGCGCAGACCATTCGCGCCGGCTTCCGTCGCACCCACAGCCGATTTAAGATTATCCAAAGTCTCTTTGTTGGATTGCCCTCTTGAAGCAAGAAGCGCCAGCATCCCACCAATTTGCTTCGGTTCCAGACCCACGCCCTCGATAAATGCGCCCGAGGCATCCAATCGGCCACTGCCAAGAAGTTCTTCAACTCCGGATTCCCCTATCTTGTCAAATTTATCAATGGTGCGAAGAATTTCATCTCTTGCCTTGAGATCGCCTGAAAGGCCGAGAGACTCAAGCGCCCCGTTAAGAACCTTTCGGGAATTGATCCTGATAACGTAATCGCCTCTTGCAATGCCCACTGCCTCTAGAATATCGGAAAGCATTGCGCAAATCTCAGCATCGGCAGCCGAACTTGAAGAACCCACCGTATCGGCGTCACATTGATAGAATTGCCTGTATCTTCCCGGACCGGGTTTTTCGTTTCGCCATACCGGACCCATTGCGTAGCGTCGGTAGGGCGCTGGAAGATTGTTTCTGTATTGAGCATAAACGCGAGCCAAAGGGGCTGTAAGGTCATATCTCAAAGCCAGCCAGTTTTCCTCGTCTTCATGCCATGCGAACACTCCTTCATTGGGGCGCTCCAAATCGGGCAGAAACTTGCCAAGCGCTTCAACGGTTTCAATTGCGCTGCTTTCGAGTATTTCGAAACCGTAGCGGTCATACACCTCGGCAATCGCGCTGAGCATTTCACCCCGTTCAGCCACTTCATTGCCGAAGTAATCGCGAAATCCTTTTGGCGCGGAAGCCTTTGGGCGGTTTTTCTTTTCCGGCTTTGCCATCTGCCTATTTCTCCCGGCAGTTCCGTTTTCCGTTTGCGTCTATCCCATATGAACAAAGTGAGCAAGGGATGCACTATGCGGTCATATGCGTTTACATCCAAATTCACGTGCCGCTTTCCGGAATTGCATAAAGGATATCCCACTAGCCATTACGCTTCTTAGATTAAGTATGACCAATTACGGAAAGGACGTTATTTGAACCGCAAAATTAATTCATGTCCGGAATCTCAGGAAATTCATACCGGCAATGAAACATGGAATTCATGCGCCTTATGCATATTGCTCTTGAATGGGGCGTCAGAATATTGCGCGTTTGCCGGGAAAGTTGTTGCGCATCATTCCCAGGTTGCTAAACTAACCATGGAAATGCCATGGATGGCCGACCTGTATTTCCAGAAACGCCTTCAACTTAATGATCCCGTATCGGCTCATTGGAGCCTGGATCAGACAAACGCAGCCATTGAAAGCCAAAATTCAGATCAACATTCCGGAATGTCATCATGCTGCTATAGCGAGAAATCGGCATAATGAAAAAATGAAACTTCAGGACATTGACATTGTTGTTGTTGCTCCCCCCGCGCCGGGATGGGGTGGAAGGTATTGGATACTGGTAAAAGTTGCCACCAGAGATGGAATCATCGGATGGGGTGAATGCTATGCATCAACTGTAGGTCCCGCAGCAATGCGCGGTGTTGTCCAAGACGTGTTCGAACGGCACATGCATGGTGAAAACCCTGAAAACATTGAATTAATGTTTCGGCGGGTGTATTCATCCGGTTTCACGCAGCGTCCCGATCCCACGGTTATGGGTGCATGGTCCGGTCTGGAAATGGCCTGCTGGGACATTGTTGGCAAGAAACGCGAACGTCCTGTGTGGGCGCTCCTTGGCGGCCGCGTGAATGAGCGCGTCCGCGCATACACATATCTTTATCCCATGGCGCATCACGATATCACGGGCTTCTGGACGAGCCCGGACATGGCGGCGGAATCCGCCGCGCAATGCCTTGATAACGGCTACACGGCCGTTAAATTCGATCCGGCCGGCCCCTACACGATTAGGGGCGGACACATGCCCGCAATGACCGACATCGCGTTGTCGGAGGCATTCTGCGAGGCAATCAGGCAAACCGTGGGAAGCCGCGCAGACATTCTTTTTGGGACCCACGGGCAGTTTTCCACAGCCGGCGCAATCCGGCTTGCAAGGGCATTGGAACAATATTCCCCTCTTTGGCTCGAGGAACCCGTTCCGCCAGACAATGTTGGAGCAATGGCCAAAGTCGCCCGGGCCACATCAATTCCCATTGCGACAGGCGAGCGTCTAACGACCAAATCCGAATTTGCCAACGTCCTGCATCAGGGAGCCGCGGCAATTCTGCAGCCAGCGCTTGGTCGCGCGGGCGGCATTTGGGAAATGAAGAAAGTCGCCGCCATGGCGGAAGTGCATAACGCCCTGCTTGCGCCGCATCTTTATGCGGGTCCAGTCGAATGGGCCGCGAATATCCATCTTGCGGCATCGATACCCAATCTGCTGATGTGCGAAACAATCGAAACCGACTTCCACAAAAACCTCATCAAAGGGTCATTAAGCGTCGAAGAAGGATATGCAACGGCACCGGAGGCGCCCGGGCTTGGAATTCAAGTTGACGAGAATCTCGCCAGGGCACATCCCTATCTGGGCAGGGAACTGCATCTTCAAATGCAGGAGGCGCCGTGCGACTACGCAAATCCAAACGCCTTTACCGGCGGCGCAAGTCCAAAGCTGAAATAGGCGTTGATTTGACAAAAGAAAAGCGGATTTCAATTCACGGCAACGTTCCAAGCCACAGCCATACGGTTAATACGGACATTGCCGTGGCGACAAGAACGGATGTTGCGGCCACTCGTTTGGCCTTGCCATAAATACTTGCAAAAATATAGCCGTTTATCCCCGGAGCCATGGATGCCGTCAATACGGAGGAGCGCATTGCGTCTACCGTTAGCCCAAATGCATTGCCGAGCCCGCTGGTTATCATGGGATGAAGTACAAGTGATACCGCGCATATGTAAAACACCACTTTCAAATCGCCTTCCGGTCGATAGTTTGCCAGAACCCCGCCAAGACCGAACAGAGCAACTGGCAACGCCGCGCGTGCCAGCATTTCCATCGCCTGGTTAAGAGTTTCCGGTATTGCAATTCCCGCAAGGTTCGCGACAAATCCAAGTCCTATAGCTATAATCAGGGCATTTGACAACATCGCCCTGAGCGCTTTGGAAATTGTCTCAAATAGCGACTCTCCCATTGAACGAACAGTTTCCATCGCCATTATGCCGATACCATAGCAAAACGGCGCGTGAATTGCGATAATCGCATAGTTCACGCTTAATGAATCGGCACCATACGCCCGCTCGGTTAGAGGAAGGCCAAGCAAAACCGAATTTGAAAAAAGGCAGCAAAATCCAATAACCACCGCATCTTCCCAGCCGCGGCCAAAAATCAATCTCGACCCGAACAGGCCCAGCATAAAACCGCATAGTGAACCGGCATAAAAGCTGGCGAGTGCCGGGCCATTGAAACTTTGCCCAAGATCAATACTTGCCATGGCAAGAAACAACATGCAGGGTATGGCGAAATTCTGAGTGAATTTCATAAGCGAATCAACGCCGGAATCTGAAAAATACCCTTTCCAAACTGCAAGATAACCGAACCCGATAACCATAAAGACCGGAAGGATCACATCCAGCAGGGCCTGCATCTCAAGCTTGATCCTCTAATGTTATCACCATGCCGTCATAGGCTGGCGCGACATTTTCCGGGGTCTCGTCGGCAACAACCTGATAGTCAAGATCAATATGCATGTTCGTTAGAACGGCGTTCTTTGGAGCCGCCCGCCTGATCCAGTCAAGCGTTCTCTCGAGATGAGCATGTGTTGGATGAGGAGTGCGTCGCAATGCATCGACAATCCAGATATCAAGCTCTTCAAGCTTTTCCCAGGTTTCATCGGGGATTTGAGACGCATCTGGCAGATACGCAATATCGCCAATCCTAAACCCCAATGAATCAATCTGGCCATGTTTTACCCTAAATGGACGAAGCGTTACTTTGCCGCCTTCACCATCCACGACTATATTCCCGCTAATGGTGCGCATCTCCAGAATTGGAGGATATGGAGATCCCTCGGGCTGTACAAATGCATATCCGAAACGCGTAAGGAGGGTGTTTTGCGTTTCGACCGTGGCCCAGACCGGAACCCTGGCCCGCATGTTAAATACAATCATTCGCAAATCATCAAGGCCATGCACATGATCGGCATGATCATGTGTGTATGCAACCGCATCCAGCATCCCCACACCCGCATCAAGAAGCTGCGACCGCAAATCGGGAGACGTGTCAATCAAGACCCTGGTCGTTCCATCCGGTCCAATGCGCTCGACGAGAAGAGAGCAGCGCCGACGATGATTTTTGGGGTTTTCGGGATCGCAATCACCCCAGTTTCCGCCAAGACGCGGAACGCCCCCGGATGAACCGCATCCAAGTATGGTAAATCGCAATCCGCGCATCAGGGCATCACCCTGAATTTGCATGCGTTTGCAAACAGCCTCTCGAAATTCTCCTCCGTTTGCGAAGCGAAATCGTCAATGCTCATTCCAAATATTTCAGCGCCGACCTTTGCAGTATGGATCACATGGGCGGGCTCGTTTCTCTTGCCTCGAAACGGTGGCGGGGCAAGATACGGCGAGTCTGTTTCAACTAGAATTCTGTCTACCGGCACCGCGGCGAAAATCTCCCGCAATGCCTGGCTTCTCGGGAATGCGACTATCCCGGACATTGAAAGATAAAATCCGAGATTGACAGCCGTTTTTGCCAGTTGAGGTCCAGATGAAAAACAGTGCATCACACAGGAAAATGCGCCTTTTTCATGTTCTTGCGTCATGATATCGGCCATGTCCTCATCTGCATCCCTTGAATGGACAATCAAGGGAAGACCGGTTCTTCTGGCAGCCTCAATGTGAATCCTCAGGCTTCGCTTCTGCTCAACCGCAATCTCTTTTGTATAATGGTAATCGAGACCGGTTTCCCCTATGGCGACAAATTTGGGATGCATTGCCAGCCGCGCCAATTCATCAACTGTCGCCATCGGCTCCTCAGCCGCATAGTGGGGATGCGTGCCGACCGCATAGTATACTGATTCACTGGTTTCGGCAATGGCGCGAACATCCGGTTCATTGCGAATTCTTGTGCATATTGAAACCATTCTCGAAACACCCGAGGAACACGCTCTTTGAATCACATTGCCGCGGTCGTGATCAAACGATTCGAAATCCAGATGGCAATGGCTGTCTGTCAATTGCATTGCGCTCTCTTTATTTTCGCGCCCCGGCGGCATCCCGCATCAGAAAAACCGTATCCAATACCATGGACATTGGATCAAGGTTTACCTCCATGCCCTCGCTTGCACGCGCGCCAATCTGAAGAGCGCAGTCGGCCCATCTTTGCGCCATTGCCAGCGATGGCGACAGACGGGCAAACACCTCCGTTTCCCCCGGAACCGCTTCGGCGGCGGATTGACCTGTCGCCCCAAATCGAGCAAGACGCGATAGAAACAAATCAAACAGAATGTACAATAGTTCGAGCCTTTCCTCTTCCCCCCGGACGGAGACGCTTTCCGCCAGTTTCAGACTTCTCGCCCTGTCAAGCCCGGGAAACGACCCGGCCAAGGCCACAACTTCGGCATAAAGATCCAGTCCATCGAGATTGGTCAACCTCAAAGCCTTTCCAACCGACCCGCCCGAAAGCTCGTATAGGGCCTGCTTGCCATCACCGATATCAAGTCCCGCCTGCGCAAGCGCCCGGGAAACATTTTCGGCCTCCAGCATTTCCAA
Source organism: Roseovarius sp. (assembly GCA_026709325.1). Classification (GTDB taxonomy): domain Bacteria; phylum Pseudomonadota; class Alphaproteobacteria; order Rhodobacterales; family Rhodobacteraceae; genus JAPOTF01. Next base: position 25,715 of record JAPOTF010000061.1, read on the forward strand.
CCTCAAATTCAGGCAGCGAGAACGAATTGTGGGCAGCAATTTGGCCGGTTTGTGGCTTATGAGAAAGAATGTTGTTCTTCTCGGTGGCTCTTCAAGCATTTTCAGCAAGGCATTTGCAGCCTGTTCGTTCATGTCATCGGCGGAATCGACAATCACTACCCTTCTGCCTCCATCCGCGGCGCTAAGTCCAAGAAATCGATTAAGATCACGGACCGAATCGGCGACAATCTGATCCTGCAACCGCCCGCTATTTTCGTTTACCCGGCGACGGATCACATACATTCCGGGATCGGTTCCCGCCGCCACACGCCTTGAAACCGGATGATCCGGGGAAATGTCAAGTGAATCCGGGCACTGCGGGGGGTCTCCAGGCTTGCCGGCCCCGTCATTAACGGGCGTGGCAAGCAGAAATCGCGCCATCCTCCATGCCAAAGTGGCCTTTCCGATACCAGCAGGTCCATTTAGCAACCAGCCATGATGCATTTTTCCAGACAGAAACGCCTCCAGCAAAACAGTTTCCGCCTTTTTTTGACCATACAGCCGAATGGTTTCCCTTGGGTGAGGAGCGCCGTATATTCTGTCGGGTTCCTGGGCGGGCCCCTCAATCATAAGGGCATCTCCTTAATGACATTGTGAATATCGGCGGCCACTTTATCTTTTGGCCGATTCCCGTCTACCAGCACTACACGTTCGGAACATTCCCTCGCCAGGTCGAGGAAACCACGCCGCAGGCGATCCTGAAGTTCCAGACCGAATGATTCAAAACGCTTCTCGTCACCTGTTCGGGCCACGGCGCGATCAAGGCCGACTTCAGGCTCAATATCAATCACAAATGTAAGATCGGCTTCCCTGCCAATCATCTGCGTATGCAGAATATCCACCTTGCGCCTCAATTCCCCGCGGCCAACACCCTGATATACTCTTGTACTGTCCACATATCGATCCGACAAAACGTGCCTGCCGGCGGCAATGGCGGGTTCAATCACGCGCTCCAGGTGATCCCGACGGGCAGCCGTAAAAAGCAGCAATTCCGTTTCCGTAGACCATCGGCCCTTGTCGCCCTTAAGTACCATATTCCGGATTTCCTCGGCGCCGGGACTTCCTCCGGGCTCGCGCGTCACAATCACCTCATTACCTGCCGCAATCAGTTTTTCCGCCAGCATCAGTATTTGGGTCGATTTTCCGGATCCATCTATACCTTCAAAGGTAATCAGCTTGCCCGATTTCATAAAGACGCTCTAAACTTCACGACTAAGCCGAAGCCACAGCAATTTAAAAACCGACATTATCCGTATACCGAATCCTCCCCTTTCCACGTCTTTTGCGGCAGCCAGCGGAAACCGCTTTTCCGGCAGTCCTTCCGGTTTAAAAACCAGCTCCGCAAGTTTGTCGCCCTTCTTGACAGGAGCCTTGACAGGCGAAGAATAAATGACCTCGGCCGTCAACTTTCCAGCGGATTTTGCCGGTACAAGCATGCTTACGTCTTCATTCACCACCAGTTCTATCGATTCATTTTTCCCCATCCAGACATCCGCCTGTACAATCTTGTCTCCTTTATTGAATACGTTCTTCAAGCTAAACTGTCTGAACGCCCAGTCAATAATGGCAGAAGCTTCTTCCGCACGTTTAGCAGAGCTTGAAAGTCCGGAAAAAACAAACAATATCCGTCTGCCGTCTCTAATTGCCGACGCGGCAAGACCATATCCGGCTTCCTGCGTATGGCCCGTTTTCAACCCGTCGGCGCCAATGTCAAGACCAAGAAGAGGATTCCGATTCCATCTGTTTTTTGGCGCGCGATTATCAAACTCGAATTCCCTTTCAGCAAACATTGGATAAAATTCCGGGAAATCCTCTATGATTCTTCGCGATATTATGGCCAAATCTCGAACGCTCATTACATGGCCCTCCTCGGGCCAGCCGTTTGAATTGCGAAAAGTCGAATTTTGCATCCCCATATTTCGCGCGCGCTCAGTCAAAAGCCTGGCAAAACCCTTTTCAGAGCCATCAGGACTCAAAGCCTCTGCAATCACTGCACACGCATCATTGCCTGACAGCACGATAATTCCGCGCAGCAGGTCCTCCACCTTCACTTTGTCCGTCGTGTCGAGAAACATGGTGGAACCGCCGTAATCCATGGCATGCTGCGACACGTGAAGCTTTTCATCCAATGACAGCCGACCGTCTCGAATTGCCGCGAAAGCTTCATAAAGTGTCATAAGCTTTGACATTGACGCCGGAGGGAGCGGGATGTCGGCATTTTTTGACAACAGAACATTTTCAGTTGTCATGTCAATGATTATGGCCGCCTTCGCGCTGGTATCGAATGCAAGCCCCTGCATGGGCGGCATTGCAAATGCGACAACCAGTGCAAAACGTGAGAACAGAAGACGCATGACAACAACTCCAGACCTTGTAAAATTATTGCTGCAGGCAATTAAACCCGCTCAATGGAGCAAATTCAACAGGCCATTTTAAAGCTGAATTCAAGCAACCATAAACAGCATGGCCAGTTCAACGGATCTGATTCAGTGCATTTTGGCGATTAATTTTGTCATGAATATCATAAGGGGCTTTAATTTTCATTTCCATAAAGTTATTGCCCCGTTAGGAGGAGTGGCAGAGTGGTCGAATGCACCGGTCTTGAAAACCGGCGTGGGTGAAAGTCCACCGTGGGTTCGAATCCCACCTCCTCCGCCACCCTGCAACGGCAACGCGAACGCGTGCTGGCGCCAATTGCACGGCGTTTGCCGAAATCATAACTCAAATCATGTCGTTTAATGATCTTATGATACGCGCTTCGAATTCACCGATCTCGATCCGCTGAGCCAAAGCATGCTGCTTCCGGTACCGCAGGAGACGCGGTTTCAGGCAATAGCCGAATTCAGGAGTCGCATAAGCGCAATTTGCCCCGGATCATACAGCTGTTGCCATTCAGAATTATCGGCACATCGCGCACCTGCCGGATCAGGGCGGCGATGGAGATTTGCGCCTTGTCGAGCAGGGCATGTATTAGGTGGAGCTTTCCCGCGGCATAGATGCCAAAACCTGTTGTCCCGACCAGATTGTCTTTTTAGCCGGGGAATTGCGACTGGCGGCAAAATATTCAGCGGCTCCGCGCAGAACCTCAAAGCAAGCCGTCGTCAGCGCCGGACTTCGCCTTTTCAGATTGCCGGCGACGCGCATCGCAAAACCGGCATCACCTCAAATTCGCGCAAAGCCATTCACAATCTGCTTGAAATCTCTTGCGGCTTTGTGGAGCAGATGAAACCGGTCAACACGTTCTGCTGGCTGGATAAGTATGCGAAAACAGTGATCTGGCCATATTTTCAACGAGATCAGGAAGACTGGCATTTACCGCAAAGACCGTGAATTTCAACATTCCAACTGGAAGGCGAAAAAGTGTTGTTTTCCTCGCTGTTTTTGAAAGTCTCCGGTAAATCGCGGATATGGGTTTCAATCACTACACCGCAATCATCGCATATCATAAAATGGCCTCCTGCATGTCTGTGATCGGCGTTGCAGACAACATAGGCTTTGAGACTTTCAATCCGATGTATAAACCCTTTTCGCTGCCAGAACTGTATAGCGCGATAGGCAGTCGGTGGCTTGGGAGAATGAAGAATTTTTCCAAGTTTTTCGAGTATTTCATAGGCTCCTAAAGGCCTGGGGCTTGCCGCTATAATTTTTAGAACCTCCAGTCTTGGTTTTGTCAGGCGCTCCTTGTGCCGAACACAGAATAGCTTTGCTTGATCAACGATGTTGTTTTGACCGGACATATCGTTATTTCTCATGTCTTTTACAATGCATTCCCTATGATGCATATCTGTTATGGTTTTGGTGCTTTTCGACATATTCCCAAAAAGATTTTGGATCAAGGCGCATAAGGATCGATGGACCATTCAAAGCTGCGTCAGGTGTGCGGTGCAACAACCCTTTAGGGCCACCGCGAAACACAGCGACATCCCACTTGTTCATAAACTTCAGTGCGGATTTGTCCTTTAGGATTTTCTCATTGGGCATGCCATTCATATATGCATTGCGATTGGCGGCTTCATCCGGCAGCCATTCAGTACCTTTTCCGGCATAAGTCACAAGCATGCGTTGCGGTACATTGTCGATATGGTAACGACGGCATCCGCGTTGCGATCCAAGCCAAAAGCCAATGGCGTCGCCATTTTCCATTTCACAGAATGTCTTGCATACCGCGACCATGTCACCAACCCAAAGATCGAAAAACGGATCGGTTTTGATCTCGCCGGGAATTTTTTCTTCCAGAATTACACTCACGTCATTCAGCGCAGATTCTTTGCGAACCATCCCGTTAATCCCGAAAGGTGTCGACATCAGCTTTTGAAAAAAAGCATCGGCGCCCGCAGGAGCAGTGCGCTCCACGATTCCCAGTTGATCTGTACAATTTGTGAAGGCCTTAATCGCCTCAAGGCTACCGGTTCGAAAAACACCCGTCATTTTTTATTCACTCCCCTCTTGCAAATTCGGCGCGCGTAATTATAAATGTTATGTTGTAACATTTCATTGGTCAAGAAGGAAACGGCAAACAATGAAAGCGCTAGAGAAAAAACTGCCGGTTACGGTTTTGTCAGGGTTCCTGGGTGCGGGAAAAACAACCCTGTTGAACCACATACTGAACAACCGTGAAGGTCGCAAGGTCGCGGTAATTGTAAATGACATGAGTGAAGTCAACATTGATGCCGACCTTGTCGAGCGCGGTGGCGGCAATCTTTCACGAACCGAGGAAAAACTTGTCGAAATGAGCAATGGCTGTATTTGCTGCACTTTACGCGAGGACCTTTTGATGCAGGTTTCAGAATTGGCCGCAGAGGGTAGATTTGATTATCTTCTCATTGAGAGCACAGGTATTTCGGAACCATTGCCCGTTGCCGCAACCTTTGATTTTCGCGATGAAGGTGGCAGAAGCCTTTCCGACGTTTCACAGCTTGACACAATGGTCACAGTCGTTGACGCCGCCAATTTGATCAAGAATTACAGTTCAACCGACTTCCTGAAGGATCAAGGTGAAAGCCTTGGCGAAGAGGACGAGCGTACAATCGTTGATTTATTGGTTGAACAAATTGAATTTGCCAATGTCGTTATTCTAAACAAGATCGATCTGATTTCCAAAGATGAACTTGAGACTGTTAAGGCCATTATTCGCGGCCTGAATGCCAAAGCGAAAATTATTAAAACAACATTGTCGCAAGTTGATCTTGGCGAGGTGATAGATACTGGGCTGTTTGATATCGAAGAAGCGCAAGATCATCCTTTATGGGTGCAAGAACTTTACAATTTTAAAGATCATGTTCCTGAAACAGAGGAGTATGGCATTACCAGCTTTGTTTATCGTGCTCGCGAACCTTTTGATCCGGTAAAAATTCACGCCTTCTTCAATAGGGAGTGGCCGGGTGTCGTAAGGGCAAAAGGCTTTTTTTGGATTTCAAGTCGGCCGAATTTTGTAGGTGAAGTTTCGCAAGCCGGCGCTTTTGTTCGCCACAGGGGCATCGGACGCTGGTGGGCCGCCGTTCCCAGGGAACGCTGGCCGGAAGGAGAGCATTTTGATCAAGTTATAAAGCGGCAGTGGAGTGAACACTACGGCGACCGCAGGCAGGAAATTGTCTTTATTGGATTAAATGCGGAAATGGATGAAGATAAAATTCGTCTTCAACTTGATGAATGCCTGATCGAAGACTATCTTGCCAAGCCCGAAATCTACCGGGACATGCTGGATCCATTCCCTGCATGGTTCCAACCGGGTTCCTGACAAATACATGGCGTGTTTTCCGAAATTTACATAGGGGACTCGAACTTGCGACTGGCCTGCGACTGGTACGGCACCTTAATCGGCACGTTTGAAATTATGCCGGGAACGGTAAGCGCCACGCGCAAAGCGCTGAACGCAAATCTGGCCTTTCCCTGTTTTCAGAGGGATAATTCGTGGCAATGCAAGCTGCACGTGTGCAGGATTCCAACCCAAAGGCGTTCGCTATAACGCCACTGCCAAAACACGCCGTTCAAATTCATTACCGAGCCCTGCATATTAACATCCAAATTATCCGAGAGATGGCCAAAGTCCAAACTTCCGTCGGAAGCAAATTGCATGCGGCCTGCGGAACGGCATTATGATCTTCCTTGAAAGGCCAGATTCCCCGCGCCCCATTCTCCTTTACGGGGCGTTTTTCATCATGAAGAAACTTTAGCCGGCCCTCTCGTTTTCGGATTCCCGATCAAATTGTCAAATCCGCGATTTTATCCGGTTTTTTTGTCGTGGATAAACCAGGTGATCGGCTCAATTAATCCGGCAAGAATGATCAGCGGCAATCCAACGATCTCACGCCAGGTCAGCGCCTCTCCAGACCACATTGCGGCAGTCACAGCCGCAACGGCAATTTCAGTCATGAAAAGAAGACCCACAATGCCAGGATTCAATCTGGTCGGAGCGAAGATGCTTGCGATCCCGGCCGGGATGATCAAAATTGCCGATACTGGAACAAACCAGATCAAGACCTGAGATAATTTCTCCAAATCCGGCAAGGGCACTGCTCCATTTGAAGTTGCAAGCCATGCAACGACAACAGATAAAGCGGCCGCCATGCCAAAAAAATTCATCGTATGTGTCATAAAATGAACTTTCTTTGACATTAGTATGATTACCGCGCCAACCGCCCAGAACATTCCCGATGCCACGCCGAACCAGTCTCCAACATTTCTTGGCAGGGGAATTCCGGAATTGTCCGCGAATATGACAAACATCCCCGCCCATCCAAGGCCAATGGCAAGCCATCTGTGAAAGGTGATGCGATCGCGGAGAATAAGCCAGCCCAATAGAAATCCCCATATGGGCATCAGGTAGAACAGCAAAACCGCGCGCATTACCTCGGTATAGAGAAGTGAGGCCGAATATAGAGCATAGGCTATCCCCGCCAGCAGTCCGCCCGCAAGCCCCCAACCCCCATGGATGTATTCCATCCTTCTGGGCAGTACAAGAGGCAGACACATTAGCGCCGGCGTCAATGTAATGATCACCATTGCCCAGGGTGCGCCAAACCCGGCCTGTTCAACCAGTCGAACAGGAACCCAAAAGGCGCCAAATGCCATACCGGAAAAAAGGCCCGCAAAAACCGCCTGGCGGTCCGATGTCAATCTCAGCTCCAATTTCAAGTGTCAGGCAGGCCGACCTGGAATGTCGACAGTTATTCCTCGCGGTATGTCACAGGCCTTATCGTAAAATGGCATCTCCTCAAGCAACGCCGAACATAATCCGCCATCATTGGTCTCAACCATAATTTGCGACCCGGGGCCGTTCGAGGGACTGTCCATCAACGCCATGCCAACCCCCTTCTCGAGATAGGGCGAATATGCACCGCAAGTCACCCTTCCCACTTTTTGACCATTAAGTTCTATCCGGCCGCTGACCTTTGGCTTTCCGCCATCGCACAGGATACCGTGCAATCTTTTTGAACCGGGTCGGAATTCTAAAGCGGACTTTCCGATAAAATCGCTTTTTTTCATGTCGACAAAGCGGCCAAGCCCGACTTCAAACGGGGTGGTTGTCTCGTCAAAATCTGAGCCCGCATTTAGTATCCCGGCCTCGATCCGGCGTATGTTCATTGAGTCAAGCCCAAACAACTTTAATCCATGAACCTCTCCGGCCTTGCTCAAATGACGCCATAGCGCATCGGGATCATGATGCGGTTCGGTATAAAATTCCCATCCAAGCTCATTTGTATATCCGGTTCTGGTGATCCAAATCTTCTGTCCGCCAATATCAACTTGAGCAATGCCGAAGTAGCCAAAGGATTCGGGCAGGCCACCAGTTGCGGCATCGGCTAGAACCTTTATTGAATTTGGTCCCTGTATCTGGCTTACGTAAACACGCGGATCGCAAATGCCGACATTCATTCCGCGCGAAAACGCCCGCGCCCAATTCAAAAAGTCGCCGTCAGCCTGCACATACCAAAAGTGATCATCGGCGAATCGGAGCAGAATCCCGTCGACAATCATTCCGCCGTTTTCCAGACATGCAATTCCATATCCGCAACGCCCCGGTCTGATCTTTCGGACATTGTTTGCAAAAAGATAATCAAGGAGCTTTTCCGCATCTGGTCCCCTGAACTCCAAGGGCAATTCACCCGTATGCAATAGCGCAGCTCTTGTTCGCAATAGCCAATATCCTTCTTCCTCCGGCATGGCATCAAGTTCACATGCCATAAGTCGGCGGTTGTAGACGCAGTAATGCGGACCCAAAGGCCTCTCATGCTCGGTGTAGGGATGGCGGTCGATACCAAAATCCCATCCGGCGCCCGGCCTTGAAGTGACAAGGTCACGCGTCTTTCCGTCGGAGGAAACTCTCATTGGCACACCGCGGGATCAAGTCTTGCACCCAGGTTATCGGCCACCAGTTTTTGAAAATGGTGAACCGCATGCTCGCTCAATTCCGTCAAACCTTCATCAACGACAAAGCGTCCCTGATTGTAGCCTGAAGATCTGAGGCCCATCTGAACGCTTTCGCACAAACTGATATCCTCGGGTTGCAGAACGTCAATCTGATAGTTGATCACATCCTGCAACTGCCGCGTGATTTTTCCATCCTTAACATACCAGTCCTGGTATTCAATGCACCTTTCCGGCCCAGTCGGATTCATCTGCAGCACTGATAAATTCGCTTCGCCAGGGTAGGCCCATATAGTGAAGTTGGGCCACACATACCATCCGGCATAGCCGAAATCCACATCGCCCTTTTCAAAGGAAAACGCACGGCTGTTTAGCGTTTTTGGATTGCCCGCGTACTGGCTGGAATACAAGCCGTGTACAATCGTGCTGTAACTGTCCATATCAACCAGATCCACAAAATCCCTATGCGCGGTCGCGCAATGATAGCATTCAAGAAAATTGTCTATGAGCACCTTCCAGTTGGCGGCAACATCATAGGTGTCTCGTTGGGCAAAACCCAAACTGTCCACGGAAGGTACATAACTTCGAATTTCATCTTCCAAATTACCCATCTGTTCCGCAAATGGAACCGCGCGGGAATCAAGGTTTACCAGAACAAGACCGCAAAACACTTCAACGCGCACGGGTTTGAGGGAATAATCATCTTTACGAAAACCCCTGACGTTTTCCGTGTTTCTGGCAGATTTCAATTTTCCTTCAAAATCGAAAGCCCAGGCGTGATAAGGGCATGTAATGACATTTCTTTTTCCAGCGCCGCTTAATAGTTCGTGCCCGCGATGCGGACATACATTGTAAAACGCATTTAGTTCTCCGCTTCGATTGCGAGCGACAAATATATTCTGCTCATGAATGCGGACGGTAATGTACATGCCCGGTTCCGACAACTGGCTGACATGCCCCGCATAATACCAGCTCCTGTAAAAAATTGCGCTTTTCTCCGCATTCCAAATATCCGAATCATGATAGAATCTGGCCGGCAACGTGTGTGAATTGCCCGGGTCGGCTCTAAATGGCGAGTCTCCGGGCATAATCTCCAGCAACGACAAATCCCCCCCTAATCTTACACTGCAAGTGACAAATCAGTCCAGATTCTCTAGCAAAAATCTCTTTATTTGGCAATGCCGCCAGAACGAGACCAATAGTGAAAGGCGCTTTTCAGATTCTAAAATTTCCACATCGCAGGAATGAAACGATAGGTTTCTCCTTCCCGCATTACATGCCCGACGCCCGGAAACGGAAAATGGTAGCCCAAGAGGGCAATCTGATCCGATGCCGCCATGTCAAGTATCCGCATGCGCGTTTCGACTCCCATCGGGCCATCGGAGTCAAACACGTTGTACCATTCCGGTTTTGAAAATCCAATGTACGCGTGCACAATGCTATCGCCGAGGGCCAGAAGCGAAGCGTCACCGCCATCCAAAAGTACAGACATATGTCCAGGTGTGTGACCTGGCGTGCCTATCAGGGTAACCCCGGGAACAACTTCATGCCCGTCAGACGCCAATGTCCATTCAACGCCATCCACTCCAAGCGAATTGACAGCGCCAATCACAAACTGCTGCTCCTGCGGCTGAACCCTGTCCACCAGACCATCCTGCGTCCAGTGTGCGAATTCCGACTCGCCGATGATATATTCGGCATCGGGAAATATCGCTTCGTCGAAATCGTCAATAATGCCCCATATATGATCCGGATGCGCATGGGTGATGACCACATGAGATATTTCGTATGGATCTATGCCCGCGGTTTCCAAATTCTCCATCAGTCGCCCGGCAGTGTCAAAGAAGCGGTTTCCAGACCCCACATCTACAAGAATCCTCGCATCTCCAATTTCAATGTGGAGATGATTGGTATGAGAATAATTCATTTCCGGCGACAGAAAATGGCGCTTTAGAAACGCCCGCACCTCTTCCGGCTCCGCATTTATTCCAATGCCGCTGGTGGGCAAACTGAAATATCCGTCTGAAACCACAGTGGCTTTTGCATCGCCTATGGAAAACCGGAAATATGCCGGATTCCCGTCTTGAGAAGCGCCAAGCTCCGCAGCCAGCGCAAAGGGGGAGGAAAATGACGTTGAGCAAGCCGCAAACTTTAGCATGTCGCGTCGGGTTGGCCTTGTTAGATTCATCAAAAAGTCATCCTTTGGTATTTTCAGTGTCATTATAGAACATGCAATAAATATGCCAAATAAAATCGCACCGCAGGCACTTGCTTTTCCTGATCACAGATAAACAGAAGCTGCATTGCACCGTCCTTCGAATTTCCAGCAACGCATGGCTCCCACTATTGAAAAAACTCGTTTCCAACAGCGGCAATCGCGGGTTGGCTGTCCGCGCATTCACCACTGCCGTGATTGGGCAAAAGCAAACCGCCTTCATCTCCGGCAAGCGGCGCAAATGACAAATTGATGTTCATTTGTCTGAAAATTTAACAATCTAAGTCATATATTTATCTAATTTGAAATTTCAAATTCGCGTAAACGCGAAACATAGCGCGCAAGGGTGTCAACCTCCAGATTTACATGATTGCCGACCTTGGCCTCGCCCCAGGTTGTATTGCGGAGCGTATGGGGAATCAAATTTATGCCAAAAGCGCAGTTGTCAACCTCGTTTACCGTCAAAGACACGCCATTCAACGCCAGAGATCCCTTTGGAGCAATGAATTTGGCAAACTCTTCGGGAGTTCTGAGAGAAACACGCAAACTGTCGCCCTCTTCCCGCAGGCGGGTGATTTCCGCAACTCCATCCACATGCCCAGACACAATATGCCCGCCAAGATCATCTCCCACTCGAAGTGCGCATTCCAGATTAATTCGCGTTCCTTTTTCACAGTTCCGCAAATTTGTTACTGAAAGAGTCTCGGAAGATATATCAACTTCAAAACTGTCCTCCCCTTTGCCGACGACTGTCAGGCATACGCCATTGCATGAGATTGAAGCGCCAAGATCAATTCTGTCCATATCATAGCCAGTTCCTATTTTTAGGCGCATGTCACCTTGATTACGGAGACTCCTTACAACACCGATATCGGTAACTATTCCAGTAAACATTGCTTCCTCCTATATCGCCGACCATCGATGCATGACATCTTCGCCTATAATCCTTGACTCCATCAGCCCGAATCTCGGAGCTTCCCCAAGCACGTCAATTTCCATCCCGCCCATGGCCGAGATGCCCTCTTCACCAATGGCGACGCCGGCCGTAAAGCAAATCAGGTCGCTTACCAGCCCATTCTTCAATAGCGATGACGCCAGACCTCCGCCACCTTCACATAATATATGCGTGAGGCCGCGATCACCCAAGTTGTCCAGCACTGTATTAATGCAAAGCCGTCCATTGTGATTCCCGCATTCAATCATCACTGCCCCAAGGCTTTTCCATCTGTCCACAACTGATTTCACCGCATCCGCACCATGGCATATCCAAAGCGGGATTTCTTTGGCGGTTTGCGCCAGATTGGAGTTGGCTGGAATGTCAATTCCGCATGTCAAGGCAATCCTTACAGGTTGCGATTCGATTCCCATGCCGCGAACGGTGAGCATGGGGTTGTCGGCTCTTATGGTTCCCGCGCCGACTAAAACCGCATCATGCCGGGACCGGATTTCATGTACAACCCTCCTTGAACTGGATCCCGTTATCCATTTCGACTGCCCGCTTTGAGTGGCAATTTTTCCATCCAGCGAGGTGGCCAGCTTTAAGGTAATTCTTGGCTTTCCGGTTTGCATTCTGGTCAAAAAGCCAGACAAGTCGGATTTTGCCTCAGCGGAAAGAAGACCGGTATCGACCTTTATGCCCGCCTCCCGCAATTTGGCGAATCCCCTGCCACCGACGCGCGGGTCGGGATCTTCAATTGTTGACACAACCCTTGCAATCCCGGCGTTTATCAACGCATCCGCGCATGGCGGCGTCTTTCCGTAATGCGAACACGGTTCGAGACTTACATAGGCCGTGGCACCCACAGACAATATGCCCGCCTGGCCCAGTGCGATGGTTTCGGCATGTGGTCTGCCACCTGGCCCTGTCCAGCCGCGACCAACAACACGATCGTTTTTTACAACAACACATCCCACGCAGGGATTTGGCCAGCAAATGCCCCTGCCCCTCTTTCCCAGAGCGAGGGCATGTCTCATGTGCCTTATGTCAGAGTCAAACACTCTTCTTAGGATTTGCTTTCCGCTGGATTTTCCTTCGGACGCAATTCACTTACAAATTTATCAAAATCGTCTGCCGCCTGAAAGTTTTTGTAGACACTTGCAAATCGCACATAGGCAACCGGGTCTATCCTGGACAGACTTTCCATTGCGATTTCGCCAATGACTTTCGATTGTATATCGGATTCTCCAAGACTTTCCAATCTTCTAACTATGCCGGTGACCAGCTTTTCAATGCGTTCAGGTTCCACAGGTCTTTTTTGCAACGCGATCCGTATCGAACGCTCAAGTTTGTCTCTATCGAAATTCTCCCGGCGATTATTTGACTTGACCACGACCAGGTCGCGCAATTGAACGCGCTCATAGGTTGTAAACCTTCCGCCACACGCAGAGCAGTATCTACGACGTCGGATAGAGACATTCTCCTCTGCGGGGCGTGAATCCTTTACCTGAGTATCAAGACTGCCACAAAACGGACAACGCATATTTCCAATCCCTCCCCAGAAAAAACTCAATCATGGATGCATATACAGTTCATCAACAACATGTTATACCATGCACAACTGGTTGCGCAAGTTTTTTTTGGATGCACTGTCAATAACTTGCCAGGTTGCCCGCTTCAGTTAATGGCGAGATTTGGACCATCTCCTTGTCGTCGCGTCGCGGCGGCTGCGCGACATTCCATTTTCGATCCGTCCCATCCATTGTCGATCCGTTCCGGTGAAGCATCGCTCCAGACATCTGGCGGCGGCAACACTTCAGACGATGCTGGCCATCCATCGATACCGGAGCGCCGCGCCATGGCTTTGAAGCGTCAGATGAACACGGTTGCAGCCCGGTTTGAAACCGCGGACGGAAGCCGGCATGTCGTGAAAGCGCCTTGCCGAACGGTCCAGGCGCTCCGTGTCAAACAGCGTCAGCATCTCCGCAACCGAATCCCGATCATCTCTGAAAATCGAATAGGACAACGACGCCTTCAACCTGACATTCATCGATTTAAATCGCGCTTTTTCGACAAAGCGGTTGCGCCATGCAGTGAAGTCCCCCTCCCATCATGTTGAACATCCCCATTTCCGGGTCGTATACGGTGAAACCGCTTGCTCTGAGCCTTTCTATCAGATTCGCGCTATTGGCGGGAGCCAGAACGCGGTCTTCACCCAGCGACATCACGTTGCATCCCAAAGCCATTGTGTCTCTGAAACCAACCGGAACAATTTCAATTCGCCTGGAGCGAAGCCAGCTTGCGACATGGTCGGGCGTCGTCTCAAGACAGACGGCGGCGCATTTCGGCGCAATCATGCAAACCATGATGTCAATGTGGACATAAAAGGGATCTATGCAGGCATATACAACCTCCCATCCCTCCATCTCCATCCAATTGCCAATCTGGCGCGCCGAGATCTCCTCGGCGACATGGTCGAGGAAGGCGAGGAACTCCGCCGAGCGGTGCCGCTCGACCGTCCGGCCGACGACCTTCCCCGTGGCGACGTCCAGGGCCGCCAGAAGGCATGTGGTGCCGTGCCGCCTGTAGTCGCGCGTTCTCGTCTCCTCATGGTCCGACGTCA
>JAPOTF010000014.1 GCA_026709325.1 Roseovarius sp.
GTGCTCCGGCGGCGGCGACATCGCGAGGTCGATCGCGGCCTTCACCCTGTCCTCCTCAATCGGCTTCTTCCCCGGCGGGCGCGTGGCGTCCCGAAGAAGACCGTCGACGCCCTCCGCGGGAAGGCGGTCCGGCCGGCGCCACACCGCACGCTTCGACATGCCGGTTTCCCGCCCGTCAGCCTCTCTCCCGTTTTGCCGGCCGCTCGCAACGGCGGCGGGAAGACGATGTCACTTCCGGAAAAATGGAATGCTATGTTTTGAACAGAACACTATCGCAAGCAATAAACACGAGGTGTTTCACATTTTCCCTCGGCGTGAAAATTTCCTGCAATCAGCAGTCAGGTGTCATTTTCAGCCACCTGCCATTCCGCAATTGCCCGACCTTCTGCATGGGCATCTCGCATCTAAAGCTGTGGTATCTCGCTTCGACCTGGTAACCGACATGGCGCTCGAATCGACAGGTGAAACTGATTGCGCATCCGCAATGTTGTTCAGCCAGGGAACGCCACAACTCAAGCCGTTCCTTTTGTTCATCAGTTAGATTTTCCGGTTCGTCGGTTAATCGCGCAATACTGGTGCTCGAGCCCCAATCCAGATAGCCCGGGCCCCAGTGCATCCCGCAACTTTCGCCCTTTGCCTTGCTCCCATTGAAAGCAGTCCGGCATACGTCCGGTTCGCCCAGCAAGTATTCACAGAGAGTTGGCGGTTGCGCATTGACACTGAGCGACAGCATCAAAACCAAAATTGCAATAAAAGTCCATATCTTTTACAATTGAACATCGCCAACCTCCTCATAATTTGCGACAGAATGATTTATCTCAGGACCCCCGCTCTGAAAAGTCAAAACAAAATAACACCTTTCGGTGATTATCCGACTATTGCGCAACGCATATAAATTCGATACTCTCAAGTGCTTTCGACCATCGACTGGAGTGGATGATATGGGACTACGGGAACAGGTTAACACGACCCTAAGACAAGCCATGAAAAGCAAAGACGCCACTCGTCTTTCAACGTTGCGCCTGATCAACGCGGCAATAAAAGACCATGATATCGCGGCACGTGGAGGCGTTGCAGGCGACGGTGGAGTCAGCGACAAGGAAATTCTTGATATTCTGGGCAAAATGACCAGGCAGCGGCATGAAAGCGCAAGGATCTATGAAGAAGGCGGTAGATTGGAGCTTGCAGAACGCGAACGAATGGAAATCGCGATCATTGCCGAGTTCCTGCCCAGGCAGTTAGATGAAACCGAGATACTTGAAGCAGTTGAGCTTACCATAAAACAGACGAATGCGTCATCAATCCGTGATATGGGCAAAATTATGGGCCTTTTAAAAGTTAAATACACCGGTCAGATGGACTTTGGCGTCGTTGGGAGCATTGTAAAGAAAAAACTTACATGATCAGTCATTTTGAAAAGTGCCGGGAATGCTTTAGGCCAAGCCGCGCCTTGTCCACTTGTTTCCTGGCTGTTTTGATTTTCCCGGACGGTTCCTTCCGAGGCGTTCCCACTGCATGCAGCTAAGAATCCAGTCATGGCGCAGGCTGCGGATTCCTTAACCAGCCTTGCTTGTCTGAGGAACGGCGTTCAAACAGGGAAACCGCAGCGGAAACTTGAATTCATTTATTTCTCCGCCGGGCGGATTTATTAACGATACGCTTTTCACCCCTGTTTTCATTCTGATATGCTCCAATCTGATCCCGTATGACACGGGATGGGATTTCTCTTTTTTCCCCTGGCTTGAGTTCCCCCAACTGAAAAGGACCATAGGATATTCTAATAAGGCGATTGACCGTCAAACCAAGAAATTCCATTGCCCTGCGAATTTCTCTATTCCTGCCCTCTCGAATTGCCAGGGTAAGCCAGGCGTTTGCGCCCTGCTGACGGTCAAGCGCGATTTGCATGGGGCGAAATTTCTCGCCATCAATCTCAACACCCCCGCGTAACGGATCAAAATCGCCGTCAGCCGGAACGCCTTTTATTCTAACCCGGTATCTGCGCAGCCAGCCAGTGGACGGCAATTCCAGTTTTCTTTTGATTTCACCGTCATTTGTCAGCAGCAAAAGGCCTTCAGAACTTATGTCCAACCTCCCAATGCTCATCACCCTTGGAAAATCATGGGGCAACTTGTCAAAAACGGTCACCCGACCTTGTTCATCTTTTCGCGTGATGACCAGTCCTGCGGGTTTGTGATATGCCCACAGGCGAAGCGGTTCCGGTTTGTTTAGAGGTTTTCCATCGACTTCAATATGATCGCCGCCCGCAACATTAAATGCCGGATGTTCCAATGTCCTGCCGTTTACCCGAACTCGACCATCCACAACAAGGCGCTCAGCCTCTCTTCGGCTGGCGACGCCCGCCCTGGAAATCACTTTGGCAATTCTCTCTCCCTTAGGATGTCTTCCGCTCATGAGGGTTCATTACGCCTGAAATGGCTGACTGCACAACAGGAAAACGACCTTTTGCAGTGCCGTGGAATCAATCGGAATTGCAGTCATTAAAAATCAGCTGTATTTTCATTCAGGCCAAGGATCACAAGCCATCTGACATTCAGTTTCGCCTGACCCGCAACATGCGATATTAGCGCCTCATCGAAAACGGAAGCAAAAATGAATTTCAACAGCCATATGCAAGTGGCTTTAGCAGAAGCATATGCCGCGGCAAAACGAGGTGAAGTACCGGTTGGGGCGGTAGTGGCCAATCCCATGGGCCGGATTGTTTCGCAAAACGGAAATCGCACGCGAGAGTATTTTGACCCCACGGCTCATGCGGAAATTCTTGCCATAAGAGGCGCCTGCACGGCAACCGGACTTGAACGCCTTACGGGCTACACCCTAACGGTAACGCTTGAACCATGTCCAATGTGCGCCGCGGCGATATCGCACGCAAGAATTGCAAGGCTTTATTTCGGCGCCTGCGATCCCAAGTCGGGTGGCGTGCTGCATGGCGCACGCGTTTACGAGCATTCCCAATGTCATCATGTTCCCGAAATCTATGATGGAATCCGCGCAGAGGAGTCCGAATCCCTTATGCGCGATTTTTTTTCAGGCATGCGAAAAAACAGGCTATAGCCCTTTGGATTTCAATTTTTTCACTTAAGAGCGTCTTCCGTAATGGGGGCCCCCGAAGTCAAGAGCGGAATCTGACGGAACCACGCCGATGAAGCGTGGACCTGGCAACGGCATGCCGGCACCGGCGACGGGAGACGCGGCGGTCGGGCCGGGAAAGGCGCTTCCGTTTGGCCCGGAACCGGGCGTCCATCTTGCAGGCGCGCTCGAACACGGCGGTTCGGCGGCAAGTGGCACGTCGACATCTTCGGGGACCGCGAATGCGCGCCACCGGAGATTACGAATCGGAGGCAGCCCAGACCTCCATCGGCACCGAGCGCACAAACGGACGCGCCTGGCAAAACCGCGTCCAGCCCTATATGGATATCCATTGTCGCTGCCCCTTCTCCGGTCGCAACGGGATTTGGAGGCGCCCCTTCGGGAACGCCTCCGCCACCCGCAACAATGCATGTTGCGCGCGGCGGGGACAACGATGCCAAATGCGCGACATCGGGACAGGAAAGACGCCGGGATGATTCGAAGACCCATTGTGGCATCTGGCAAAATCATGATGCCAAGTGAATCTGTTGCCCATATTGGGCATTTTTTTGCGGTTTTCCCGGGCCTGGGGATCTCTCCGTGGTATAATGGGTCTTGCAAACAACAAAATACGCGAAAGGAGACCCCGCCATGCCCGTTGCCCGCACCATAGCCGACATCTGGTACAGATTTCAAGGATTGCCGGCATCCCGCGGGAGGGCGGCGCGAGGCGGGTCGTCATGGAGGCAGGACGGATTGCGGGGCCGGATGCATCGGGGCGTCTTCCGTTTCCCTGCGACAGGGGTTTCGACGTCCCCGTCGCCGACCCCCGGCAGTCTCGCGACTTCGCCAGTGCCGGCGGGGCGCCGGCGAAGACCGACCGGGTGGACGCCGGGATCCCGGCCGCCTTTGCGACATGCCGGTGCCGCGCAAGCATCTTGCGGACCGGCGCACCACCGGGCCGGTCGCGACCGCCAACGTTCCGCCGCGGGACCGGAGAATGCGGGAGGAGCGGATTGACCACGGCGCCGCTTGAGGTTCGGGGGCGCGGAAGCCTCGCGCACCTCGTCGAACCCGTCTCCAGACCGGCCGGGACGTCCCGGCGGGCGGATCCGGTGCGTCCGGACGCCCGCCCCTGGACGGGGCTGTGGAGGGATTGCGGGCAATCGACTCCGGACCCGAAAAAGCCGCAAAAAAGACCAAATTCCCGCCTGACTCAAAACATGGATGCTTTTTGCTCGTTTCCACAAGCCGGGGAATGTTCACCTTGAGATCGAAGTTTTCGTCGTCGGGCGGCAGTTCATGATCTCACTCGAACCGCCGCGTTGCGCCGGTCTTCATGTCGCGCCGCACCCGCGGCCTGATCCAACCGAAAATCCCCAAAATGTGCGATGCTCTGAATGTATGTACTCCATCAATGATCTCAAACCACCTGAATCACACCTTGAAACCAAGGAAAAGACCGCAACGCCAATCCTCTGAGGAGAAGATGTTTGCATACTATAGGGCGCAGAGGGGCGGGGCGGTTGAGAGGCCGGAGCGCCGGCTCGGGCGCCAGCATGGCATGGGCCTTGACGAGACGGTCGGGGATCTTCCGAAGGCCTGCGCCGTTGGGAGCAAGCGAAACGCGAAGGGCCACCGGGAATCCTGGACCGGATACAGGCCGCCATACCGCTGGCGACGATGACCGGCGGGCGGGTGACCCATCTCCACAAGCTGATGGACGCCGCCCATGACGCACCCGAGATACACCGGCACGGCGGGCAAAGCGGCCACGTTCCGATCATTGACGTCAATCCGAGGCGCGACAAGGC
>JAPOTF010000027.1 GCA_026709325.1 Roseovarius sp.
AGCGCTGGACAATCGCATCAGGACGGAATTTGATGGAATGGTATGAAGCAGGGCTCACCCAGCCACCACTTTAGGAGTCCACCGATGGTTCAGTGTACCCGACGGTGCGGACATAGGAAGTGCAGTTTGGCTATTTTTCAATACCTTAACGACTTCACGCTAATAATTATCACCTGACAATGTTGACATGATAAATAATTGCAATCTAGATAAACCCCGCCGTCCAAAGGGAGGAAGATCTTGGCAGAGATCGCAATGAGCGCTCGAGTTTCAGCTCGGGGTGTGAGATATACGCGACGCGGTGCCGGGCGACCGGTCATCCTGCTCCATGGCTGGTGCCTCAACCGGAAAATGTGGGCCTATGCCGAGCAGGGGTTGAGCGCTTCCTATGATGTTGTGACGCCGGATCTTCCGGGCTTTGGCCTGTCGTGCGATCTAGCCGGACCCTATTCATTTGACCGTCTGGCCGCGGATGTCGTCGCCCTGTTGGATGAGCTCGGGCTGGAAGACGCGGTGCTGGTTGGGTTTGCCCTTGGCGCCGCGGTCGCCCTGAAGGCTGCCGCGGCTCGGCCCGGGCGCGTAGCAGGGGTGGTCTCAGTCGCCATCCCATCGGGCAAGGCTTCGCCCTATGACAAATTCGCCAAGGCCATGCGACGTGATTGGCCGGGTTTTGCGCGGAAATCGGCAGAGGCTCTTTTCCATAACCACCATAGCGCCGCCGAGATTGGTTGGCTGGAACGGATGTTTTCAGCAACCGAGCTTGCGGTCGCTTTGGAAGCGGTGGATGAGCTGGCGCGCTTGCAACCAGAGAGCCTGGCCAAAGACGTCGAGGCGGTACAGCTTTTTCTCCACGCCTCCCACGACACGGTTGCCCCCGTCGCGCTTGGCAAGGCCTGCGTGGCCGAGGCACCGAACGCGCGTCTCGCCGTGATCGGGGATTGTGGCCATCTGATCGTGCTCGATGACAAAGCCGCTTTCCAAGCCGAGCTAGAGAACTTTATCAACACGCTCTGACCCGCTAGCCCATTCGACAGGATCCACCATGACAACAGAGGCCAGTCTTTTGAACATCGCCACAGAAAACGGCGTGCAGGTATGGAGCATGAATTTTGCTCCGGCGAATGCTCTGCACCCCAACTTGCTCGGCGCGCTGAACATCGCGATTGATGATGCGACAAGGGATGAGGGTGTCTCGGTCGTGATCCTGACCAGCGAGCTTGGCCTGTTCTCGTCGGGCGGTGACGCCAAATGGATGCGCGGGCAATTGGAGAAGCTTGGCACGGACGGGCTGGTCAATGCGTTCAACGAGACGATGGATGCTTTCCGAGCGGTCTGTATGCGGCTGCGCAACGCACCTTTCCTGGTGGTGGCGGCGCTGAACGGACACACGCTGGCCGGTGGATTGGAACTGGCTGCCGCCTGTGATCTGCGTTTCAGCAGCGACAAGGACCGTCTGATGATTGGCGTGCCGGAGATGGACCTGTTCGGTGCCGTGCCTTCGGGCGGTGGGGGCGGTCAGCTTCTGGCGCGATTGCTTGGTCCGGCGAAGGCGCTTGAATTCATTTTGGAGGCCAAGCCGGTTTCGCCGCAGAAGGCTCTGGAGATTGGGCTGGTGGAGCGGCTCTACGCACCAGACGACCTGATGCCCAAGACGCAGAAGTTTGCGGCGGAAGTCGCCAAGAAGGCCGGGCGCCTTGGGGTAAGCGCGGCCAAACGGCAGCTTCTGGGCGGGGCGGAATTGCCACTGGCCAATGCCATGGAGCTCGACCGCTCGGTCCATTGGGATAATATGCGGCGCGGGAACTTCCCCAAAAATGTCGGCGCCTTTGTCGAGAAATACGGAGGCGATTCGTGACCAGCTCCAACGCCTTGGTGGTTGGGGCAGGCATGACTCGATTTTCCAAACACCCTGAACGCTCGCTTAAATCGCTTGGCGCGGAAGCAATTAACGCGGCCTTGGCCGATGGTAATGTTGAACCGGGCGAGATCGACATGGCCTTTGTCGCCAATTCGATGTCAGGCACGATCACCGGGCAGACCGCCGTGGTCGGCCAGACGATCCTGCGCCAGATGGGATTTTCGGCGATCCCGGTCTTCAATATCGACAACGCCTGCGCCAGTTCGTCCAGCGCATTCGCGCTCGCCATGCAGGCAATCCAGTCAGGGGCGGCCAAGACCGTTCTGGTTCTTGGGGTCGAGAAACTGGTGGTCAAAGACGACAAGTCGCGCACCTATCTGGCACTCAACGGCGCGGCGGATCCGGAATTTCTTGTCGAAAGCGGTATCGATCCGTCCAAAGGCTCGCTCTTTGTTTCTGCGGTCTATCCGGAACGACTGGAGCGCTATGCGAGCGCCTATGAGCTGAAACAGGAAACATTGGCGCGGATATCGGTCAAGAACCGCGCCCATGCCGGGCTGAACCCGAAGGCGCAATATACCGATCCGCTCAGCCTTGAAGATGTTCTTTCTGCGCGCCAGGTTGTTGGGCCGGTTACCACATTGATGTGCGCACCCATCGGCGATGGCGCCTCGGCGGTGATCCTGAAGCGCACGGACCAGGTTGATGACCGATCGCGCGCTATCGGAATCCTCGCCGCCCAGGTCGGTACGGGCATGTCGCCCGATCAGGGCACGGCCATCGGATATACGGCGAAACAGGCCTATGCGGCGGCCGAGATCACACCCGGCGATGTGGATTTCGCTGAGGTGCACGACTCGATCTCCTTCAACGAATTGCTGGCCTATGAGGAGCTGGGCCTTGTCGAGCCAGGCCAGGGGCATTTGTTGGTTGAAAGCGGCGAGACCGCGCTTGGCGGCAGTACCCCGATCAACACAAGCGGCGGGCTTGAATCGCGCGGCCATCCGGTCGCGGCGACGGGCCTCGCGCAAATCATCGAATTGATGGAACAGCTCCGCGGTGAAGCGGGCAAACGGCAGGTTGAAAACGCGCGGATCGGCTTGGCCGAAAACGCGGGCGGCTTTGCCAAAGACGATACGGCGGCAATGGCGATCACCATTCTGACCAACCGGATCTAAGGAGAAGTATTCATGTACGATATTGCAATAATAGGCTTTGGACCGGTTGGTGCCTGTTTTGCGGGTCTGGTTGCCAAGTCTGGCCTGAAGGTTGCGGTGATCGAAAAAGAAAAAGAGGTCTTCCCCCTTCCCCGGGCTGCCCATGTGGACCATACCGGTCTGCGCGCGGTCCAGGAGATGGGCTGTCTTGTTGAGGTTCTGGTCGATGTTGTGCGCAACAAACGGCTGGATATCGTGAATGCGGATCACGAGGTTCTGGTGCGGACACCTGCTGACCAGGAAAGCGTGTCGGGTCTTCCCACCAGCATCTATTTCTACCAGCCGGATTTCGACCGCGCGCTCCGGAAGCAAGCCGCGTCCCATGACAATGTGACAGTCCATCTGGGCAGCGAGATGACCCGGATCAAGAACCATCAGGATCATGTGGATATTGATCTGAAGGACGAGGATGGAACTGCAAGCGCAATCCGGGCCAAATGGGTCGTCGGTTGTGACGGGGCCTGGAGCCCGGTCCGCGAAGCGTTGGACATCAAACTGGAAAGCCTGAATTTTGACGAACAATGGCTGGTCGTTGATGTGGTGCTTGATTCACCGCAGGACAATCCGTGGTCAAATCACGCTGTGGAAGTGTGCGACCCGGGCAGGCCCTATCTGTCGACCCCCATCTGCGGAAACCGACATCGTTTCGAAGTGATGTTATTGCCGGGCGAGACGGCGGAAAACATCGACAAGGAAGCTCTGGTGCGCGAGCGTCTCAGCGCCTGGTTCCCCGAAGGTGGCTACAAGATCGAACGGGCCGCTGTGTATACATTCCACGGCGTGGTGGCCGAGAATTGGCGCAAGGGACGCACATTTATCGCTGGCGACGCGGCACATCAGACCCCGCCGTTTCTGGGTCAGGGGATGGTCGCGGGCTTCCGCGATGCATCCAATCTGGCCTGGAAACTGGTCTCGGTCCTCAAGGGCGCGCACCCCGAATCCTTGCTGGATAGCTATGAAAGCGAACGCAAACCCCATGCGATCAAAGTGATCGAGGCGGCCATCCGCATCGGCAAGGTGATCTGCGTGCTCGATCCGGAGAAGGCCAAGGAACGCGACAAGCTGCTTTTGGCCAATGATCCGACAACGCATAAGTCTTTGGTCTTCAAGAACCCGCCATTCAAGCAAGGCACCTATGTCCTGCCGGGTGGCGGCAAGTTGTTCGTCCAACCCGAGATCGACAGCAAGCGGCTTGATGACATTGTTGGAACCCGTTTCTTCGTGCTTGGCCGCGACGAGGGCGCTTTGGGTGATGCTGCTGATTGGTGGCGTGACCAAACTGGTGCAATGGTGACGACATTGGCAGACATGAACTCACCCGACCTCGCAGCGTGGATGGACCGGAAATCCGTGGATGTGGTTGTGGTGCGACCGGATCGTTATGTTCTGGGGGCCGGCAACTCTTTGCAAGAAATCACCGATAAGGTCGCGCCGCATCTTTAAAGACCGGCCTCGGCCAGTTCGCAAACACCATATGGATGGTCACATCCATTAATTCGACACAGATTCAGGCGAGTATCTGCTATGAAAGACACCTATCCTCAGCTCGACACGCTTCCGGCGAACCATCTTGTGGTGGACTCCCTACAGCCGGAATACAGCAAAACGCCGCTGCCGGATTGGGTGGCGGAATGCAATGTCGGGCATGCGCTGTCGGATGCGCAGGTGGCCCTGGGGCGTGGCGATCTGATTGCGGCATTGCAGGGGGATAGTGACGCGGCGCTGACCTTTGCCGAACTTGCCGAGCAGAGCACGGCACTGGCCAGGGCACTGGTGAAGATGGGGATCAAACCTGGGGACCGGGTGGCCTATCAATCCCCAAACGCCGTCGAGCTTATCGTCGTCATGCTGGCGATCTGGAAGGCTGGCGGCATTGTCGTACCGATCCCGACCTATGCCGACACATCGTGCATCTATTTCTTCATCGCCGATACCGGCGCGCGCTTTGTCTTTTTGAATAAAAAGGTGGAGACGCTCGATGTGTGGCAGGACATCTCCGATGATACCAAGCTTGACGGTGTGGTCCATTTCGGCGCGACCAATGGCAATATTGCAGGGCTGGAAGAGTCAGGGTTCCTGACCGGCGCCGAAGGCGAGGCCATGCCCGAAGTGTCCCCCGACCAGCCCGCCATTATTTGGCATACGGGCGGCACGACCGGCCAACCCAAGAGCTGCTATCACACCCACCGTCGTTTTCTGCTTGGGGGTCTGTCTTTCGGGAAAACCGCAAAGATCGAACCCGGTCTGCGTGTGGCGGTCATGTCGCCCATGGGCCATGCTTTGGGGCTGATCCACAACACGATCTTTTGCATGTTGCACGGGGCGACGCCGGTTCTGTTGGAGCAATTCTCCGATGCAAATGTGGTGCTCAACGCTATTGAAACCCATAGAATCAATATGATGACCGGCCTCATGGCGTCCTGGGGCAAGCTGGCCGCGCATATCAAAGAGAATGCGCCAGAGGCGGATACATCCTCGCTCAAGACCTGCTTTGCCATGTGGCAATCGGCTTCTTCGGCCGAAGTGTTCGACTTCTGGCGGGATCGCGGCGTGGAGCTATTGAACAATTTCGGATCAACCTCATTTGCCACCTGGGTGCTGATCCCGCCCGTCTCGAGCCAAGTGCCACGAAGCGCCCTGGGGATGGCCGCAGAGGATTTTCAAATCGAAGCCGTCGAACTGCGCGATGGCAAGGTCCACCCGCTGCCGAAAGGAGAGATAGGTGTTCTGGCGGTCAAAGGACCGACCGGCCTGACCTATTGGAACCGCCACGATCTACAGGAACGCGATGTGCAGGGCGGCTGGACGCTGGCCGATGACCTGATCCGTTTTGATGAAGACGGTTTCGTCCATTACCTCGGCCGCTCCGACTACCTCATCTCAACCGGTGGTTTCAAAGTCGCACCGGGCGAGGTGGAAACCGTTCTCTCCCGTCACGACCTTGTTCAGGAGGTTGCCGTGGTACCGGCCCCCTGCGCCAAGATGCTGCAAAAGGTTGTGGCCTATGTCGCGGTTTCCAAGGGTGCCGCGGGCAGCAAAGGGTTGAAACGGGAATTGGTGGAGCGGGCAAAGTCGGAACTGTCCTATTACAAAGTCCCGCGCGAGATCGTCTTTGTCGACGCCCTGCCGCGGGATGCGTTGGGCAAAATCCAGACCAAGATCGTGCAGAGCTGGGCCAGCGAGGCTTTTGCGCTTACGTAACGACGCGCCAGTCGTGTCAGTGCAATTCGCCGGTCACCACCTTACCGTGGAAATAGGCTGAGGCGCCGCTGTTCAACGTGTTGGTCCACTCATTGAACAACGCGGTCGCCTCCGGGCGCCGCCAATCGGTGTCGATGAACTCGTCAGAGATATGGGGCGTCTGGCTCCAGACCTGGGGGGAACATCTCGATCAGCCGCGTGCGGAGTTGGAAAGCGGTGACCAGATCAAAATCATCCGGAGACTTCCCGCTGAGATGCTCGATATCCTTGACCAGCTTGTCATACATGGTCTTGAGCTTTTTCAACTGCTGTTGCTTTGATTTATTCATTTGATTTCATTTCCCGGAGCTTCCTGTGGCCCCGCCTAAAGGACCCCGCAAGATCCTCCGGGCCGCGGCTCCACCGGAACGGGCGCGCGTCCCTGGCGTTGCGGTGCCCGATGCAGCCCCCGATCGCCGCGACGCGGGCATCCAGCGAGTCGAAGACCGCGTTCTTCAGCCTCTGCCGCGCCGGCCTCGAGAAGACCCCCTCCACGGCGTCCATGCCGCCAATCTCCCCGGCCAGCGCCCCGGGAGTCCAGTGCCGGGCGCACTCCGGTGGCGGCGGGAGGACAATATCACGCTTCCGGAAAAAATGGAAACACTTGTTTTAAGTCAAACACTAGACATTATATTTTAACAGACCGGTATCCCTGTAAACTTCCGCCGCTTCGCGAATATACGCGCCAGTGCGTTCGGCATCATAAACGCTTGATATTTTCTGACTTAGCGAAAGAAGCTGATGATATGAGGAGCGACCCGGACGCAAAGCCTCGTATATTTCAAGAATTTCATCATTTGGAATGCGTGTCATTTCCGCCGCTCGAGCCAGGTTTTCCGCCAGCTCCAAATATCCTGCCTGCCGCGCAAATTCCGCCTGCACAATCAACGTGCTCGCTTCGGCCGACAAGTCATCGGGCCGAGCGTCACCTGTTCGGACATAATCAAGTGTCATTTCAGAAAGCGGACGCCCGGATTTGGCCTTGATCGTGTCTCGATCATTTTCTCCCAGCGGATATTGGCTTTCATTTTCAGCGCTCAAGGGAATATCGCCTTCATCTCTTCAACTCCCCGATTTTTATCTATCTGATTGACTTCTCTGTGATGCAGTAAAGTCGTGTGAACAATTAGACGCAAACGAGCCATATTGTCAATTTTCATTGGAACCGGGCTTGGCGCGCGACCAGCCGCGTAGCAGGCGGCGTTTTTGCCAAGGGCGCTGTAGCTTTCAAGTGTCAGATTTGGCGCCATGCCAAGCAATTCAAGGTTGTTAAGCGGTGCAAGACCTTTCCGGTGAATTAACGCCGTGCCTTTGGACTGAAGACCTATTCCAATGCCCGAACCGCTGAGCTTCGCGCCGGACAGACCTATGTCCGCAAGGTCGGCGCCATGCCAAACCTTGACCACACGGGACGCAACGCCCTCGGACTCGATCCCGTCCAGAATTGCGCGCAAGGCCTCGGCATGTGAAATCCCCGCCAGAGTGCCGTCCATAACGGAGGCATATGCCGGACCCAGGGCAACAACAACCTCGAGACATTCGCCGGGAGCTGCCGTTCCGACCGATCTTAAAATCAGGTTTGGATCGGACGCCTCCTCGCATACCAGTTTAACTGGATCAATTGCCTGAGGCAGATTGCAGATATCCTTCCAGACCTTGCCTTCGACCCTGTATCCCGTTCCCGGACCAAGGTAGTCATTCGGCGTGTTTAAAGCGCTTTCCACATTAAAGCCGTCTCCAAACACGGCGGATGTGTGCAGATAATCGCCCAGAACCCTCTGGCGCTGCATTTCAAGAACGGCTTCGGCAACATCCTTGAAACCCTTTGCGTCCAGCGCCTTGACAACATCAAGAGCTGTCAGGTCGCTTTCCAGAAATGCGTCGGCGGCCGCCAGATCGGCAACCGAGTCCCGATCAGGCATGTCATCCGAGGAAAACGCGGTGGTGGCGGCATCCACCTCCTCGTCCGCTATCTCGGGAAACCCGAGATAATCAAACACGGCTTGAATTGCGCGGGCGCCTTTCTCGCGAACGGCCAGAACGTCTTTTTCCCGCACGGGCTTCAAACCGCCATCCACCTGCATGTCCCGTTGTATCACATGCCAGTCATCCATGTCCTCGGCGTCAAAATTGCCTCCGCCAAAGAGATTGTCCTTTCTTGGCATTACGGAGTGGCCCGAAGTTATGAAATCCGTTCCCGGAAGCATCTGAAGCATCAGCTTGGCCGTCTTGCGCATCTGACTGTGCGACGACATCGCGTCATTCCCCGACGCAACCTCAAGACCGAGAGAGGCCGCAACCAGATTTTCGGCCATGACACCTCTTACCCCGTTTGGAAGGCTTTCCGGCAATGCTATGCAGGAAATGGAGCCGTTTTGAACACCCTGGCTGCCCGCCCCCTTCACCATCATTATGCACCTTATCTCAAGATAGAGCATGGATTTGCCCTGACCGTAGCCCATCAGGGCCTCCGATCCGGAACCGGATGTAAATCGGGATTTGATCCCGCGCGACGCATATGCCGAAGAAAGGATGCCTTTTGACCAGGGCGTATCGTCACCATCGAGAAAACTGGGGATCGTGCCGTAAACGCTAAGCGTTTCCGCATATGTCGCAAGCCCTTTCATCGCCAGTCGGAGATTCAGAGCCTCCTCGCACGATATCTGGGTCATTACGCCGGGACGACCCGACTGGCTGCCCACCAGAAGCGCCAATGCGGAAAATGGCGCCATGCGCGCCACGCGAACGGTTGTTTCCTCCTCGGCAAAACCTCGCAGCCCGGCCTCGGCCGCGTCCGCGGCAAGCAAGGTCGGGTTTTCCTTCCAGTTGGTCACGTGTGCCTGATCGTATGGCCGCTTGCGCTGCCGCATTTTCTGCATGGCCATCATCATCTCGACAACATTGAGATGATTCATCACCTGCGCGATCTTTGCAGGCGTCAAACCCGAAAACACCTTCATGATCTCCTGCCGGGACACGTTTATGTCAACAAGCATCCTTGCGATTTCAATCGAATCGAGCGACATGGAGTGTTCCGCCTGATCGATGTTGATCGCATGCGCCGCGATAAAGCGATCTATTGCATCAAAATTCTCCATGTCCCGCCGGTCCATCTCGACAATCCGGCCGCTTCGGATATCAAGCGAGGGCCTGGGGTCGCCGGGACTGTTCATCACAATCAAACCCAGCTCGGGAAGTTCGTTTACATAGACTTCCCTGTTGATTTCCCGCCGTGAAAGCCTTTCAAAGCGCTTTGATCCAGCCATGCGCGCAGTATTCATGCCTTTGCCCTCCAAATGCCGCGTTCATCTGCCTTGAAGAGAGATTGACATCGGAATTTTCTCATTTACAATGAAAAATTCACTGCAACCATACTTCGGAGCAGCCGATATAGTTGGGTTTAAATTGCAAATGGCCAACTTTTGCTGTTGCAAGACTGCAATCTTAATCGTTTAATTGCAACAGTCAGTTTATAACAAGGAGGGGATAATGAATTCCAAACTGTTAACATCTGCGGCCTTTGCCGCCACACTGGCCGCAAGTGCGGCGACTGCCCAGGATCCGCTTAAACTTGGGTTTGTCGCGACATTTGAGGGCACCTACACACTGATGGGCGAGGAAAGTCTTCGCGGATTTGAAATGGCCCTGGATGAAATAGGCCAAACTGCGGGTGGTCGCCCAATTGAATATGTTGTGGCCTCTTCCGACGCCAGTCCCGACAGCGCGGTACGCGCCGTCCGCAAGCTGGTTGAGCAAGACGGCGTGGACATTGTTATCGGACCCGTTTCAGGTTCCGAGGGAATAGCAATACGCGACTACTCAAAAACGCAACCTGGAGTGACATTCATCAACGGGATTTCGGGAGCTCAGTCAACCACTTATCAGAATCCATCCGACAACTTCTTCCGCTACAACACGGATGGCGCCCAGTGGTCGGCGGGACTTGGCGAATACGTCTTCAACGAGAAAGGCTACAAAACCGTCGCGACAATAGGCGAAGACTATTCGTTCATCTACACTCAGGTATTTGGATTTGCTCTCGGATTTTGCCAGGCCGGCGGCGAAATAACGGAACGTCACTGGGTGCCGCTCGGCACCAAGGATTTCGGCTCGATAATTGCCGCTCTGCCCGATGACGTCGATGCAATATATCTCGGACTTGGCGGCGGTGACGCGGTCAACTTCCTGAACCAGTATCAGCAGGCCGGTGGTGAGGCGAATCTTATCGGCGGCACCATTATGGTGGACCCGACAGTTCTGAGCGCAACCGGATCCGCCAAAAACGCTCTTATCGGAGTTCCGTCATCCGCTCCGCAGGCCGATAACTGGGAAAACCCAAAATGGCAGGCATTCGTGAAAAAATATCAGGACGCCTTCCCTCCCGACAAGCGATTCCCGTTCCCGGCTCTCATGTCTGTTGGCTATTACAATGCGACCATGGCAATGTCGCAATGCATGGATCAAATTGGAGGAGACCTCTCCGATGGCCATGCGGCGTTGCGCGCATGTCTTTCATCCATCGAACTCGATGCGCCAAACGGAAAGATCGCCCTTGACGAAAATCGCCAGGCGATCGGTACAAACTTCCTGACGGAAGTCGTGGAGATGGCTGACGGCACACTCTCCAACCAGGTTGTCAAAGTGATCGAAAACGTGAACCAGACGCTTGGCATGGATCCAGAGCTGTTTGCCAAAATCGGCACGCCGGCACGTGATGTTCCAGAATGCAAGGCAAGCTACGAATAGTCTTTGCAGACAATGTGCTCCGGGCCGGTGAAATTCAGCCCGGAGCGGTTTTCGGGACATGTTGCCGATTTTCAAAATTTTTGCCTTGCGCACGTGAAGCTTTGGCAAAACCTGCATTTTATGGACGTGTCCGAAGTTGCGATGATTGCAGATGGCCGGTGTGGTTTTACCAAGCCATGGCGCGTTAAATCAAACGGCTGCGCATGCGTTTGACCAGTTGGATCTTTTGCTTCATCATCCTGAATAACAGATGAGACATGTAATGGCGGCAACGCAAAATACCGCAATCGGCAAATTCCATTCCGGAACGCGCCCATGAGAGAGTTCACGCGCCGCCATCCGGTTTGGACAGTGGTTCTTTTTATTCTGGCGGCCGTGCTTCTGTGGATGATTTTTGCGGTTTGGCCAAAATGGCTCGTGGAACTTATTGGCAAAAAGAAAGTCTTTCTCAATGCCGTCTTCAATGGAATTACGCTTGGCGGTTTGTATTTTCTTGTCGCCAGCGGCTTCACCCTGATTTTCGGACTTATGCGAAATGTCAATCTGGCGCATGGCTCGCTCTACCTGCTGGGCGGATATATTGGATACGAGGTGGCGGCTTTAACGGGCTATTGGATACTCGCGTTTCCCGTGGCCTTCATTCTCGTCGGTCTTCTCGGAATGTTTCTCCAATTCTTTGTTTTCAGAAAAATGCAGGGAGAAGATCTTAGACAGACCCTGGTGACAATTGGCATATCGATCGTTCTCGCAGATCTGATGCTTTGGATATGGGGTGGGGATTTCTACAACATCTCGGCGCCCGAGGTCTTGAACGGGCCTTTAAAGACCTTCTTTGTGACAGCGGTAAAAAGCTCGGGCGAACCGGTGTTCATGAAATACCCAATGGTCAGGATCGTCATATTCCTCGCCTCGGTTGCTTTGGGCATTGGAATATGGATACTTCTCAACCGCACAAGAATAGGCATGCTGATACGGGCCGGTGTGGACGACGGGGACATGCTGTCGGCGATGGGAACCAGAATTCAAACCGTGTTTCTCGGAGTGTTCGCCTTCGGAGCGGGACTTGCCGGAGTGGCGGGAGTTGTCGGAGGCACATTCCAGTCCATAGCGCCGGGCGAAGACATAAGATTTCTGCTTGCATCACTTGTTGTCGTTATTGTCGGCGGCATGGGATCAATACCCGGAGCTGCAATTGGCGCTTTGCTGATCGGTCTCGCCGAACAGCTTGGCTCCGTATATGCGCCAACCTATTCCGTGGTTCTGACATTCCTGATCATGGTGCTGGTGCTCGCGTTCAGGCCTCAGGGACTGATGGGGAGAGCCTAGCAATTGACCATGATCAGCGAAATGGAAAAAAACCGCCAGGAGCGCAGCTGGCTGGAAAAAATCCCCGCCGCATACTGGATACTGGGCATCCTGCTGCTGATCATGCCCGGAGTCGCGGGCGATTTCATTCTGTTTCAGATATTTGGGTGGGGCTTTATCCTGGGGATCATCGCCTTGAGCCTCATGTTTCTCGCGGGCTACGGGGGCATGGTCAGCCTTGTTCAAATGACGGTTGCCGGCAGCGCGGGATATATGATCGCCATCTTCGGCGTGTCCGCCATAGAAAACATTTCTCTGGGCTGGCCATGGTATCTGGCAATTCCTCTGGCGCTTGCAATTGCGACACTTTTCGGGACTCTCGCCGGATGGCTGGCAGTAAGAACCGAAGGCATCTACACGATCATGATCACCCTCGCCATTGCGTCCGCGTTTTTCTACTTCACAAGGCAGAATTATGTGATCTTTAACGGATTTTCCGGGTTTAACGGCGTCCTTCCCCCAAATCTGTTTGGAGTGGACTGGCGGCAGCCCGCGGCATTCTACTATCTCACTCTGTTCTGGGCGGTCCTTGCCTATGGAACGGTCATTTACGTTTCCCGTTCGCCCTTTGGACTGGTGCTGCAGGGAATCAGAGACAATCCAAGACGCATGTCGGCTCTTGGCTACAATGTTGTGGCCCACCGTGTTGCCGCCTATGCATTCGCGGCTTTCCTCGCCGCCATCGGCGGGATACTGCTGACCTGGCAATCGGCGCAGATTTCACCTGGAACTGCGGGCATTGGTCCCGTGATAGACATACTTGTCATAACGGTAATTGGCGGCATGCGGCATCCAATCGGACCATTTATCGGGGCGCTTATATATGTGGTTCTGAAGACATTTGCGCTGGACGCGCTCGTGGCCATCGGTCTCTCCGGGGAAAGATTTCAGCTTCTCATAGGAATCGGATTCCTCGCAATTGTCTTCTGGTCATCGGATGGAGTTCTGGGAATATGGAATCATTGGCAGCAGGCGCGCAAACGCGACCCGCTGCTTGACCGGGGAGGTTCCACGCCGTGAACGCCCGGGAATCGATTTCCGACAGGCTGAGCGCCACGGGCACGGCAAACGCTCTGGAAATGCGCAATGTCTCAAAAAAATTCGGAGCGCTTGCCGCTCTCAGCGACATCGACCTCACCGTGCGACCCGGCGAGCGCAGAGCCGTGCTTGGCTCAAACGGCGCCGGAAAAACAACCCTGTTCAATTGCGTGGGCGGCGACTATCCAGCGACTACAGGTACCATCCGCTTTTTTGGAGAAGACGTCACCGGTTTTCCGCCCTATGAGCGAATACGAAGAGGTTTGCGCAGGACATATCAGATTTCACTTCTGTTTACCGGACTGTCCGTGCACGACAACATCTATCTCGCCTGCGCGGGCATGTCGCGAAGCCGGTTTTCCTTCATTCGCCCGCGACGCAATGACGCCCTGATGGCCAGTGCGGACAATCTTGTAAACCTGGTGCATCTAAACGACGCGCGGCATCAGCTGGTTTCGAATCTTTCCTATGGACAGCAAAGGCAACTTGAAATCGCAATGGCTCTTGCCGGCGCTCCAAGATTCATACTTTTTGACGAGCCCGCCGCGGGACTGTCGCCAGCGGAGCGATCGGACCTGATAGCAATTCTCACGGGACTGCCCGCTCATATGGGTTTCATCATCATAGAGCATGACATGGATGTCGCCCTGCGCGTCGCGGAGAGCGTTACGATGATGCATAACGGACGGATATTCAAACACGGAAGCCCGGCGGAGATCGAAGACGATCCCGAGGTGCAGGCTCTGTATCTTGGAGGCGAAGATGGCTGAAGCCGCCTCAATGCTGGAGATACGGGATCTAAATGTTTTCTACGGGCACAGCCATGCATTGCAGGGCGTCAATCTAACCCTTGAATCCGGTGTATTGTCCGTGGTCGGGCGCAACGGCATGGGCAAGACAACATTATGCCAGGCAATCATGGGGCTGGTTTCGGCAAGTTCGGGAAGCATTCGGCTTGCGGGACGGGCCCTAAACGGTCTCTCTCCGACCGATGTCGCAAGGATGGGCATAGGCTATGTGCCGCAAGGCCGGCGGCTCTGGCCCACCCTGAGCGTGGACGAACACCTGAAACTTGTTGAAAAACGCGGAATGAACTGGAGCATTGACCGCGTGTACTCGACTTTTCCCAGACTTGCCGAGCGAAGAGACAATCTGGGATCGCAGCTTTCGGGCGGAGAACAGCAAATGCTGGCGATTTCCCGCGCGCTTTTGCTCAATCCCAAACTGCTTGTCATGGACGAACCAACCGAGGGGCTGGCCCCGGTCATCGTTCAACAGCTCGAAGACATGCTTTCCAGGCTTGGCCGGGACGGTGGTGTCGATGTTCTGGTGATCGAGCAAAATATCGGCGTGGCCTGCGCCGTGGCTGAAAAAGTCGCCATTATGGTAAATGGGCGGATAAACAGGATCATGGAATCATCCAGACTGTCAAATGATCGCGCTGTGCAGCAGGCGCTGCTGGGCGTGGGCCGCCATGCGCATGACAGCGCGCCGGAAACGCCGCGGGCAGTGGCGGGGGACGTCGCTGAAGCAGGATCCGACGGCATTCGCAGAATATACATGTCCAATCCGAAAACGCCCACAAGATGGTCCCGGCCCGTTCCTGTGGAGGTCATTGAAGGATCGGCAAGGACAAGCACCGCGGATTCCGGTCCGCAACGCATGGAAACGCCACTTCGCCACGCCGCAAAATCCCATGAGGATGCCATTCTGGTTGTCGGAACGTTTGACACCAAGGGAAGGGAACTGAACTATATCGGGGAAATTCTGAAAAACCGGGGACTCATGGTTCGAATGGTGGATATATCGACAAGCGGCAAACCTTCCGGCGCCGATGTGCCGCCCCATGAAGTGGCCGCGTTTCATCCCCGCGGCACGTCGGGCGTATTTACCGGGGACAGGGGCAGTGCGGTTTTAGGCATGACCGAAGCCTTTCTCAGATGGATCATATCCAGAGATTCCATCGCGGGCGCCATATCGGCGGGTGGGTCAGGCGCCACGGCAATGGTGTGCCCGGGGCTTAGAACTCTTGATCCGGGAATCCCAAAACTGGTTGTTTCAACGGTTGCCTCGGGAGACGTGCAAAAATATGTCGGCGAGTCGGATATCACAATCATGAACGCCGTTGCGGACATCCAGGGACTGAATTCGATAACCAGCGGCATTCTCGCAAACGGGGCCCACGCAATTGCCGGGATGGTGGCTGGCAGAATGGAACGGCCCCGTGACGCCATTGACCGCAAGGCTCTGGGAATAACCATGTTCGGAGTCACGACACCTCTGGTCAGGCAGGTCTCGCAAGCGCTCGAAACCCATTACGACGTTCTGGTGTTCCACGCGACCGGTACCGGCGGCCGCGCAATGGAAGACCTGATGGACAGAGGACGTCTTTCCGGGATTTTGGATCTCACCACAACGGAAATCTGCGACATGGTGGCGGGAGGCGTCTTTCCGGCGGACGATACGCGTTTCGATGCGGCAATTCGTTCCGGCCTGCCATACATTGGCGCCTGCGGAGCGCTTGACATGGTAAATTTCGGGCCGCCGGAGTCGATGCCCGATCACTATCGTGGACGGTTGCTGTATCCACACAATCCGCAGGTCACGCTTATGCGCACAAATGCCGGGGAATGCGCGAAGATCGGACGCTGGATTGGAGAAAAGCTTAACCAAATGAATGGACCGACAGTGTTCCTGATACCCGAAGGCGGCGTCTCGCAGCTTTCGGCGCCGGGGCAGCCGTTTCACGACCCGACCGCGGATGCGGCGCTTTTCGAATCATTGGAGGAAACCGTGCGCCAGACATCTGCGCGAAGACTGATCAGGTCGCCGCACAACATTAACGATCCGGAATTTGCGTCACTTGTTCTGAACTGCTTTCATGAACTTCACGCCAGTCCGGCAAGAGCAACGGGAGCATGACTTGCGCGACAGAAGAGATCTGATGAGGAAATTTCGCGAGATGCGAGACCGCGGCGAGCCGATAGTCGGTGGCGGTGCCGGAACCGGACTCTCGGCAAAATGCGAGGAGGCCGGAGGAATTGACCTGATAGTGATTTACAACTCCGGCCGCTACCGCATGGCCGGACGCGGCAGCCTTGCCGGACTGATGCCCTATGGGGATGCAAACGCGATTGTTCTGGAAATGGCCGGTGAAGTGCTGCCCGTTGTTTCCAGCGCGCCCGTTCTGGCAGGCGTCTGCGCCACGGACCCGTTTCGCGACATGAGCCGGTTTCTGGACGTGCTGCAGTCAACCGGATTTTCAGGGGTGCAAAACTTCCCCACTGTCGGACTTATAGACGGCGTCTTTCGCGACAACCTGGAGGAGACCGGCATGGGTTATGGCCATGAGGTTGAAATGATCAG
Organism: Roseovarius sp.; assembly: GCA_026709325.1. GTDB lineage: Bacteria > Pseudomonadota > Alphaproteobacteria > Rhodobacterales > Rhodobacteraceae > JAPOTF01. Next base: position 16,831 of record JAPOTF010000027.1, read on the forward strand.
ACTGGCGGCGGAAAAGAACATGCTGACCACGCCATATGTTTTTTCCGAGGAAAACGCGCGGTCCATGGCAATGGCCGGCGCCGATATTCTGGTAGTCCATCTGGGGCTTACCACGGGAGGATCCATCGGGGCGAAAACGGCCGCAAGCCTGGAGGAGGCACCGGCCATTGCGGACCGGCTGGCGGCTGCGGCGCTTGAGGTAAATCCGGAACTGCTGATACTTGTCCATGGCGGGCCGGTGGCAATGCCGGAAGACGCCGCGTTCGTGCTCGCAAACGCGAAGCATTGCCACGGATTTTACGGCGCCTCTTCAATGGAGCGCCTTCCGACCGAAATGGCGATGGTCGAGCAGACGAGGAAATTCAAGAGGATTGGCCAGCTGGCCAAAGGGAGGGAAACATGACAGGCCAACTCATTGGTCAACTTATTCTCTGGCTGATAGCCGCGGTTATCGCGGTATTCATCCTTTACTGGATAATGCACTGGCTATATCGGCGATCAACCAAGGAAGTGGCGTTTGTGCGGACCGGCTTTCTCGGCGAGAAGGTTGTAATTGACGGCGGAGCATTCGTCTGGCCGATAATTCACGACATAACGCCAGTTTCAATGAATTCCCTTCAACTGGCCGTGACCCGCGAGAATGATGACGCGCTAATCACCAAAGACAGGATGCGGGTGGATGTCGATGCGGAATTCTATCTTCGCGTGCGACAAACCCGGGAGGCGGTGTCGCTTGCCGCCTCCACTCTGGGACGGCGCACTCTTGAACCCGAACGCATTCACGATCTTCTATCCGGCAAATTTGTCTCGTCGCTGCGCACGGTCGCTTCGGAAATGACGCTTGAGGAAATACATGAAAACCGCAACATCTATGTTGCCAGGGTTCTCGAAATGGCCCAGGACGGTCTCGACAAAAACGGACTTGAACTGGAAAGCCTGGCCATTACCGACATTGACCAGTCCGATATCAGATATTTCAATCCTTCAAACAAATTTGACGCCGAAGGCCTCACGCAGGTGATTGAAGCGGTTGAAGCCCGCCGCAAGCTGCGCAACGACATTGAACAGGAATCAATGGTGAATATCCGGACACGCAATCTTGCAGCCGAAAAGCAGGTTTTGGATATCGAGCGGGAATCCGAAGTCGCAAGGCTTGAGCAGGAGCGCGAGATCGAATTCCGGCGGGCGCAGCAGCGCGCCGAACTTGCGCGCGAACGCTCTGAACGGGAGAAAGACGCCGAACAGGCGACGCTCTTGTCCAATGAGGCGATCGAAACGGCCCGCATAAACAATGAACGCCAGATATCGCAGGCGCGAATCGACTCCGAACGCGAAATCAGGCAGCGGGAAATCGATCGGCAGAAAATCATCGAGGAAGCGGAAATCGCCATGAAATCCTCACTGGACAAGGCGCGGGTTCAGGAGGAGCGCGAGGTGGCGGAGGAGACGATCCGCAACAGACAGGAAACCGACGCGGCCGAAATCGGCGCCCGTGAATCCGTCGAGAAGGCCAGAATTGCGCAGGAAAACGCCGTTGCCGAAGCAAGAATCAAGCATGAAAGGCAGACACGCGAGCGCGAGGTCGCCCGCGACCTTGCGGTAAGAGAAGCGGAAATAGCAAGTCATGAGGCCACTGAAAAACTGTCCATCATGCGTGAAAACGCAGTGGCTTCAGCGCGCATTTCCAAATCGGGCGAAACCCGCAAACTTGAAATTCACCAAAACCGCGATGTGGATGCCACGGACATTGCCGCCCGGGAAACAGTCGAAAGCGCCCGTATCGCGCAAGAGAGGCAAATCTCGTTTGAGCGCATCGAAGCGCAACAGGACACGGAAGAGCGGGAACAGTTGCGCGCGGAAGCGGTGGAGGCGGCGCGAATAGCAAAAGAGAAGAAACTGGCCGCTGAACGGATAGCCTATGAACAGGATCTGCGTGAACGCGAAATCGCCCGCAACCGGGCCGTCGACGCCGCAAACATCGACGCGATGGAAATTATCAATGCCGCCCGCATTGACGAGGAAAAGAAAACCAGAGCGGCCGAAATTGCCAAGGAGCTGGCCATAGAGGCGGCGAACATCGAACGAAGAAAATCGCTCGAGCATCTTGAGGTGGAGCGAACGAAGGCACTTCGGGAAGCCGAAATCTCCGCGCGTGAAATGGTGGAGAAAACCGAGTTGCAATCGGAAAGCGGCCTTGACGACGCCCGCATCGGGCACCAGAAAAAACGCCGCCAGCTTGAAATAGATCGCGAAAAGGCCGTTGAGGAGGCGGCCATGGAAAAGGCGATCGCGCTTTATCAGAAATCTCTTGACGAGAGCGCCGCTGCCATCAAGGCCGAGGAAGCAAGGGCCAAAGCCGCAACGGCCGAGGCCAAAGTGGAATCCGCCACCGCCATTGAAGAGGCGGAAAGGCTAAAATCCGTCGATGTCATGCGCGCCGAAAAGGAAGCGGAGGAGAAACGGCTTGCCGCGGAGGCCGAGAGGATTGCTTCAGCGGTGCGCGCCCAGGCGCAAATGCTCATAAACGAAGCCGAAAACATTCTCACGGACGAGGCGCGGGTGTCGCTCTTCCGCCGCAACCTCCTGGAGCGTTTGGAGGGAATTGTCGCCGCGCAGGTCAAGCCTCTTGAGAAAATAAACGAAATCAAAATCATGGAACTCGGCGGGGCCGGATCGGGATCGCTTGGTTTCGACAACTCCGGCGGGGGCGACGGCGGACCGGTGGGTGGCAGCCCGACGGACGAGGTCATCAACTCGGCATTGCGCTATCGAGTGCAGGCACCGATGATTGACAGTCTGCTGAATGACATTGGAATTGAAGGCGGCAATCTGGCCAGGCAGCCGGGACTTATTCGCGAAGCCTCCGACATGCAGCGCATATCAGCCGCCGCGGAGAGAAAAAGGGAGGAAAAGGGCAAAAACGCCGACGGCAAGGATGGTGGCAGCGAGGGGGGAAACAACTGAATGGCTCGAGTTTACGTCTCATCTGTAATCAATGCGCCCGCTGAAAAGGTTTGGGAACGCGTGCGGGACTTTAACGGCCTTCCAAAGTGGCACCCGCTCATTCGCGACAGCAGAATCGAGGACGCCCTGCCCTCCGACAAGGTCGGTTGCGTTAGACATTTTCACCTCCAAAACGGCGATTTCATCCGCGAGCAGTTGCTGGGCCTGTCGGATTACGACATGTTCTGCACCTATTCCATTCTGGAAAGCCCCATGCCGCTGACCGGTTATCTCGCCACCCTCAGGCTTACGCCGGTAACGGAGGGGGAGCGCGCCTTCATCGAGTGGTCGGCGGAATTCTCGTGTTCGCCGGAGGATGAAGACGGGCTTGCAAACCGAATTGCGGAGGATGTTTTCCAAACTGGCTTTGACGCGCTTAAACGCCATTTCGGAGGGCGATAATGCCAACGGTCCGAAAAAGCACCGTGATTGATTCTCCGCTGGAGACCGTGTGGAACGTTCTGCGCGACTTCAACGGTCACGACAGATGGCATCCAGCCATTGCCGCCAGTCGAATTGAGAGAAAAAATCCATCCGACATGGTTGGCTGCGTGCGCGCCTTCCGCCTTGCGGACGGATCCGAACTTCGCGAGCGGCTGCTTGCTCTGTCCGATCTTGAACAGTGCTTCACGTATTGCCTGCTGGACACACCCGTTCCACTGTTTAACTATGTCGCCCATGTGCGACTGTTTCCCGTCACCGACGGCAACCGCACATTCTGGGAATGGGAGAGTCGTTTCGACACCCCTCATGATCGCCGAGAGGAGCTTGTCGAACTGGTTGGCGATGGCATTTACGCTGCCGGCTTCAAGGCCATAAGAGAGAATCTGGACTCGCGCGATGCTTGAGGTTCGCACCTACCCCACCCTGGCGGAAGCCGCCGAAAATATCGATCCCGGATCAGTGTTCATGAGTGGGGGAACTCTTGTCATGATTCGGGTAAATTACGGTGCGCATGGATTGAAGGCGATAATACGAACAACCGACTCCACCCTTCGAAGAATCGATGACGAAGCTGGCAGGATAACTCTTGGCGCCTTTGCGACAATGTCGGATATACTTGCCCATCGGGATCTTGACTTCCTGGGGCCGGCGGCGATGGCAGTGGGTGGCCCGGGAGTTCGAAACGCGGCAACGGTCGGAGGAAATCTCTTTGCGCCCCACCCGTACGGGGATTTCACGGTGGCTCTGCTTGCGCTTGACGCAAGAGTGCATCTATCCGACGGTTCAGCGGTACCCATCGAGGATTTTCTTCGCAACCGATCGGGACTGGTGGAGTCCGTGTCATTTCAGAGGCCTTTCGGCGACTTGTTCAGATTTCGCAAGATTGGCAGGATAAAGCCAAAGGGCGCCTCCGTTATGAGCATCGCGGCGCACCTTGGAAATTCCCCGGGATATCTATCCAATGCGCGCGTTGCGTATGGCGCAATGGGATCTGCGCCAATGCGCGTTCGCGCCGTTGAGCGGGCGCTTGAAGGAGCCGCCCTTAATCGGCACGGCATTGCATCCGCTATCGAAAGCGCAACGGAAGGCCTGGAACCTCCAACGGACGAACTTGCCTCATCCTGGTATCGCCGCGAGGTTGCTCCCGTGCACTTGCGACGCCTGCTGCTGGGGGAAGACCGATGATGAAAAAAACACCCGTGACCTTTACTCTGAACGGCAGACCAACGGCCGCGTTTGCCGATCCGGGGGAAAATCTCCTTGATTTTCTGCGGCGGGGCGTAGGCGACATGACGCCAAAATACGGTTGCGGCCAGGGCACGTGCGGCGCCTGCACCGTCCTGATTGACAATGAACCGCATCTGGCATGCATTACACTGGCCGAAAGCGCGGCAGATCGCGAAATCCGAACCGCCGACTGTCTTTCCGATGGCCCCTCGCTCGATCCGCTGCAGAACTCGTTTATCGAGCATTTTGCCGCGCAGTGCGGATATTGCACACCCGGCATGCTAATGGCCGCCCGAGCGCTGCTTGAACGAAATCCGAATCCCCGCCGCGAGGAAGTCATTGACGCCATCGCCGGCAACATTTGCCGATGCACTGGATATGAGCCCATTGTTGACGCCATTCTCGATGCGTCCCGCAGCTACAGGAGATCGGCAATATGACGGTGGAGTTTCGAAAGGACATTTTTGCCAATGAGAGAAATGACGATTTTGATCAGATTGGTCATGCGAGAATTCGCCAGGACATAGAGGGACATGTTCGCGGCCGCTCGCCTTTCTACGACGACCACCAGTTTGAGGGTCTTCTTCATGTCCGGTGCGTCCGCTCACCCCACCATCATGCCCGAATACGCGCCATCAACGCCTCGGCCGCGGAGGCCATGCCCGATGTTGTGCGACTGATATGGCCAGGAGACATACCTAAAAACATGAACACGCTGCTGTCGCTGATAGATTTCGGGCGCGACGACGAACCCCTGCTGGCCGAAAGGAAAGTCTCCTATGTCGGCGAACCTGTTCTGGCAATTGTCGCAACCTCGGTGCTGGCGGCGCAAAAAGCCGTTGAGTCCGTGGTGGTGGATTGGGAGGTTCTTCCCCATGTTCTGGATGTTGAGGAAGCGCTGAAACCGAATGCGCCGGTTGTAAACGATGAATATCCAAACAACTGCTTCGACTACCACGACCGATATGATCATCAAAAGCTGCGTTTCGGGGATGTGAAGGAAGCCTTCTCGCAAGCCGATCACATTGTCGAGGCCGAGTATCAGATGTCTCCAATTGAACAGGCGCCGGTGGAGACGTGCGGAGCAATAGCGGCCCCCGAAACGAATGGCAGGATAGTCTGCTACACATCCACGCAAGCGCTTTTTTTCTCGATTGGCGTAACGGGAAAGTTGCTCGAACTGCCCTCGTCGCGCCTGCATTTCATTGGCGGCACGGTTGGTGGCGGATTTGGAGGCAAGGTCGACAGCCAGCATGAACCGTTCGCCGTCCTGGGCGCCATGCTGACGGGACGTCCGGTAAAATACATGTGGGATAGAGCGGAGGAGATGCAGTATGGCGCACCGCGAAGCGGCGAGCGCTGGCGGATTAGGGACGGAGCAATGCGAGACGGCAGAATAATCGCGCGGTCGTTCACCGGTTTCTTTGACGCGGGAGCCTATACCCGGCTCACCTCCTATGGCGTTCAAAAATGCACCGGGCATTTGCCAGGCCCGTATACCATACCCAATGTGGCTTCGAACATATTTTGCGTCTACACAAATCGCACGCCTTCGACTGCAATGCGGGGTTTTGGCATTACCGGGGTTGATTTCGCCATTGAATGCCAAATGGACAGGGTGGCGGAGGCGGTTGGCATGGATCCGATTGAACTTAGAATTCTCAATGCCTATCGCGACGGTGACATGAAGGCCCACCGGCGGCCTGCAAAAAATTGCGCGCTCATTGAATGCTGCCAGGTGGCGGCGCAAAAATCTGAATGGCGTCTCTCCCCGGCAGCCATTTCACGGTCAAGCATTGAGGGTGGCGGAGAAGGATGGAGAGCGGAAATACCTGAAACGGTTGTGGATGGCGAGGGGGGAATCGGCAATCGGAAACGCCAGTGGCAGGACACTGAACCTCTGTCGGGGACGGGAATCCGCAGGAGAGTGCCGGTGGGAACATCTACCGACCACCCCGCCACTGGAAACGCGCCGCAACATGAGGACATGGTTGCCGAAGTCGCAAGACTGGGCTTTAAGATCGACGCCGGTCATTCGGTTCAACGGCCATCTTTATCAGAGCCTTCCGAGGGACTGCGCCATCGGCACGCAAATGCCGAGACTTCTTTCGGTAGAGCTTTGGGCGCGGGCCCATCGCTTCCCTCCGGATACGACAGGACTCGGCCTCCCGCTTCGCCAGGTCCGGCACGTTCATCACCGCCTGCCAACGAGCCAATCCCCGCGCATTCCCGCCACGAGCGGGACAAATCCGAAAAGCCTTTTCAGCGAGGAGTCAAACGGCCCGGCGTATCGCCCTTCATTTCGGGAACCAGGAGGCGCTGATGGCGATTCGCAAAGGCCGCGGGTTTGCCTGCATCAACTATCCGATCGGCATGAACCTGGGGGGAGACCCCAGTCAGGCTCTGGTTCACTCCACGCCAGACGGCAAATTCAAGGTAACTCTCAGTTCAATAGATCTTGGCCAGGGCATTAAATCGGTTGGACGCCAGATAGCCGCGGAAACTCTGGGGATTCCCATAGAGGATGTCTATGTCGACACCGCCGACAGCGACACCGGACCTCATGACATGGGATCCTTTGCAAGTCGCGGCACGCACAGAATGGGCAACGCCATTATTCGGGCGGCATCGGAGGCTCGCGCGCAGTTGCTGGAGTCGGCTGCGGAGGAGCTCGAGGTTGATGCGCGAGACCTGACAACCGACGGCAAGGGAAACATACATGTTAGAGGGGCCCCCTCTCGCTCGATCACGGTCGAGGAAACCGCGCAGGCCGCGCAATTCAAGCAGGGACGGACACTTGCGGGACGAGGGATATTTCTTGGTCCGCTTTCAGATGTCGATGCCGACACTGGAGAGATGACTCCGGTTTCCTGTTTCGCCCATGCCGCAATCGTGATCGACCTGCAGGTTGACGACGAAACTGGCGAGGTTGAGGTAACTCAAATCAATTCGGCATACGAGGTGGGACGCGCGCTAAATCCAAAGCTGGTGGAACAGCAGCTTGTCGGCGGCGCGTGGATGGGTGTTTCCCACGCCCTTTACGAAACAACCGAACCCTACTACCCCGACCGCTCTCACCGTCCGCTGGACTACAACACCTACCTGATGCCGGGGCCGGGGCAGATTGCGCCGCATCACATCTCAATCCTGGAGCGACCGGCGCCGGACGCCCCGTTCGGTGGGAAGGGGCCCGGTGAAATGGCCGCGAATCCAGTTATTCCGGCAATCGCAAATGCAATCTACAACGCGGTTGGAGTACGCTGTGACAGCCTTCCCATAACGCCTGAAAAAATTCTAAGGGGAATCCGGGCCAATGGCGGCGCGGTGTCCAGGGAGGAGCGCTAGATGGCGCCGCGCCCGGGCATATCCGGCATTGACAAACCCGAAACGCTTAAATCGGCGTTGCGGGGCGCTCAATATGTGGCGGACGACGCCCTGTCCACCGCCGCATATCTGGCGCTGGCGATGGGCAAGCCGCTTTTGCTTGAAGGCGCGCCCGGGGTCGGAAAAACCGAAGCCGCAAAGGCAATTGGCGCGGTTGCGGGACGCAATGTCATCCGCCTGCAGTGCTATGAGGGAATAGACGCCGCCGCGGCGCTTTACGAATGGAACTATCCGCGCCAGATGCTTGCAATCAGGCAGGCGGAAGGCGCCTATATCAATGTATACAAAGACAGCTTTCTGCTTGAGCGGCCTCTGCTTCAAAGTCTGCGCAATGCCTCCAGTTCATTGCTTCTAATTGACGAGATAGATCGCTCCGACCATGAATTTGAGGCTTTTCTGCTTGAATATCTATCCGATTTTACAATCTCGATACCGGAAACCGGCACCATTCGCGCGCATGTGGCACCGATTGTCATTTTGACTTCAAACCGGACCCGCGATTTGCACGAAGCCCTGAGAAGGCGGTGCGTCTATCACTGGATTGACTATCCCGATCCAGAGCTTGAGGCGCGAATTGTGCTCGCACGGGCGTCATCCGTGGCAGAGGCGACCGCCGCGGCAGTGGTTGCCTCGGTAAATCTGCTGCGCATTGAACCTTTGGTTAAGCCTCCCGGAGTTGCCGAGACCGTTGAATGGGCCGAGGCCGCGACGCTGCTACACAGCCAGGGCGAGGCATGGCCGGCAGCGTTTCGCCGTTCATTGGGCGTTGCGCTCAAAGACAATGACGATCTCCAATTTGTTGCGCCCCGACTTGACGCGATACTGCCGGGAGAGGCCGCATGAACGATTTGCCGGCCGCCGCACGACCATTTGTGGAATTCCCCGCCGCGCTTCGGGCCGGCGGGTTTGCCGTGTCTCCGGACCAGACAATCGGGTTTATCGAAGCCGTTGGACTGCTTGGTCCCGACAGCATTGCGGACGTGCGCGCGGCGGCAATCGCCATGCTTGCGATTCCCAATGAAAGAATGGAGGAGTTTGACTCGATATTTCGCGCATTTTTTTACGGCGAGGTCGCGGCAGGCGCATTTGAGGACAAAAGCGACGAAGTGGAGGCGCATGAACCGACTGGCGCAATCGACGATGAGCAAATATCGCCCGAAGATGAAGAGGCGGGCGACGCCGCATCCATTCTGGAACGTCTTGGCCACCGCAATTTAATCCCCGGCGACAACCAGAACGCACTGGATGTTTTTTCCCGTCTCGCCCCATTGTTCCTGCCCCGCAGATTAACCCGGCGTTTTCAGCCCCAGGCAAACGGGCGCTTGCTGGACATGCGCGCCACAATGCGGAAAATGGCGAGAAACCATGGCGAAACGTTTGAGTTGGCAAAACGAAAGCGAAAGACCCGACTGCGCAAAATTGTTCTGCTTATCGACATATCCGGATCAATGACCGAACTCACGGAGAATTCGCTCCGCTTTGCCCACACGCTATGCCGGTGCGCGGATCGGATGGAAGCGTTCACTCTTGGCACGAGACTCACCCGAATTACCCGGGCTCTGCGCCTCGGAAACGAAATGCGGGCTTTCGCCCGCGTATCTGGCATGGTTGCCGACATGGATGGCGGCACTCGAATCGGGGAAGCCCTCGAAGCGTATATATCGGTTCCGCGGTATGCGGGATTTGCCCGGGGCGCTCTGGTTCTGATGCTGTCGGACGGTTTGGAGAGAGGTGGTACGGAGACAATGGAATCCTCGGTAAGAAAGCTTTCCGAGCTGGCCTGGCGAATTGAATGGCTGTCGCCTCTTGCCGCAAAGGGCTCCAGGCCTGAAACGGCGGGCATGGCGGCCATAATGCCGCATCTGTCATCTCTGGGTGACGCATCCAGCCTGGAGGCAATGACGTCCCATGTAATTTCACGGGGGCGCGCGAGATGACCGGAGCCCGCCATCATGGTGCAAGGCGCATCTGCAAGCCATGGATTTTCAGTTGCGGGCGCGCACCTGATGCCAGACCCGATCCATTGATCAGACGCGACCGTCCGGCAAGCCGCGATTTTGATTTTGCCAACAAAACAGGCATAGGAAAAACGCTCGCGAACCGAGCCAGACAACTTCCGCGCGCCAACGGCCGTTTGCCCGGAATCGCAGGGATGGCACATGCCGCACCGCACAGAGGCGCGGAAAAGACAATGTTCAACATGGCATATGCCCGTATTTTCGCATGAATTAAGGGAGGGAGAAATGGCACTTACCATTCACACGCTGGATTATGGAGACATTGAGCTTGAAACCAGTTTCCTTGTGCTAGGTCATGAATGCGGACGCACCCGAAGAGTTCCCGTTTACGGTTTTCTGATTCTCGGCGGAGAACATCCCGTGCTTGTTGATACCGGCTATCGCGACAACGCGATTATGGAAACACTGGGAATGAGAGGTCACTGCTACCACGAAAACCTTATTGAAAACCAGTTGAAACGGCATGGGTTGAGGCTCGGGGACATTCGCTACATTCTGCATACGCACCTCCATATAGATCATGCCGGAAACGACGATGATTTTCCAATGAACACGACAGTGGTGCTCAATCGCCGCGAAATGGAATTCTCCGTTTCCGGGATCATGTATCCGCAATACCCGAAACCCGATATTTTGCATCTTGTCGAGAGAATCTACGAACCCGAGGCCATCCGCTTTCTGGATCTGGAAATCACTCAAGCCGAAGAGATCATTCCCGGAGTGTGGTGCGAGCCCGCGGGAGCGCACACGGAGGGATCAATGAATGTGATTGTTGAAACCGCTGAAGGTCTTGCATGCATATGCGGCGATGTGATCTATGACTTCAACGATCAGGTCGTCAATCATGTGCGCGTCAACAATTACATGGAGCCGCAGGTGACAGGAAATCATGCAGGCTCCAAACGTTCCGAAAAGGCGCAGATAAAGCGGCTTCTTAACAATTTCAGGTTTCTCCTTCCCATACACGACCGCGGAGCCAGGGTTGAAAATGGTCGCGTAACCGGGAGATTGGGCAATGCGTGCCCGGGGCCAGTCGTTGAAACTCTTCCAGGACGCAACTGGTTTCCGGCATAAGGAGCGGGATTATGGCACACAAAGCGACTGATGGCAGATTTGCCGACCTGATTTCGCCGACGGCTCCCATCCGGCAGATTGGAACGGGATTCGAATTTACCGAGGGACCGATCTGGCATCCCGTCGATCAGCATCTTCTGTTTTCAGACATGCCCGGCGACGTTCGGCGACGCTGGAGTCCGACATCGGGAGTCGAGGAAACAAGCCGCCCCTCGAACAAGGGCAACGGCATGACATATGATGCCGATCTCAACCTGCTGGTTTGCGAGCATTCCACCTCTTCCGTCGCGCGCATTCGCGCCGATGGCTCGCGAGATGTGCTCGCGAGCCACTTTGAGGGCAAGGAGCTCAATTCGCCCAATGACATCTGCGCTCGTTCGGACGGTTCCATTTACTTTACCGACCCGACCTATGGAAGAATGCCCGGTTTTGGCGTGGAACGTCCGACCGAACTGGGCTTTCAGGCAGTATATCGCATTCCGCCGGAACACAGGCCGGGGGACGAGCCGCAACTGGTGTCCGACCGCTACATGTTTACACAGCCCAACGGACTTTGCTTCAGCCCCTGCGAAAAGTTCATGTGGGTTAACGACACGGATCAGGCGAACATCCGCATGTTTGATGTCACGGCGGATGGACGGTTAAACAACCCCAGAATCTTTGCAAGCGGCATAATCGAAAGCGGCCGGGAAGGAGTTCCCGACGGCATGAAATCAGATGCCGAAGGCAACATATACGTTACCGGGCCAGGGGGGATCTGGGTATATGACTTCCATGGCGTTAAACTGGGCGAGATTGAGATTCCCGAACGCACCGCAAATCTTCACTGGGGCGGAAAAGACTGGCGTACGCTTTATGTCTGCGCCTCAACTTCGGTGTATGCAATCGACATGAAGGTCCAGGGACGGGAGGAGCCGTTCATGAGAACCGCCAGGCGGCATTCCGAAAACGCCGCCCCGGGCGGCGCAGCGGATATAAGGATAAATCCCTCACGCACCGCGATTATAATCCAGGACATGCAAAACGACGTGATTATGGATGGCGGCGCATTTGCGGACAGCGGAGCTCCAACACATGCCCGCGAGCAGAATGTCATTGAAAACTGCAGACAAATTGCGGAAGCCGGTCGCCGCGCTGGAATATGGGTCATTCATGTCTGGTTTATATGCGAACCGGGGCATCCCGCCATCCGCCGCCATTGCGCGCTATATGACGGATTGTTCAGCGCCAACGCAATGGTCCGAGGTACGCGCGGCGCCGCTCCCGTGTCGGAACTCATTCCTCAGCAGGGTGATCTTGTTGTGGAGAAGATGTCTATGAATCCATTTGAAACAAGTCGGCTTGACAGCTATCTCCGTCATGCCGGCGTTGACACGATTATCAACACCGGCGCCTGGACAAACATGTCGGTGGAACACACCGCCCGCACCGCGGCAGACAAGGGATATCATGTGATTGTGCCCGAAAACGCCTGCTCAACCATGAACTCGGACTGGCACGGCGCCTCCATAAATTACGCGATGCAAAATGTCGCAACCGTAACAAACGCCGCCCAGGTGCTTGCGGCCATAAGAAACGGAAACACGTGATGCCCGACTCGTCCCGCGATATCGAACCCCGCATATCCGCACATGTGCTGCGCCCGGCAATGATCATCAGGACGGCATGCCAGATGATGCTGGGTGCCGGTCTAACGATAACCCTTGTGATCAAGATATATATGCTGGTTCTCACCGACTACCAATGCGACATCAATGCGTTGAGCCTTGGAAACTCCATTCGCTGCCGCGGCGTTCTGGAAATCACCTCCTACACTCTCGCTCTGGCGGCCGGATTTGAACTCGGACATCTTTTGTTCAGGGATACAATGGAAAAGGCGGTTCGTCCACTGCTGCTTGGAACAAGCGCGGCAATAATCATGACGCTTTCCAATCTGGTTGAAGGAAACTCGAACTGGACAATTGCATTGATCATCGCCGTTTTATCAATCGCCCTTTTTGGGGGGATGGCATTTTACAGATGGACGCTGCAAAAGCTCGAAGGCGAAGTTTACAAAAATTCCGGCGGAGATTGACAAATGTTACATGAAATAAACCTGAAAGGCAAAACCGTCCTTATTACAGCGGCGGCGCAGGGAATTGGACGGGCAAGCGCCGAAGCTTTCGCCAATGCCAAAGCGAATGTCATAGCAACGGACATAAACATGGAACTGCTGTCCGAGCTTTCAGAAGTAAAGGGCATATCGACACGTCGTCTCAATGTGCTGGACACCAATGACATTACCTCGACCATGAAGAACATCGGCATAGTTGACGTGCTTTTCAACTGTGCAGGTGTCGTTCATGCCGGAACCATTCTTGAAAGTACCGAAAGCGAATGGGATTTCGCCTTTGACATGAACGCCAAAGCGATGTACCGGCTTTGCAGGGCGGCATTGCCGGGCATGCTTGCGCGAGGGGGCGGTTCAATTATCAACATGTCTTCCGTGGTTTCCTCGCTCAAAGGCGTACCAAACCGCTTTATATACGCGGCATCAAAGGCGGCCGTCATTGGACTGACCAAGTCGATTGCCGCAGATTATGTAACCCGGGGAATACGCTGCAATGCAATTTGCCCGGGAACGGTTGACACGCCTTCACTGCACGAACGGCTGCGAGATACGGGAGATTATGAAAGGGCCAAGTTGGAATTCATCGCCAGGCAGCCGATGGGGCGTCTTGGAGCAGCAGATGAAATTGCCGCGCTGGCATTGTACCTCGCATCTGACGCCAGCGCGTTCACAACCGGTCAGGCCCATGTGATTGACGGTGGCTGGGCAACATGAGGAACGGTGGCGCGTCATGTTTACGGGCAATGGACAACGGGATATCCAAATGAAAAACCAGGTTGCGGTGGTAACGGGCGGCGCCCAGGGGATTGGCCTTGCGGTTGCCCGCGCGCTTGCGGAAAAAGGCGCAAAAGTCGCCAGCTGGGACATTGACCGGGCCAATGCGGACGCCATGGCGTCTCTTGGCAATGGATCCATTGCGGTCAGATGCGACATCACCGCTCCGGCGGCGGTCGAAACCGCATACGCGAAAACACGCGACACTCTTGGCGTTCCCTCCATTCTGGTAAACAGCGCGGGGATTGCGGGGCCCAACATGAGTGTTGCGAATTACAATCTTGAAGCATGGCACCAGGTTATCGACATCAACCTGAACGGCACCTTCTACGTCAACCGCATTTGCGTTCCGGGGATGGTCGAAAACAACTATGGACGCATTGTCAATGTCGCCTCGATAGCCGGCAAGGAGGGAAATCCAAACGCATCGGCATACTCCGCTTCAAAAGCCGCTGTAATCGGATTTACAAAATCGCTCGGCAAGGAACTTGCCGGTTGCGACATTGCGGTCAACTGCGTGACGCCGGCCGCCGCGAGAACCCGAATTTTTGACCAGATGACGGGGGAGCACATCGAGTACATGCTTTCCAAAATACCGCGAGGCAGATTTCTGGAGGTTAATGAGGCCGCCAAGATGATAGCGTGGCTGGCTTCGCCGGAAAATTCGTTCACGACAGGGGCGGTGTTCGACCTGTCGGGCGGACGCGCCACTTATTGAATCCGCTTTTTTGCAATTGATGAAATCGGGATAATTCCATCGGAAATCACATATTGGACTGAAAAGCGAACAAACCCCGATTTTCATTTATTCGCGGAAAGTTGCATGATCATATTTGCATGCTGATATTGCAAGTGTTATGCTGAACAGTTGCGGGCTTCGCCTTTTACGCCATTTTCACGGTTTGAAAATAAATTGAAGGTCGCATGCAAGACTCTTCGATTAGGTTGTTTTTCCGCCCACATGCATCACGTCTCAATTTGCACCTAGTCGCGCCAAGCGGCCTTGAACCAAGGAAGCTTGCCGTATCGGGGTGCAACTGCCCATCTCGCGAACACCTCGTCATGTGGGCCTTGAGCGTCCAGTGCCGGGCGCGCACCGGCAGCGGCGGAAAGAGACATGTTACAGTTCAGGAAAAAATGGAATTTCTTGTTTTTAGTAAAACACTAACCAAGGTTGTGGCAGTTATCCGCGAGGCCTGACCATTAGCGAACTCGGCTTGGAGGAATTTGAAACAACTCATGCATCCACCCCATTCCCGAGCTGCCGCTCCAATGACTGCCGAACTAATCCAATGACATAGGGAAGCTCGCTCAGATTACTGAATTTGATATCGACATCCCCATTTCCCCACTTTCCCAAGCCGGTGACATCGCGGCAAAGCCTTTTCGGATCGTTGATATCAACGAAATCCATATTGAGCGATAACCGAAGATTTTTTGCCAAGGGAATAACATCAACAAAATTCGTCTCAGCTTTATAAGCGATATAAAATTTCAAGAACTCTTCGCCTACACATGGATCGAGTTTCAGAACCTCTTTTCGGAAAGCTTCAAAAAGCTCTCGTGTCGGTGAATTAGCTAGATTTGGGTGATCATCGGCAGTGTAGCTGGAGTGGCTGTCATCGTCTAGTCGATAAGCATCGACAACATCCGGAGCAATGTCAGGATATCCCCACACGACACTGGCTTTTTTTGCAAGCTCATCAGCGCGATCACGAATGGCATTTTCATTCCAATCCTGGATATTTCCCAATCCCTTATTGACCTTTAGAGGGCTTTCCGCGAATCCCCTCTCCATGTCGCGTTTATACTTGAATGGCTTGTCACTGTATTCCGAGTTGTAACCGGTAAGCGTCAGGTTACCGATAGTGTGAAGGTATTTCTCATGAACACGCTCCCAATCCTTACCCAGCGCGATTTTCCACTCGTCGGTAACATTTTGAGGCATGATGTGCTCGATGGTATATTCATCAACTAGCGCCTTTTCCTTGCTGCCATAGTTCTCAAACCGGCGAAGCCAGTAGCTGCGATTCCGGAAATTATAGAGATCACGTAGTTTTATTTTCTCTTTGAATTCTTCGTCCGAAGGAAAGCGGCGATAAGATGGCATCAAAAGGAACTGCGCCATGATGCTTTCAAAGTATCGGTCTTTCTTGAGAGACTTTCCAAATGTCGCGAAGGTCTTGTTCATGGAATTCGTCGGGATTGAGCAAACTGCGCGCCTGAAGACATAAGACTCGATCAATCGAACTGTTTGCAGAAACTCTTCGCGACCAAGCTCCCCGCCATCATAGTCAGCATAGAGCTCCAACAACAAAGGATAGGCAACATCCACTCGAAGCTCTCGAATGTCGTGAAACGCCTTCCTTAAATCTTTGTCTGCCTCTTTATCTAATGCCATTTCACAGTAAAACCGAGAATATCGGCCAATGTCCTTAACCAACGCCTCTATACCCGGTTCAACTATGCTTTCTGACCGAGCATAGGTTTTAAAAGCAGTGTAAACGTCACCAAGCCTTGGAATATCACCTGTTTTTACAATTAGGTAGTAGCGCATGAAACTGTCAAAATGGCTGTCATAGGCTTTCTGGCCAAAACTTTGCTCCATCTGCCTCCAATACTGATTGTAAAGGCGTGATTGAAGGTCGGTCTCCAGCCCCATCAACACAAAATTGCGAATGAGATCGGCCTGACTGAGCTCCCGCCCTGTCGAGTTCATGCTTTCAAATATCAGCTGCGGATTATCCTCTTTTCTCGACAAGGCGACGTAAACCACCAGCAACTTCGAAAGGCCTTTGCAGACGACCTCCAGATTACCGTTAAGACTCGCCAACCGATCTTTGAAAAACGTGAAATTCTCTAAAATTCTATGCGAATGATTATCTGGAAAATCGCTGCCATCGACTATCGCAAACAATGTATCTCTGTCTGTTTCTGACAAGGCAAGCTTCCGATACATGCCGCCGGATTCGAGCGGATTTGTCAAGTAATAGCTTTCCAGTTTTTTCTTTGAGAAGCCTTCTAATGGCTCACCCTCTCCGACAACGGACGACAACGCCGCCAAAAGCAGAGTCAAGGTGGTCAAACGCTGTTGACCGTCAATTACCAGTAAAGGCGCATTGTGTGCATCGGTGTCTGCCACGTAGACGATGGAGCCGATGAAGTGCCCTCCGCCGCTTTCCTGTTTTCCCGCCCGAATAACGTCGTCCCAAAGCTGCTCACACTGAACCTGCTCCCAAGAGTATTTGCGCTGATAAATTGGGATCACAAATTGGGATGCATCGCGAACAAACTTCAAAAGATTTATATGTCGCGCGTCCATGTATCAGCCCTAAGAACCGTGATAAATTGTTCCCGAATTTATGAAGTCAGCCATATACGGTAAAAAATCAGGAAGCAATATATTTCGGGCAACCAAGTCATGCATTTCGATATTGCGCAGACTGTTGGCTTGGGCACCACCGCGCCATGATACTCGGATGATCCGTGGCAAAGCAATAAACTTTTTCATGGCGGCTTTGAGCCGATAATGCGATCAAATCCCAACCTCATCGTGATACTATACAGGTACCGAGCCGTTTCAGCCTGTCGATGATCCCCCGACAATTGATTGAGCGGATGAACCGGCGGCAAATGAAAAACTCAACTAGAAGTTTGCAGCGAGAAGTTGAACTTTTTTGACGGGCTAAAAACGATACCGGACGAATCGAGTGCGAAGAGCAAAAATATTTGCGTCGCAGGCGGAACTGGCCGTAATGTCGCCCAGCAAATTTCTGGCGAAGGCGCTTGAAGGACAGATAAAGCGCGGACGGAAAAGCTGAAACTTGCCAATTGGAAGCTTGAAAAGGGCGAATCCATTAAATATATTGGTCATGTAAAAAAGGGGATTGATAAAAATGAGCGACACAACGGCAAGCGGAAGGGATTTGCAAGACCGGCTGGCAAGAGTTGAAACGAATTATGGATGGATAAAGGCCATGGGAACAGTCGCGGCCATGGGCATTATCGCCGCGCTTGGTTGGCTTAACGTTCAATCTGCGAATCATGGCGAGCGGCTGGCCAGACTTGAAGCCGAGGTGAAAGCAGGATTTGAGCGGAACGCAGCCGCGATTGAGCGGAATGCAGCCGCGATTGAGCGGAATGCAGCCACGCTTGAGCGGAACGCAGCCACGCTTGAGCTGATCGAAGCGCATTTGGCCGAATAGGGCAATGCCGACAGGCAGCATGGCACCTTCCACGTCAACCGCATTTAAGTTCCGGTGATGATGACAGCAAACAATTATAGACGGATTGTCGATGTCGCCTCAATAGCTCCGGCAAAGAGGGAAATCCAAACGCGTCGGCATACTCCGCTTCAAAAGCCGCTGTAATCGGATATGCAAAATCGCTCGGCGGGAAACTGGACGATCATTCAGCTTTAAAGCCCTTTGCAACTTGCGCAATTTGAGATTCCGATTTAATGAAGTTTGCTCTCGACTTCCGACATGGCATCTTCGACTAGTCTTGCGCTCCGCTCCCCGGTCATCTGATCGGCCACTATCTCTCTTGCAACCTCAACCGCAACTGAAATGGCGCTGTCGCGAACCTCTTTAATCGCGTTGGCCTCGGCCGAGGCGATCTGTTCCTCTGCAGCCTTAAGTCTGCGCGCCACGGAAATCTTCAAATCTTCTCTGGCCTTTTCCGCGGCCTCTGCCGCCTCTTCTCTGGCATGCGCAACTATTCGATCCTTTTGCTCATGCGCTTCCTTTAACTTTCGTTCCAAGTCCACAAGCAGGCTTTGCGCCTCTTCGCGTATTGCACAAGCCTCATCAAGTTCATTCCGAATATCATCGGATCTTTTATCCAGCATTCCAGCCAGAAGCGACGGAACCTTGAAATACAGCAAAACTCCAACAAAAATCAAGAAAGCGACAAGAACCACAAAATCCGTGTTTGACAGCGAGAAAAACGGCCCGCTGGCGGCAAAAGCCGGGGAGGCGGCAAACACTGCAATCAAGGTTGCAACAGCATGTCTCATTTAATCCGCCCCTTCATCCTGTTGGCGACCGCAGTTTCAACCTGGTTCCGGTCCGCCTGAGCGCCCATGGCCGAAATCAGATCCCGAGCCACATCCCCTGCCACCTCGATTACACTGTCAATCGCTCCGGCCTTTATCTCTGAAATCGCCTTCTCGCTTTCCGCCGCCTTGACGGCTATCTCGGCATCGGCACTGGCCATCTCATCATCGATCTGGGATTTTATTTCAGATTTGGTTTCGGCAATTATCGTCTGCGCCTCCGCACGCGCGTCCGATAGAGCCTTCTCATATTTCTTTTCGACCTCGACAGCCTCGGCCCTCAGATCCTCCGCTCTCGCGAGATCGTTGCTGATGGCACCCTGACGGTCCGCAAGCACGCCCGCTATTCGGGGCAGCGCAATTTTCGACAATATAATGAAAATGGCAAGCAAGGTGACAACAAGCCAGAAAATCTGGTTGCCAAACCATTCACCGCAAAGCTGAGGCATGCCGATAGCGCCGCCATATTCATTGAGACAGGCGGAAACGGCTTGATGCGCCCCACTAGTGGTATCGGTTGCCATGGTTTCTTTCCTCCAGGAAAATCTTTCCGTTTAGCGTGGATGGCGGATCAATGGCCGCCGCCATCCTCTCGTAAGGATTTCGACACCGAAAGGTTTAAACGGCAAACATCAGCAGAAGCGCCACAAGGAACGAGAAAATCCCCAGCGCTTCCGAAAACGCAATACCGATAAACATGGTTGCAATTTGTCCGCCGGCGGCAGATGGATTGCGCAAAGCGCCGGAAAGATAGTTTCCGACCACATGGCCCACACCTACAGCTGCACCGCCCATGCCCGTACATGCAAGACCGGCACCGATGTATGCCCCCATTTGAACGACGTCACCTTCCATTTGAATTCTCCTTACGCTGGATTTGGTGTTGATACGATAGCCACCGGGATGCATGCGCATTCCGGAATTTCCAATGTTTCCTAGTGATGTGGATGCAATGCATCTTTAAGATAGACGCATGTTAAAATCGTGAAGACATAGGCCTGAATAAACGCCACAAGCGTCTCAAGCGCGTATATCGCCGTTATGGCCAGAATCGACAATGGCGTAACAACCACGCCTATTCCAAGCGAGATCAACACCATCGGGGCGAATGCGGCAAACACTTTAATCACCGCATGTCCAGCCATCATGTTTCCGGCAAGACGTATGGAATGGCTGACCGGACGGACAAAGTAGGATATCACCTCGATCAGTGCCAGAATGGGCCTCAAGGGAAGTGGGGCGGCGCCGATCCAGAACAGGCCCAGAAAGCCGGTACCGTTTTTTACAAAGCCTATCACGGTCACGGAAACAAAGACGGCGACGGCCATCACCGCCGTAACGGCTATATGGGACGTTGTGGTAAACGCGGCTGGCAGAAGCCCCAGAAAATTGGAAAACACGATGAACATGAACAAGGTCATGATATACGGAAAATACGGCACGGCATCCTTGCCCGCCACATCTTCGACCATTTTCCGGATAAACCCATAGGCCAGTTCGGCAATGGACTGCATTCGCCCGGGGACTGTCGCGCGCCTTGACGTGCCAATCACCATCAGTCCCGCAATCGCCAAGACCGTCAAAGCCATCCAGAGGGTCACATTGGTAATGGTAAAAAAGTTCACCGTGCCATCACCGAACAATGGCTTGACGATGAACTGATCCATTGGATGGAAAACAAGTTCCGCGCCTTCGGCGGCTTTAGACTCAGCGGCCATTTTCTTTCCTCAGTCAAGACCGTTTAGGCCATGTCAATCAATCGCGACGCTGAACCTCCCTAGCGCTGCGCATCATTGTCCTGATGCCCGCGGCCAGACCCAGCAATGTAAAAAGCACGAGAAACACAGGTATCGTACCAAGCAGACTGTCCAATCCGTATCCCATGCAGAAACCGATCATAAGACCGGCCACAAGCTCTATCACCATGCGCCAGGCAAGTTGAGCCTGACTGTAATGCGTTTCCTGATGGGGCTTCGGAGCGTTCTTGCTCTTAAGCTTGCCGATCCTGTCATCCAGTCGAGCTATTCGCTCGCTTTGATCGGTTTCCTTCAAGACATTCCCCTCCGGAGCAATCGCGCTCTGCCTATTCCCGCAGTTCAAAATTGTCAAGTCGATAAACTTTCTCTTTATTTGCATTATATCTTATTGATTTAATTTTATTTAGTTTTTCTGCTAAATTTTTTTAAAACATAAAAAATGAATTTAAGTAAATTTGCACAATTTTATCATTCAACCAATCAGTTTAATTTTTGATATTATTCAATCAGGTTTTTACCATCTTTATTTCACTTCAATCGCTTCCGTAATGAGGCACCAAAGTCAAGAGCGGAATCCGGCGAACCGGTGTCGATGAAGCGTGGACCTGGCAACGGCATGCAGGCATCGCGTTCCCGGCAGCTAGTGTATGACTAAAAACAAGTGATTCCATTTCTTTCGGAAGCGTGACATTGTCCTCCCGCCGCCGTTGCGAGCGGCCAGCAAAACGGGAGAGAGGCGGACGGGCGGGAAATCGACAAGAACGGAAACCGGGCTTTCGGACGGGGAGCGCGAGCGCCTCGAACGGGTCGCGGGCCACCCGCGAAGCCTCCGGAAGCACGC
>JAPOTF010000178.1 GCA_026709325.1 Roseovarius sp.
TTCGCCTTCCCGGACCGGGAGACGCTCTCCGGCCCTTTCCGGGGAGATGAAATTCGCCCTTGTCCGCGACAGGCCGCAACCGACCCTGCGCGGCGCGCACCTCACCCTTCTCTAATCCAACCTCAACCTTCGCCAAACCTTGAAAAGCCGCACCGGACGGACGCCGCCCGCGTGCGACCAAAACCCGCAAACCGGCCCAAAAGGTCAAATCCACCAACAAAAGCGCGGAAAATCCGCTGGGCGGTAATTACTGCAATCCTGTCCCGTTCGCTGTCACGGCCAGTTGTCTCGACATCTACGATCAAATCTGACCTGATCGTGCCGAAATCATTCTTTTTAATGCCACCGCCCTACCTATCCGCATTTGGAATATCCGCAACTGGCACAGGTCATGCATCCCTCAATCACTCGCATGTCAAATTCGCCGCAAGCGGGGCAAGCGGTTTTTGATGGTCTCTCATGTATCGCCCCCTGAGATTTTGAATCCTCTTTCAGCGCAAGCCGCCCCTCGCCTTCCAGAAATCCTATGGAAACCATGTGCCGTTCCAGCACTCCGCCAATGGCCGCGAGAATTGACGGAACGTACTTGCCCTCCATCCATGCGCCGCCTCGCGGGTCGAACACCGCCTTTAGTTCTTCAACCACGAACGACACGTCCCCTGCTCTGCGAAACACCGCAGATATCATTCGCGTCAATGCAACAGTCCATGCGAAATGCTCCATGTTTTTGGAATTGATAAACACTTCAAATGGGAGTCTTTTTCCATTCAGCAGTATGTCATTTACCGTTACGTAAATTGCATGATTGCTGTCCGGCCATTTGAGCTTGTATGTTTCTCCCGCCAGCGAGCCTGGCCTTTCCAGAGGCTCGGACATGTAGACCACTTCTCCACCTGAAGGGTTTGCAATCCCTTCGCCAGGAACCGGGTCTTCCAATTCGCCAATGCTTAAAACACTTCCGGTAACATTGTTTGGACGATATGTTGTGCATCCCTTGCACCCTTGCTCCCATGCTTGCAGATAAACGTTTTTAAAATCATCAAATGAAATGTCTGCAGGAACATTTATCGTTTTTGAAATGCTTGAATCGATCCATCTTTGCGCCGCCGCCTGCATTTTCACATGATCTTCAGGCGTTAATGTCAACGTGTTGACGAAATAATCCGGCAAATCATCATTGCCAAATTTTTCACGCCAGATGCGCACGGCATAATCCACAACCTCTTCATCTGTGCGAGAGCCATCTTTCTGCAAAACCTTTCGGGTGTAGCTGTTGGCAAAAACAGGCTCGATTCCGGAACTTACATTTCCCGCATACAGACTGATCGTTCCGGTTGGCGCAATTGACGTCAGGAGAGCATTGCGTATGCCATGTTGCGCAACAGCACTGCGGATGTCATCATCCATTCGCAGCATGTTTCCAGTGTTCAAATAGGCCGCTTTGTCGAAAAGAGGAAAAGCCCCCTTCTCCTTTGCGATCTCAACGCTCGCCAAATAGGCGGCTCTTGAAATCGAGCGCAGCCATCGAGTTGCGGCTTCAGCCGCTTCATTGCTTCCATAATGCAATCCGCACATTATCAGAGCATTGGCCAGCCCCGTAACCCCCAGACCGACCCTGCGTTTTGAACGAGCTTCCCGTGACTGGCTTTCCAGAGGAAAGTTCGAAACATCCACCACATTGTCCATCATTCTCACGGATGTGGAAACCAAACCAGACAGTTCAGACTCTTCAATTTCCGCATTTTTTTCAAAGGGTCTCTTTACCAATCGCGCGAGGTTGATCGAGCCTAGAAGGCAGGCGCCATAGGGAGGCAATGGTTGTTCGCCACATGGATTTGTGGCGCTTATGGTTTCACAATAACTCAGGTTGTTCGCCGCATTGACGCGATCAATGTAAATAACGCCTGGTTCCGCGTATTCATAGGTTGCGCGCATTATCCGACCCCATAAATCCCGAGACTTGAGGGTCTTGTGGACTGTGCCGTCAAATTGCAAATCCCAAGGGTCGTCCCGCTTAATTGCCTCCATGAACTTGCCGGTTGCAAGCACCGAGAGATTAAACATTCTAAGCCGCGACGGATCGGCTTTAACGGCAATGAACTCCTCTATGTCAGGGTGGTCGCAACGCATGGTCGCCATCATCGCGCCTCTGCGATTCCCCGCGCTCATAATTGTTCGGCACATTGAGTCCCAAACATCCATAAAACTCAAAGGACCACTTGCGTCCGCTCCAATTCCATTTACGGCAGCGCCTTTGGGGCGTATTGTGCTGAAATCATAGCCGATCCCCCCGCCCTGCTGCATCGTGAGCGCCGCCTCTCTCAAGGCATTGAATATCCCGTCCATATCGTCTGGGATTGTTCCCATCACAAAGCAATTGAACAAGGTCACCTGACGTCCTGTCCCCGCACCCGCGACAATTCTTCCTGCGGGGAGGAAACGGAAATTTTCCAGTGCGCTGTAAAACCGGCGCTCCCAAATTTCAGACTCCTTTTCAACCGAGGCCAGTGTTCGCGCGATACGACGCCAGGTATCTTCAACCGTTCTGTCTTTTTCAGTTCCATCCATGGCATTGTGGCGATATTTCATATCCCAAATTGATTTGGCTATGGGGGCATCGAATCTTGTCATTTCACCTGCACTTTAATCGTTCGGGTGAAGTTAATGTAACTTAAACTGAAAGCAAATTCCATCATGCAGCTACCCGTGGCGTTTTAAGCGGTTTTTTTTAATGAAGTTTTCTGGCGCGTTTTGGGTATGATCCAGCAACATGCGGTTTTAGGCTTTTATACAGCAGCTGAATACCCAGCCTGTGGCCACGGGCCACATCCAAATGAAAAAACGCCATGAGAATAGGGGAAGGCGGCACATGTCAACAGGATTGAAAGAAGTAAATTTTAATCCTTCAACGATGAATCATTTGGGAGATGAATATTGACAAGCGGGAACCTGAATTTAATCAAGTTAAGTGTTGGCACTGAAAGCGTTGAAGGTCTCGTCGGATGGCAGAAAACAAAAAAAGCGCAAAGTGCAGACGGATATCCGCAACATGTAACCCGCATGTGGCCAGTACGTGAAAATGCGTTACTGGATGGAGGATCAATCTATTGGGTCATAAAGGGACATATTTGCTGTCGGCAGCGAATAATCCGATTTGACGCCACAACGCATGAGGACGGTATAAAACGCTGCGCTATTGTGATGGATCCGACAATAATCCGAACGAGTTCCGTCATAAAACGACCATTTCAAGGGTGGCGATATCTTGAGATCAAGGATGCGCCTGCCGATTTATCCAACCCAAACCATAGTGAAACCGGATTCCCTGAACATCTGTCGGCAACGTTGAACAATATGGGAATATTGTGATTGTCCACTATCATGGCAGCTGAAAAGAGTTTCCGCCATTAAATATTCTCCCGACAACATTCCATGATTTGCCCACGCCATGATAAAGCATTCCATGGTGTTTCAAGCTTGGATAAACGGCAACCGATTCAAGGCGGATCGATTTGAGCAAAATCATCCATGAATTCCGGGGGCCATTAAAAAGCCAGCGGCATTGCGGCAATTTTATATGTTGTCATTTGCAGGTTCAGGTGTTTTTCGCATAATGTTAGTCCCGATGGGGATTGCGGTATTGCCGCAAGGCAAGTATTCATCCTCGGTCTTGTTTAAATGCGCAATAAATATGGGCCAGGATGATAGGCCATATCACTTGCAATGGGGAGGCGACATGTCAAATGTGCAGCAAATGAATAGAATTGCCACTGCACCAGGCTTAATTGCGGCACTGGATCAGTCTGGTGGCTCCACGCCAAAAGCCTTGAAACTATTTGGAATTAATGAACGGCAATACAAATGCGAAGACGAAATGTATGACATGATTCATCAAATGCGATCTCGTATCATCATGTCTCCGGTCTTCAATCGGGATTCCATCATCGGCGCCATTCTCTTTGAAATGACCATCGATCGTAAAATTGGCGGAAAACCAACCGCGCAATATCTTTGGGAGGATCTTGGAATTGTACCATTTTTAAAGGTCGATAAAGGTCTAGCCGAGGAACATGATGGTGCATGTCTAATGAAGCCAATTCCCGGCATTCAAAAATTGCTCTCGCGAGCGGTCAGTCTAGGCATTTTTGGAACCAAAATGCGGTCAGTCATAAATGCGGCAAGTAAATCCGGCATAGCCTCAGTCGTGTCGCAGCAGTTTGACCTGGCAGCCATGATCAGCGCTGCAGGACTAGTTCCAATAATTGAACCGGAAGTATCCATATCCATACCAGATAAATCCGATGCTGAGGCAATCCTGCTTGAAGAAATTCAAAAATGTCTTTTCGCGTTAACTGAAGATCAAAAAGTAATATTTAAGCTAACAATTCCCGAAAAACCGAACCTTTACAAGCCTCTTATTGATCACCCGGGCTGCCTTCGCGTTCTTGCCCTCTCCGGTGGCTATTCAATAAGTGAGGCAAATGAGAGATTGGCAAAGAATTTTGGCATGATAGCTTCATTTTCACGGGCGTTGACCGAAGGGTTAAATGCAAACCAGACGAACGATGAATTTAATGCCGCTTTGCAAAACAACATTTGCAGCATTAAAGAAGCCTCCGCAGCAGGCTGACCATTGCAGCAATTGCAAATCACGCAAACGGCAAAACCGGTTCGCAGGGAAAATGCAATCAAGT
>JAPOTF010000007.1 GCA_026709325.1 Roseovarius sp.
GTCGGCCGTCGCCCGTCATGGATAAAAGGCAATCCAGAAGATTATATGATACATAACTAGCCTTTGAATTTACGAGTTGATCATTGCGATTCGCATCATCATCAACATGTAAAAGTCACATGCTTTAATATTTGAAAATTACCGTATTTCATTTTTGGCAGACATATGGTTTGTCAAATTGAAGATATTTGGGCGATATTGAATTGGGCGCTTCTCATCCGACGTTTGCTTGCAAAATGAAGTCCAAGCCGATATTGCCGCATATAGTGCTTCTTGTACGGGAATTTCGGCATTATCTTTAATGTAGGCTTCATAGTTGAATCAAAATTCAAAATAACTGCGTTTCAATGGTTGAAAAAAACCGCGCTTGTGCTTTGGTGGCTTTAATGCGGTTTGATAATGCGTGTAATGCAGACAGTGCGCTTCGTACCTGTTTTATCTGCCGCTGGTGAAGCCCGACCTTGCCGGTGGGATTCGCGAAGATTTTAAATCTGGCGTCTGTCGCGCAGTTTCATACTCGGTTTCATTTTTCAAAAGAAGGACTTAAATGTCTGAAAAATTTTCAAACCTTCTTGTCGTGATGTCAGATGAACATCGCCGAGACGCCATGGGCTGCATGGGGCATCCCATTGTTCAGACGCCCAATCTAGACGCTCTGGCATTGCGAGGTTCGGTATTTGAGAACTCCTATACACCCTGTCCCATGTGTGTGCCCGCTCGGGCAGCCGCGGCATGCGGAGATTATGTTCACAACATAAGATATTGGGACAGCGCAACGCCTTATGACGGTAGGCGAAGAAGCTGGATGCACGAGTTGCGCGACAAGGGAATTGATGTTGCGTCAATTGGAAAATTGCACTTCCGCTCCAGTGAAGACGATAACGGTTTTTCCGAGGAACTGCTTCCAATGCATGTTGTTGGAGGCGTTGGATGGGCGGCCGGACTTCTGCGCGAAAATCCTCCGCTGTTCGAAAGCGCGGCCGAACTTGCGCGCGATGTTGGAAGCGGGGCCAGCGCCTACACGGATTATGATCTTGAAATAACCGAGGTCGCGGAAAAGTGGCTGCATGATGGAAAAAGAAAGCAAAGGCCATGGGCCGCGTTTGTGTCTCTTGTAAGTCCGCATTATCCTCTCACGGCGCCGGAAAAATGGTATGGTCTATATGACCCGGACGACATGGATCCACCCGTTGCATATGAAACCGGGAAACGTCCGAATCACCCCGAAATTCGCCATATTGTTAATTTATTTGATTATGATCAGTATTTTGACCCGCAAAGAGTGCGCGAGGCAAAGGCGGCATATTACGGGTTGACCAGCTTTATGGATGACTGCCTGGGAAGAGTGCTCGCTGCACTTGAAACTTCGGGACAGGCTGACAACACTCTTGTGATTTATACGTCAGATCATGGTGACATGCTTGGAGACCATGGAATGTGGACCAAGCAGGTGATGTATGAAGCTTCCTCCGGGATTCCAATGATAATGGCGGGTCCGGGAGTGGACGCGGGACGCAGAGTGGCAACTGGAGCGAGTCTTCTGGACTTGGCGGCTACCGCACTGGATAATTTTGGCTTGCCTGAAAATGCCGGATTTCCTGGTAAATCCCTGCTTAAAATTTCTGCTGAACCAGATGAAATCGATCGCACGGTTTTGAGCGAATATCATGATGGCGGTTCGACCACCGGGACTTTTATGATTAGATGGCGAAACTGGAAACTGGTTTATTATCATAACTTCAAACCGCAACTGTTTAATCTTGAAATCGATCCGCATGAACAGTTTGATCTTGTCGAGAATGCCGAAACGGATTCCGAAGTCATGGCGGCACTTGCGGAGGGAGCCAAAAGGCTTAATGCCATATGCGATCCGTCAGAGGTGAACCGGCTTGCGTTTTCGGATCAGAAAAAAAGGATAGAGGAACTGGGAGGTCTTGATGCGTGCATAAATGCATATATATTCAATCACACCCCAACTCCTCGTGAGCAGAAAAGGATGCGCGAGGGTCCCGCTCTTTGAAATCCTCGTCTCGCATGCCGCTCTTCGGAAAGCACATGCGTATTTCGCTTTTACTATGACGACTAAAATGCCAAATGTTTATGGAAACGGCCTTAAATTTCCCGCAGTGTCGTCGTTAAGCATCCTTTCCGGGGAGATCGTCCCGGATCTGTGCCTTGATCCATAAAATAACGCAGAGCATTGAATGGCAGACATGCTCATTTGCAAAACGGATTTCCGACTGTTTCAAGTTCGCCAATGCTTGAATCATGCATGCTTCCAGATTGACGTGACTGTCAAAATTCCGCATGAATGTTTATAAAAAAGACCATGGCAGCTTTCGGCATCGTCATAAAGTTTCGACTCATCAGATGCGGTAAATTTTTAAGTCACGTTTGCGGGTTTTCTGGAATCCGTTTGGCCGGGCGCTTTATTTTCAATTACCGTGACATCCATTCGGTAATCGATTCTATTTCAGGCCTGGGTCTATCCTGTGGGCAGGCCGTTTCAGTTCCTATGTGAACAATGCCAGATACGCGCTCGACGCTGGAAAGTCCGAGGCCGGTTTCCACGAATTCACGATCATGCGCAGGCCAACCCGTAATCCAGTTTGCTCCCCAACCGGAAGCAAGCGATGCATTCAGCAGGGCAAGGCAAACCGCCCCGGCGGAATATGTTTGTTCAATGGCCGGAATCTTGTCTGATGTTTTTGGACTTTCGATAACGGCAACGGCAAGATGGCTTGAGGAAAACGCCAATTTTGCCTTGGCAATGTCATTTTGATCCCGATCAAGTCTTTTTCCGGATGTTTCCACAAGTTCCGACAAACGCAACAGCGCTTTTCTTTCCAGTACAATGAATCTCCATGGTTCAAGCTTGCCATGGTCGGGGCTTCGCGCGGCGGCAGTCAATATTGGTAAAAGCGCGTCTCTGTCAGGAACAGGCGGCGCGAGTGTTTTTGCGGGACGGGAACGACGGGTCAGCAAAAACTCGAGAGCTTTTGGGTTGGGCTGTGACATGAAACACTCTAATTGATTTTCTCTCCGGGGTTAATGAATAACATGTTTTTCGGGTCAATAGCAAAAGACCTATATCTCTGGTGGTCTTGGAGCGCATTGCGTCAATCAAATGCCGGAACTGCAATCGCCGTTGGCAAACTGAATAAGGGGCGCGTTTCGGCTTTAAAGCAAATCTCGCTGCCTTGATGTCTTTTTCTCCCCGGCACCAGCAGTTTTCAGTTAAGTGGTCTCCGAGGTCGACTTGTTCATTGGCCATAAAATCCAAAATCGCACTGAAAATCATTTGAAGGGATTGCAGATCGGTATATATATCAACATGGGAATCTTGATTGTCGGGATTGCAATATGCGCTTGTATGCTCTTCTTGTTGCACTGATGCTATCCGGTTGCGTGGAAACTGCCCAGAATTCCTCATCCGCCAGAAAGCCGGTTTATCTGACTGATGAGAATGTAAGGCAGTTCAAGCAGGTTGTTAAGGATGTCGAACCTGTTGCCGAACGCTATTGCGCTGAACAGTTGCCCCGTGCCAATTGCGATTTCCTGATTGTTGTGGATGATCGATCCGGGCAGCCACCGAATGCATTTCAGACACTCGACCGAAGCGGACGGCCGATTTTGGCATTTACCGTTTCGCTGCTTGCCGATGTAAATCGGGATGAACTCGCCTTTATCATGAGTCATGAAGCTGCGCATCATATCGCGCAGCATATACCAAAACAGCAGGCCAGTGCAGTCGTTGGAGGCATTCTCATAGGTGGTATTGCGGCCGCAACCGGAGCCGGGGCACCCGATTCGTATTTTGATCTCGGAGCGTCGGTTGGCGGACGCATTTATTCCAAGGAACACGAGCTTGAGGCAGACTCAATGGGTGCGGTAATAACCCACCTTTCGGGTTACGACCCGCTCAGGGGCGCGGAATTTTTCAACCGCATACCGGATCCGGGTGACAGGTTCCTTGGAACGCATCCACCCAATGCTGAAAGAATAGCCGCGGTGAGGCGCGCGCATTCCGGTCTTTAGACTTGCTCTCAGATATTTAGAGCGTGAACCAGCGTCACCGGCTTGCGGGAATGTCTGTAAAAGGCGCGCCGCACGACGCGTCAAGTCTTTGCCCCCAAAGATCATATTCGTTTGCCTCATCGATTTTAACCTGCAGAATGTCACCGGGTTTCAGATCATCTGTGTTGGAGTCAATAAACAGGCAGCCGTCGATTTCGGGCGCATCGGCCTTTGTTCGGCATGTTGCAATTCCATCCCCGTCAATCTCATCAACAATGACTTCCTGAACGGTTCCCACTTTTTTTGCCAGTTTGCCCGCCGATATCGCTTGCGCCTTTTGCATAAATCTTTCCCGGCGTTCCCGCTTGACCTCTTCCGGAACATGATTGGGCATGGCGTTTGCCCGGGCGCCTTCCACATTTTCGTATTTAAAACATCCGATTCGATCAAGCTGCGCATCTTGAAGCCAGTCAAGAAGCGTTTCAAACTCCTCTTCGGTCTCACCCGGATAGCCAACAATAAAGGTTGACCGTATTGCAAGGTTCGGACATGTTCTCCGCCATTTTGAAATTTCGTCAAGAGCTTTGGTTCCGGCCGCCGGACGGGCCATTCGCCTTAGCGTTTCCGGGTGGGCGTGTTGAAACGGAATGTCAAGATAGGGCAGCAGTCCGCTTTTTGAGTCCGCCATGATTGAAACCAGATCTCGAACATGCGGGTAGGGGTAGACATAGTGAAGCCGAATCCATGCGCCGACTTCTCCCAGTGCGCGAGCGAGGTCCACAATGTGGCTTCGCAGGTTTTCGCCTTTCCAGATGCCGTGGTCGTGTTTTCTGTCCAGTCCGTAAGCGCCTGTATCCTGTGAAATAACAAGAATTTCCCTAACGCCGCTTTCAACGAGCTTTTCGGCCTCTCGCATTATCGCGTGACCCGGTCGGGATAACAGCCTGCCGCGCATGTCGGGGATTATGCAAAATCGGCACTTGTGATTGCAGCCTTCGGAAATCTTCAAATATGCATAATGCCTTGGCGTCAGCTTTACACCGGTGGAGGGCATCAGCTGGATAAATGGATCGGGTATTGGCGGAACCGCCATGTGAACGGCATCAAGAACCTGTTCATATTGATGGGGGCCGGTTACGGCAAGCACTTTTGGATGTCTTCCGGTTATATATTCGGGATTTGCGCCAAGGCATCCCGTTACGATTACCTTGCCGTTTTCCCGCAGGGCCTCTCCAATTGCCTGCAGGCTTTCAGCCTTGGCGGTATCGAGAAATCCGCACGTGTTAACGATGACTGCGTCGGCGCCGGCGTAATCTGGAGAAATTCCATACCCCTCCGCTCTGAGGCGCGTGAGTATCCGCTCGCTATCCACTAGCGCCTTGGGGCAGCCAAGCGACACCATGCCGATTACAGCCTGTTCGGATTTCAATCCGCCCGCGCGCGGTTGGTGGCCTGATTTGCTCATATGTCGAAATTTAACTTGATGGGCATGGCAGAAATGCAGAATTATACCGTGTCGTTTTGTTCAACAACAGGAAAAGCAAAGGCCCGGCCTAAAATGGCAAATTCGCTTGTCTGCCGCAATAGGTCGTTGCATTTGTCTCAATGATGACTAAGCATCGAAAATGCGATCCGATTAATACGGCAGCGCTGATCTCGGGGCATGGTGATTGCCGGTTTGATGCAATCGAGGAACGTTTTTTCTCCGAGTCTGGCGGCTGCAATCGATAGGGAATGGAGAATATGAAAAAGCGAACAGCGGCCGTTATGGCGGATTATAATGGCATCTCGCCCAAATTTCCGGGTGAGGGGATATCAATTGGCGAGGGTGCGGCCATCCTGGGTCGCGCCGAAATAGGAAGCAATGCGAGCCTCGGAACACTTGCCGTCATTCGCGCCGACGGACATAAAGTGAATATAGGGGACAATGTTTTCATTGGAAATTGTTCAACCGTTCATATTGCCCACGAACTTATCCCCGCAATTGTCGGAAACAACGTTACAATTGGTTCCAGTGCAGTGATCCACGCGTGCACTGTAGGTGATGGATGCGTTGTGGATTGCGGAGCCGTCATACTTGATGGTTCCGGCATTGGCCCCGGAGCTGTCATTGGAGCAAATTCCACTGTGTTTCCAAGAAGCCGGCTGGAAGGGGGATGGTTATACGAGGGAAATCCGGCCAGGCCTGTTTCAAAAATATCAAGCGAGTATCTGAAAACTCTACATGGGAGAATTCGCAGAGAAAAAGCGTTGCCGTCCCCTGATATAATCAGCGGCTGTCAGGTGCCCGCCGATAGTTTTGTCGCACCTACCGCGAGCTTGAAAGGGGACATCCAAATTGGCGGCAAAGCTGGAATTTTTTACAGTTGCATGCTGGATGCCGGCAAATACGCGATTAAAATCGGGGACGGTACAAATGTTCAAGACAACAGCTTGCTTGCATGCAAGGCTGGGAACATCATCATAGAGGACAACGTTACGGTTGGGCACAACGTGATCATGGACGATTGTCACATTGAATCCGGCTGCCTGGTGGGAATCGGTTCGCGAGTTGCATCCGGCACAATAATTGAAGGGGACGTGCTTTTGGCGGCGGGGTCTGAAACAATGGAGGGTCAAAGACTGTCCGCCGAACAGGTTTGGGCTGGGAGACCCGCCAGGCCAATAGCGAAATTGGATGACGGGAAATTCAAAATGATGAGCGACAACATTGCCACCTACATCGAATATGCGGAACAGCTGCGAGAAGCGCCCCACACGCCGTTTCAATAAAGGACAGGGTCGGGAAAAATGCGGGTTGGGCTGGTTACATGAAACTGAACTCGGCAGGCGATGATTTCATTGCCCGTTTGCGAAAATGTCTCCCGAAAGAATCTTTTCGAGAAATCACCGCATCCTATCTTGAAGAACCGAGAGGTCAAGTGACGGGCAGGGCCGGTTTGGTGGTGGCGCCGGGATCTGTGGGCGACGTCTCCCTGATCGTAAAGGCGGCGATCGAATATCGTGTGCCAATTATCCCCTATGGTGGAGGGACGGGCCTGGTGGGTGGCCAGATCATGCCTGATGGACCGGTCCCCGTGATTCTCAGTTTGGAGAGATTGCGCAAAATTCGCGGTGTTTATCCGGCAGACAATGTGATTGAGGTTGAAGCCGGTGCAATATTGGCGGATGTTCAATCGGCGGCCGCCAGCGTCGGCAAACTGTTTCCACTTTCCATCGCCGCGCGGGGCAGTGCCAGAATTGGCGGAATACTGGCCACAAATGCGGGTGGCGTAAATGTCCTGCGTTATGGAAACGCTCGGGAATTGTGCCTGGGCCTGGAGGCGGTATTGCCTGACGGATCCATCTGGAATGGCATGAAACGCCTTAGAAAGGACAACATGGGTTATGATCTGCGCAATCTGCTTATTGGATCAGAGGGCACTCTTGGCGTAATAACATCCGCGGCACTGAAATTGTCGCCAATTCCCGCGAATTCCGCCACCGCCTTGCTTGCTGTTCGAAATCCCGCCTGTGCGCTCGACATTCTATCGCTGGCATCGGATCAATTTTGCGATGGGGTGAACGCATTTGAACTGATGAAATCCACGTCTC
The DNA here is from genome assembly GCA_026709325.1 of Roseovarius sp. Lineage (GTDB taxonomy): Bacteria > Pseudomonadota > Alphaproteobacteria > Rhodobacterales > Rhodobacteraceae > JAPOTF01. The sequence goes on from JAPOTF010000007.1 coordinate 7,612, forward strand.
TGGAGTTCATTGCAGAAGCCTTCCCGGAAATGAAACGGCCTTTTGCCGATCCGCCCGATTGGTTTGTGCTTGTCGACGTTGGGCTGGCGAAGGGCATTGATCCCGCGGAATCGTTTGAGAAACTGTATCTCGATTCACATGCAAGGGGTTTCTGCTATGACGGCCTGGTCTCGCATTCGGAGGCGCAACGTCGGGAATTTTGGGCCATTCGTGAAATTATACCCGAAGCCAACCGGCGAATTGGCGCCATTTGCTCGCACGACATTTCTGTTCCGCTAGGGAGCATTGCGGAATTTATCGAAAGCAGTGATGTTGCCATGGCGGCCCTCGGAACCTATCGAATAAACTGTTTTGGTCATTTGGGTGACGGAAATCTCCATTTTAACATATTTCCGCCCAAGGGAGAAAACCGAAACCGCTATCTTGGCGAACGCGGTGTAATAACGCAATGCATTCATGATCTGGTGCATGGCTTTGGCGGGTCTGTGGGAGCGGAACACGGGGTGGGGCGTCTCAAGATCGGGGATTTGGAACGGTATGCCGATCCTTCGGGTCTGTCCGCAATGCGGGCGATAAAAACGGCTCTCGATCCCGCGGGAATTATGAACCCTGGAGCGGTTTTTCGAATGTAAAGCGCTTAATCAGGCTTATGCATGGCCGTTTACCATCAATTTTTTTGCGACATCGCGAAAAACCCGAGCATGCGCGGAGTGCGGGCTGGCTGCAACAAGAGGTGTGCCGTGATCAGCCGCAATTCGAATGTCAAGATGCAATGGTACCTCTGCAAGAAGCGGCACTCCAAGTTTTTCGGCTTCTTCCGCGACTCCTCCATGTCCGAATATATGCTCTTCATGTCCGCAATTTGAACAGATATGCGTTGACATGTTTTCGATCATGCCAAGAACGGGAACATTGAGTTTTTTAAACATGTCCACCCCTTTGCGGGCGTCAATAAGCGCCACATCCTGGGGTGTTGAAACGATGATGGCTCCGTCAACGACGGTTCTTTGCGCCAGAGTCATCTGCACATCGCCAGTGCCAGGCGGGAGATCGACGATCAGGCAGTCAAGTGATCCCCATTGCACCTGACGCAGCATCTGCTGCAAAGCCTGCATGAGCATTGGGCCTCGCCAGATCACTGCCCGGCCTTCCTCTATCATCAATCCAATCGACATCATGGTAACGCCATGATTTCGCACGGGAATAATGGCCTTGCCGTCCGGACTTGATGGCCGCTCGGAAACTCCAAGCATGCGCTGCTGTGAAGGCCCATATACATCCGCGTCGAGAAGTCCGACGCGTCGGCCCTCGGCGACCAGGGCGCAGGCAAGATTGGCGGACACTGTTGATTTGCCGACACCTCCCTTGCCGGAGGCAAGTGCGAGAACGCGAGCCACTCCGGGTATTTTTTCAGGTTGCCTGGACGAGGGCTTGGGGCTTTTGCCAAGGTCGGGCGGGGCCTTGGTTTCATGCGCGGTAAGGACCGCGTGAACCTCCTTCACTCCTGAAACGCCATTTAATGCAAACTCGGCGTTAACGCGAACGGGCTCATATTCTTTAGCCATGGCGGGATTGATTTCCAGCACAAATCGCACTATGCCGCTATCGACATTCATTCCACGAACAATTCCGGCCGAGACGATATCGTCGCCCGTCGCCGGATCCTTTATTCCCCGAAGCGCTTCAAGAGCCCGTTCTTTTGTAATGCCCACCAGATTCACTCCTTGAAAATTTACCAGGTCATTCCCATTAATTTCGATAAACCGGCACACAAACCATATGCCGCTGTTTCCGCATAGAATATAAACATTGGCCAAGGGGAGATACCATCTTTATTGAGAGATTGTGTTTTCCGCGATGAAATTCAACGCCGGCCTTTGAATAAATTCCAATGTCCCGACTTCATGTGAAATTTCCGTCAAAGCCATGAGGTGGAGACGTTTGAAAACCTATGGAACATGGTTCATTTGCCGGTTATTTTTATTTTTGAGAAACTGGAGCATTGCCAAGACCCAAAAATAATTCATTATGGTGGTGGAGATACGGCTGGTCCGCCCAGTTCTGCAATTTTTGGCGGCAAAACAACGGGAGGATAGCAAGATGCGCACCAAAGCCGCAGTGGCACTTGAGGCTGGAAAGCCTATGGAGATTATGGAAGTAAACCTCGATGGCCCAAAAGAGGGCGAAGTACTTGTCGAGATAAAGGCGACAGGTCTTTGTCACACGGACGATTTCACATTGTCGGGCGCCGATCCCGAAGGCGCGTTTCCCGCAATACTTGGTCATGAGGGCGCCGGCGTTGTGCTCGAAACGGGTCCGGGAGTGACATCTGTCAAGGAAGGCGATCATGTCATACCTCTTTATACTCCCGAATGCAGGGAATGCAATTATTGCCTGAATCCAAAAACCAACCTTTGTCAGGCGATTCGCGCGACGCAGGGCCAGGGCGTCATGCCGGATGGCACTTCACGCTTTTCCATGCTCGATGGAACAAGGCTGCTTCATTACATGGGATGCTCGACTTTCTCGAACCATACCGTATTGCCTGAAATCGCGCTGGCCAAAGTGCGCAAGGACGCGCCATTTGATAAAATATGCTATATCGGATGCGGTGTAACCACGGGCATTGGCGCCGTTATGAATACGGCAAAGGTTGAAGTCGGATCACGGGCGGTCGTTTTTGGACTCGGAGGCATAGGTCTGAATGTAATTCAGGGGCTGAGACTGGCGGGGGCGGACCAGATAGTCGGAGTGGACCTAAATCCGGGAAAGGCCGAAATGGCGGCAAGATTTGGCATGACCGATTTTGTCAATCCGAAGGATGTGGATGGCAGCATTGTGGATCATCTCGTGGACCTTACCGGAGGAGGCGCGGATTATTCCTTTGATGCAACCGGCAATGTGCAGGTAATGCGCGACGCGCTTGAATGCGCCCACAAGGGGTGGGGCGAGAGCATTGTCATTGGCGTTGCCCCGGCGGGCGCTGAAATATCAACGCGTCCATTTCAGCTGGTTACAGGCCGGGTTTGGCGCGGCACCGCATTCGGGGGCGCGCGCGGAAGAACGGATGTGCCAAAGATTGTGGACTGGTATATGCAGGACAAGATTGAAATCGATCCAATGATCACTCACACAATGCCGCTTGAGCAGATAAATGAGGGATTTGATCTCATGCACTCGGGAGAATCGATTCGCAGTGTTGTGATTTACTGAAATGAAGGGTAAATCCGGCGGCCGACCGCATTAAATTGAAGATCCGTTTACCTTTGGCGCGGCTGCATGTCCCCTGCGGCCCAAACTGTTAAATCAATCCATGTCCGCGGAGTTTCGAAAACTTGCCGCATGAAAACATGAGAAAGGGAACTTATGGAAGATCAAGCCTACACTCCGCCTGAAGTCTGGACCTGGGAAGAAGAAAACGGCGGAGCCTTCGCCTCCACAAACAGACCCGTTGCCGGAGCAACCCATGCAAGGGAGCTTCCTCGGGGAAGGCACCCTTTTCAGCTGTACTCGCTGGCAACTCCGAATGGCGTAAAGGTTACGATAATGTTTGAGGAACTTCTGGCCGCGGGGCAAGACGCCGAATATGATGCATGGCTGATACGCATTGGCGACGGTGATCAGTTTGGAAGCGGGTTTGTGGAAATCAATCCGAATTCAAAGATACCCGCAATGCTGGACTGTTCAGGCGGAAAACCCGTTCGCGTTTTTGAAAGCGGCTCGATCCTAATCCATCTTGCCGAGAAATTTGGGATGTTTTTGCCATCCTCGGGTTCCGAACGCACCGAGACGTTGAGCTGGCTAATGTGGCAAATGGGAAGCGCGCCTTATCTGGGTGGCGGGTTCGGTCATTTTTACAGCTATGCGCCGGAGAAATGGAAATATCCGATTGACCGATTTGCGATGGAGACCAAGAGGCAGCTTGACGTTTTGGACCGGCAACTGGCTGATCGGCCGTATATAGGCGGCGATGAATATTCAATTGCGGATATCGCCATCTGGCCATGGTACGGAAATCTTGCTCTTGGACGGCAATATGGCGATGCGGGAAGGTTCCTTTCCGTTCATGAATATGGCAACGTGGTTGCCTGGGCGGAAAAAATACTCGCGCGTCCTGCTGTGCAGCGCGGCCGAATGGTCAACAGGATGTCCGGCGATCCTTCGGAGCAATTGCATGAACGTCATGATGCGGGGGATTTTGACGCAAAAACCCAGGACAAGCTGGAAGAGGCTTCCTGATGCGTGGAAGAGTGATGTTTCTTAGTTCGCAAGTCCGGCAGACTGCAAAGCGTCGTCAATTCGCGCCTTTGTGGAATCCGCAAGCTCAGTTATGGGCAATCTGACTTCAGGACTGCATAGTTGAAGTTGCGACATTGCGTATTTCGCTCCGGCCAGTCCCGGCTCGGTAAAGATGGCCTTGTGCAGTGGCATGAGCCTGTCCTGAATTTCAAGCGCCTTTGAATAGTCGCCCGCCAATGTGGCATTCTGAACCGCCGCCACCATTTTTGGCGCAACATTTCCGGTTACTGTAATCACGCCTTGACCGCCTTGCGCATTGAAGCCGTGAGCCGTGGCGTCTTCACCGGATATTTGACAAAAGTCCGGTCCGCAAGTCATGCGCTGCAGGCTTACGCGGGCAAGGTCTCCGGTCGCGTCCTTTACACCGATGATTCGGGGAAGTTTGGCCAGTTCACCCATGGTGTCCGGCATCATGTCAACCACCGAGCGGCCTGGTATGTTGTAAATGATTATTGGAAGTCCGCAGCAGTCATGAAGGGTTGTGAAATGATCTATCAACCCTCGCCGCGTGGGCTTGTTGTAATACGGCGTTACGACGAGGGCGGCGTCAGCCCCCACCTTTTCGGCATGTTTGATAAATCTGATTGCTTCGGAAGTGTTGTTGCTTCCGGCACCTGCAATTACCGGAAATCGACCGGCGGCGGCTTTAACAACTTCTTCTACCACGGTTTCATGTTCCTCGTGGGAGAGTGTTGGGCTTTCTCCGGTAGTGCCTACCGGAACGAGACCGTGACTGCCTTCGGAAAGATGCCATTCCACAATGTTTCGGAGTGCGGCCAAATCCAGGTTGCCGTTCCTTAATGGTGTTACAAGAGCGGGAAAAGAGCCTTTAAACATCTGTTGTCTCCTTAGTCGATGTGGGATACGCGGAAAACTGCCATAATTCGCTGCGTGCCACGCCTTATAGTAAATCCGCCAAACTGCCTGCAAGCCCGGTACAAAGGCAATGGCCATTCCCGGAATGGCCGGATTTATTCCCCAATATTTCCGGCCCGCGTTTTTTGCAATGCCGTACCCATCAATATTCAAAAATTGATGCGGACTGGTTTATGCATGTTAATGACTCCAAACCCATTCGAATCATTGAAAACGGATTTGATGGCACCGCCACCAATTCATGGGAATTATCCGGGCTTGTCCATTTTAATCAGGGCGGGAATTGACGGTTTGTTCGGATCTATACCGTTTTCAAGAAACAAAAATGTTGAATAACCGCAAGTTGACATGCTCTTCACGGGATGCTGTATAGTGCACATTGAATATCCGGGGAGTGGTTTAAAAATTTCCATGAAAAATATGTTGTTAAAACCACTTCTTCATTTTATGTAAAATCGCGAAATAAAAGACAATTGAAATGATATGGCATCCAAAACAGCAAATATCTTCATTTCAGAATTTGATTGGCATCTTGTGGAAGCCAAATCCCGTCAATGTCTGCTCCCGGGTTTTCGTCTGAAATCGTCGGCGGCGACCGCGTGTTTTGGATTGAGGAAGATTTCATGGCAATTGCTGCAAACAACTGGATTGGGCATTCGCGATTTGAGCCTTAACAGATCTGCAGACTGGGGTATTGGAATATGAAGAGCAAACTGAAAAGCATATTGGCTTTTACAAGCGTTTCAGTGAATGTGCTTATGCTTGCCGCCACTACAGCTGCAGGTGATGCGGCCGCAGTGGCGCCAAGGCCTCTTGCCAGCGCGTTTGAGGCAATGGAGGATGACAACTGGGAATGGGCCGATTCAATTGCAAGACGGGATGGCAAGGTCGCGGCGGCGCTGATTGAATGGCATCGCCTGCGGATGGGGCTTGGCGATCCCGGAGACATTCTGGAGTTTTTGTCCGAATACGGCCACTGGCCGGGACTCTCGCGTTTGCGAAGAATGTCCGAAGAGGCAATCGCCAATGCGGACAATGAAGATGTGCTTGATTTCTATGAGGATTACACACCTCAAACCGGATCAGGAGCGCTTAGCCTTGCGCAGGCGCTGAAGATGGCCGGGCGTCAAAATGAAGCCAGGCAGGTTGCGGCTACAGCCTGGAAAAACCTTGACCTGAGCATCGAGGAGCATGAAAGGTTTATCAGTGCCTGGGAAAAGGAATTGAAACCGCATCACAAAACGCGACTGGATAACGGTCTATGGCGGGGGTTTCAGGATCTGGAAAAAATGCTGCCGCTTGTAAATGGGAAAAAGCGCGATATCGCCAGGGCGAGAATTCTGATTGAACGAAATTCAAAAAATGCGGACGCATTTACGAGTTCATTGCCAAAAGCGGCCATGAAAGATCCCCATGTCGCTTACGCTCTATACAGAAGGCATATAAGAAATGGCGAGAGAAATCAGGCAATAAAGATTGTTTTGGCCCAAAGCCGAATCCAGGGCGGCCTGGGCGAACCGGAAAGATGGGCGCGCTGGAGGAGAGAACTGACGCGTATGGAAATGCGCGACAAAAACCACCGCATTGCCTATGACCTCGCATCTGTTCACAAATTAAGGGATGGCGGGCATTTTGCGGACCTGGAATGGCTGTCCGGATATTTGTCGCTTCGATATTTAAAGTCGCCAAACAAGGCAATGAAGCATTTCAGAAAATTAAGGAAATCGGTAAGGACACCGATATCGCTTGGTCGCGCGGAATACTGGATTGGCCGGACATATGAATATCGCAACAACAAGGAGGCCGCACTTCTTTCCTATAAACGCGGCGCGTCGCATGTCTCGTCGTTTTATGGTTTGCTCTCCGCGGAAAAGGCGAATCTGGATTTCAAATCGGCATTGGCCGCATCTAAAGCCCGCAGTCATTGGAGAGAGACGGAATTTGCGCGAGGTGACGTGTTTGAAGCGTCCGTCCTCGCCCTTGCGTCTGGAAGGCCTCATCTTGCAAGTCAGTTCATCATGCACTTGTCGGAGTCTCTTGATCAGGAATCTCTAATTCAGCTGGCAGATGCGATGTCAGAGATTGGCACTCCGCATCTTCAGGTTAGATTGGCCAAGGAAACGGCCAAACGCGGCGTGGTTGTTCCAGATGCATACTTCCCCTTGCATCCGCTTCAAAACGAAAAGCTGCTTGTTCCAGATGAATTGGCATTGTCGGTTGCCAGACGGGAAAGCGAATTTAATCCTGTCGCGATCAGTGGAGCTGGAGCAATGGGACTGATGCAACTGCTTCCCGGGACAGCGAAGGACATGGCAAAACACCTGAAAATTGAATACGACAAATCGCGCCTTCTTGAAGACTGGCGCTATAATGCGTTGCTTGGCTCGGGATATCTTTCGAAAATGGCCGAAAGATTCGATGGCAACCTTGTATTGATCTCTACCGCATACAATGCCGGTCCAAAAAAAACCGGGCAATGGCTTGAAATTCTTGGCGATCCTCGGGATGGAAGCAACGACATTGTTGATTGGATCGAGCATATTCCATATGGGGAAACGCGCAACTATGTCATGCGGGTTGCCGAAAGCGTGGTCAACTACCGAATGAGACTGGGAACTCAACATGGCGCGGTTTCATTCACAGATGAGCTTGCGGGCAAAACCTTCAAGGTTTCGCGATAATTCAATTTGTCGCATTTCACGCTTAAAGAAACATGCCATTTGATCGTTCATTTTCGCTCCGGTCTTATGGCCTTTTGTCGCAAGATTGCAAAAATTCCCGCCGCGACAATCAGGACGGCGCCTATGGCGACATTAAGGTGGACGGTTTCCGAAAAGACCGTTATGCCAATGGCGCTTGCAAATACAATCTGAAGGTATGCAAATGGCTGAACCGCACTCGCTTCGGCGAGTTCATAACACCTTATCAACGTGAAATGTCCAAGTGCGCCCGTAATGCACAGCATTGCCATCCACGCCTTGTCCGGATTGGTCATTGGCTCCCAAAACCATATGCCGACCAGGGTCATGACAATTGCCCCCACCACTCCAGTCCAGAAAAATGACGTTGCGGCGGTATCCTTTCGAGCCGCATAACGTGTAAGCAGCGCATAAAGAGCAAACATAAGCGCAGACAACAAAGCGATTGCGGCCTTTGGATTAAAAACGGCAAGACCGGGCTTCAGGATGAAAAGCACCCCCAGGAAACCAACGAAGATGGCGACCCATCTTCGCCATCCAACCTTTTCGCCGAGAACCGGACCCGACAGTGCCGCGACCAGAAGCGGATAGCAGGCAAACACCGCATGGGACTCCACAAGTCCCAATACGGTAAATGCATAGACCATTATGCATATCTCGACCGCAAGGAGAAAGCCGCGAAAGAACTGGAGTGCGGGTTGCCGCGTTGAGGCGGCATTATGCAATCCACCTTGCGTTCGCGCCGCCATGGCAATTACGAAAATGGCAAAAAACCAATAGCGTATCATGACAACCATATAGACATTATACTCGCTTGCCAGATGTCGCGAGATTCCGTCCTGTGCCGCAAATATGATTGAGGTAATCACCATCATCGCAATGCCAAGACGGCTGTTCTGCAGGGTCATCGGAATGCCTTGATCGCGCGGGTCATGTGCCGCTTCCGGCCATGGCCGGGAATGCGAAACACTGAAAAACCCGACGACTCGAGTCTTCGCCGCACAAATCCGGCGGCCGTGTATGATGCGGCGGTTCCCGATGGCCGGGTTTTGGCAAACACCTGCGCGAGTAGCGACTCCTCCCAGAGTTCGGGATTCTTGGCGGGTGAAAATCCATCAAGCAGCCATGCATCCGCCATGCCGCACCAATTGGGGAGCGTTTGACGGGCATCGCCGATTATCAGCGTAAAATCCAGATCATCCAGAATTATCCGACGGGCACCTTGCTTCCAGTGGGAGGCAAGAGCAGACGCGACGGCATCAAGTTCCGGAAATGCGGCCTGGGATCTGATCATATCCGAAACCGCCATGGGGAAAGCCTCGAAACTTGTGAATTTGAGTTTGCCTTTTGCATTGTTCCGCCGCCAGGAGTCGAGAATGGCAAGTAGATTCAATCCCGTGCCAAATCCAAGTTCGGCCACATGAAAGCCATCGCGGAATCTCCCGGGAAGGTGGTTTCCTCCAATAAAAACATGTCTCGCTTCGGCCAAACCGTTTTCAAGACTGTAATAGGGATCGTCGAATTTAATCGAGATGGGAACATTTCCATCTCTCCATTCAATTTCAGCCTTGGGGTTTTGCATATGCAACCATGTCCCGGTAGTAGGTTCACATCCTAAATATTTGTCATTATGAAACACGGCAAGAAGGATGATGCGTCTTGGGTCGAAAATGTCAGAGGTAACTGTTTTCGGTGCCGGTATATTCGGCCTTTCAATTGCATGGGCATGTCTTGGAAAAGGCGCCGAAGTTACGGTTATAGATCCTCATGGACCGGGCGCGGGAGCCTCCGGCGGAGTTCTGGGGGCAATGGTTCCGCATGTTCCGGAAAACTGGAATAAGAAAAAAGCCTTTCAATTCAACAGTCTTTTGCTGGCGAAAGACTTCTGGTCCGATGTGGATGCGGTGTCCGGCATTTCATCGGGCTATGGGCGCCATGGCCGACTGCAGCCGATTAACGATCTTGCCGCGCTTGAACGAGCAAGGAAGCGTGCCGAAACTTCTGAAACCCTTTGGGAAGGACTTGCATCCTGGGATGTGGTTGACTGCCCGCAACGGAACGATTTTGCTCCGATCGCGACAACTGGATATGCGGTTTCAGACACTCTTTCGGCTCGAATTAATCCTCGCAAGGCACTGGAATCGTTGTCAAAGGCCATAAGATTAAAAGGCGGCAGAATAATGCGGCGAGGATCGCCTCGCGGTAAAATTGTTCATGCGACAGGCGTTGCGGGATTGATTGAGCTTTCACGGGAAACTGGTCGTTCCGTCGGAGGTGCCGTGAAAGGGCAGGGCGCACTGCTGGAATATTCCGTACCGGGGCATCCGCAAATTTTCGCCGATTCAATACATGTTGTTCCCCATGACGATGGAACCGTTGCCGTTGGTTCAACTTCGGAACGGGAGTATTCAGATCCCATTGGCACTGATGCGCAACTGGACAGGATAATTGATTTAGCAGTTCGGGTCGTCCCGGCATTGAAGGATGCCAGAGTTCTCGAGCGCTGGGCAGGTTTAAGGCCGCGAGCCCTGTCACGCGCTCCAATGCTTGGAAATCATCCTGTCCGAAAAGGGGAATTTATCGCCAATGGAGGATTCAAGATCGGCTTTGGAATGGCAACGGGTGTGGCAGGGGTGATGGCCGATCTCGTCATTGATGGGATTGACGCCATACCGGAGGAATTTAGGCCGGACGCGTCTTTTTCCTGAATGGATATTTCGAATGCCGCCGACAACAGCGTCTGGTCAGGCTCGGCAATTTCCAAATAATTTTATGAAAATAATTCAATGATATGTGAGGGTTTTAAAAGTTTCGCAGATTTCTTGTCTGGTTCTGCAAGGAATTTTTAGGCTTATGCGGCGAAAAGTCATTTCATGGGTCTCTCTCTTTGATATCCGTGCGAACGTTTGCAACGAGCACCGAATTTGAAAAAATCGGAATGATAATGATCGCGGCGATGAAAAGCGTCAGCATCCAACGCGTATTTTCTTTATCGCGCTTTTCGGTGTCTGTTTTGAAGGCTTCAAGAGTGGCCTTGAAGTCCTACTGCCGTGTCTTCATCTTTTCCTGCAAAACGCTTTACCGGGTTTCAGTTTTGCGATTTCTTTATGCGCGTTATCCATTTCCTAAATATAGTGGCAACGTGTAAAATTATGATGCTGAATGAATTTATTGTCCTCATTTGACATTTTTTGCGGTTTTCCCGACCCGGGAATTCCGTCGTGGCAGGACAGGTTTTGTTAACAACGTAATACGGAAAAGCAAACCCCGCCCCTGGCGGAAATTCCCGGTCCACAGTTGAGCGTGTCAACGCGCGCCTGAAGTACGACTTTGGTGGTTGCCATGTCCGCGTCCGCGGACATGCGAAGGTTTTTGCGCATATATTATGTTTGGCGTTTTGGTATTGGCGATTGACCGGTTGCATCGCCACTTGCCACGACCTTCCCTTTTCGACCGGATTTCGAGCGCATAGGCACCTGGCGGCGATAACGCTTGTCTGGAATCCGGCTAATTGGGACGAAAAAGGGCCCAAATTGCCTGAAATCAAAAGAACTCGCATGAAAACCGGGAAACCGGCACCAGGCCCTTTAATCAGCTGCTTGGCTCCAGCGCATTGGTGAATTCAGAAACCGGTCTCTGTAAATATTTGAATTTTTTTAATTAACTTTCAGACAATGGCGTCATCAGGCTTGATTTACTCTGCCGACGCTACCATGCACTGGATTCCATCTGGATTTCGAACCCATGAACTGCCGTCGGACTTCCAGCAGAAAGTCGCGGATTGGGTATGAAACAGAGGGCTTGTAGCCCGAAATATGAATTTTCTCAGGTGTCCGATTTGCCTTTGCGACAACAGCATCAGTAGCTGTGCCAGCAAGGGGCCATGCACTATGATATCGCTGTATCCCTCTATGTTTCGGGCATATTCCCGATCATAGTGGATCCGGTGCCCATTGAATGTAAGAGCTGAATAGCGAAATAGCGTTGTTGTGTCGAAAGTTCGGGATTCGCAATATTCCTCGTCTAATCGGGACATGGGAGGATCCGGTCGCGGCCCATTTGACAGATCATTCAAAAAAACCAGATCCTGCCATTCCGTAATCGCCCGGCGATTGCCTTGCCAGATTTCGTGGCACATTGTTACAATACCCATTTGACCGCCGCGGCCCTGTTTTCTGACTGCATTTTCCACCTGTGTGACGCGGCGCGCTTTGAATCCCGCCCTAAACGGAGCGTGAAAATCCAATCTTCCACCAGCCCACATTCTTCGGGGGAGACCCATGTCGGGAACAACCCGGCCCAATTTGGGATGCCCGTCGCGCCCTAGAAGGCAGGGTATCTGCGGATCCCAAAAATACACCTGATGAAAAAAGGGCGGCAGCGCGTCTCCGTGCTCGATTGTCGGAGGAATGCCGAGAGTTGCCTGCAAGGCCCGGGCTCTGTCCGGGTCGACCATGCTGGATATCGTTTGAACATCTGAACTCATGGCGTCATGCTACGCCTGGTAAAACTCAAGAGCAATGCGGTAAAGATAATGCGAATTAAGGCGATTGATCATTTTGTGCTAACGGTGACGGACATGGACAAAACCATGGGCTTTTATCGCGATGTTCTTGGAATGAAAACCGAGCGCTTTACAGCGGCCGATGACACTGTTCGATATGCGTTGAAATTTGGAAGGCACAAGATAAATCTTCATCAGTCGGGACGTGAATTCGAGCCAAAGGCGAGAACGCCTCGCCCCGGCAGCGCGGATTTGTGCTTTCTGAGCGATATTCCGCTGTCCGAATGGCAAACGCATTGCAGCAATCATGGAGTGGCCATCGAGATTGGACCCGTGCGGCGAACTGGCGCCACGGGTCCGATAATGTCGATTTACATGCGAGACCCTGACGGTAATCTGATTGAGATATCAAATCAGGATACCAAGGCATGAGAACGAGATGAGCCGATGGCGCTTAATCCCCTATTTTTTCAATATGACCATGCAATGTGGACCGCCATGACCAAAACGCCATTTTTTGACATGATCTGGATTAAAAGTCATCCGCAAATCTCGTCATGCAGGGCCCGCATTCGGATTTTTAGGGCATTTCGGTAGCTTTCACCTTTAAGACTGCCGTTTTCGTCAAATTCCGAACTGGCGCCGGCGACCATTACGCCCGGTCCAAGAAGCAATCTTACCTGGTACTGGGAAAGACAGCTCAGCGTCATAAACAGCGCTGTTTCACCTCCGCTTCGCCCCGCCGCCGCAGACATTGCAACGGTGGGCTTGCCTTTGAGAACATTTCCAGGCACGCGACTAACCCAGTCAAGGGCGTTTTTAAGAACGCCTGATATGCCCTTGTTGTATTCGGGTGTGGAAATGATGATGCCATCCGCTTCATATATTTGATCTGCAAGCAATTGTACCCTTGCGGGAATTCCTTCCGAGTTTTCAATATCGCCGTCATAGAGGGGTAAATTCAAATCGGCGTTGGTCACCGTTGCCGGACCAAAGGCGTTTACCGCCTCCTTAAGAAGCATGCGATTGTAGGAACCTTTTCGCAGTGAACCTGAAATGGTAAGCAGTTTTGGATATTCCATTCGACATTCCCCGGCAATTGATGCGCAATATGTTTATGTGGCATAATTTGCCCGCAGGGCAACAGTCAAATGCCAAAATGCGGTTGTTTCAGATTCGTTACCCATATCAGGTTTGAAGAATGTGGTTTTCGCTTGTCGGCATTTCGTATAAATTGCAGTGTTCACACAGTTCCACGTCACTTTGAAGGCCAGGAAATTCATGTCATTAATCCAACCGGTAATATTGTGCGGCGGTTACGGAACAAGGTTGTGGCCATTGTCCCGAAAAAGCTATCCGAAGCAATTTGTCGCAATGATGGGACAAAACGGTTTGTTCCAGCAAACCGCATTGCGATTTTCTGGAACAGGCTTTGAAAAGCCAATGATTGTCACCAATGCCGAATTTAGATTTATCGCCATTCAGCAACTTGCGGAGACTGGCATTGTTCCGGATGCGGTGCTGATCGAACCGGATATCAAAAACACTGCACCGGCGATTTTGGCTGCAACGCTGCATGTTGAAAGGAAAAATAGCGAATGTCTGCTGCTTGTTTCTCCCTCAGATCATTACATCACCGAGTCTGGCAGTTTTTGCGAAAGCGTCATGAAAGGTGCGCAAGCGGCCCGGAACGGAAAAATCGTGACTTTTGGCATCGTCCCCGACCATCCGGAAACCGAATATGGATATCTTGAAGTTGGCGACGAATCAGGTGACAGCATTCCCCTTAAAAGCTTTGTGGAAAAGCCATGCCTGACGGAAGCGGAAAAACTGCTGTCAAGTGGCGGTTATCTCTGGAATTCCGGCATATTCCTGTTCAAGGCGTCAACAATGATCAATGCATTTAAAGATCTTGCGCCGGATATGCTGAATCACGTCGTCAAAGCTGTGGATGAGGCAAAACCGGATCTCGGATTCGTGCGTCTGGCCAAGGAGCATTGGGAAAAGTGCCCTGAAATATCAATTGATTACGCCATAATGGAAAAAGCGGACAATCTTAATGTTGTTCCGCATAACGGGGACTGGTCGGATCTTGGCAACTGGGAATCCGTAAGACGCCACACCGTGTCCAATGAGAATGGTGTTTCCATCTCCGGGAGTGTCAAGGCTGTGGATTGCGAAAACAGCCTGTTAAGGTCGGAAAATGAAACGCAGCAACTTGTGGGATTGGGACTTAAAGACATAGTTGCCGTGGCAATGCCCGATGCCGTTCTTGTGGCGGACAGAAATCGCGCGTCGGGACTGGGCGATATCGTGCGATTGTTGCGAATGGAAGGTGTGGAGCAGGCGGACGCCTTTCCCAAAGAGCATAGGCCGTGGGGCTTTTTCGAAACGCTTATCCTGGGAGAGCAATTTCGCGTTAAGCGCATAGTGGTCAATCCGGGAGCGACACTGTCGCTGCAAAGCCATGTTCACAGGTCCGAGCACTGGGTTGTCGTGGTTGGAATTGCAAAAGTCACAATCAGCGAGAAAGTGGAACTGCTAAAAGCAAACGAATCTGTATTCGTTCCAAAAGGAGCCGTTCACAGATTGGAAAATCCCGGTGAGGTCGCAATGGAATTGATTGAGGTGCAAACGGGAGATTATCTTGGCGAGGACGATATTCTTCGCTATGAGGACAAATATTCTCGTTTATGACATGTAATGAATTTCGATATATGGAATTTCACCATTTTTAATCTTGGTCGGTCAGGAAAGCAGGTTGAATGGCTTGCCGTCAATTAAGGCGATTTTGGCATTGCCCCGTTTTGGGAACTTAAAATGCGCGCAAGGAATCCTGCGGCGGCAATCCTGCCATACAAAAGCAAGCTTGGATTTTATCCCGGGAACATCTCGCTGAACATGTTGGATTGGCCTTTAGGCCGACCAGACAGGCTTTTGGGAAATGCGCTGACCATTAAGGATATGGAAAATAATGATCATCTGATAATCCAGCCATCAAAAAACAGCATGTATATTCATCCTGTCGGGCTAAATCTTCAGCGCGTAATTCCTCCGCGTGTTTCCATAATGGTCATGGAGCCATATGCCATCCACAAAAGGCATATTGAAAATTTGAAAAAGACATTCAGACGCTTTGAAAACATATTGTGCGGATGCGAAACACTGCTGAAGTCCGTTCCAAATGGAATTTTACTGCCATTTGGCACTACATGGATAACGGATCCGCTAGAGACTGCGCCTGAAAAAAATAAAATGTGCTCTATTATCGCCTCTCAAAAGCATGATTTGCCTGGGCAGGCTCTGCGTCATGAAATTATCAAATGGGCGCAAAACGATGGTATTAAAGCTGATGCAATTGGTTCCGGTTACAGGCCGTTCCATCATAAGTGGGAAGGTCTGGCGCCTTATTGCTATTCGGTTGTGATAGAGAATGTTCGCGAAGCGAACTATTTCACTGAAAAGCTGATTGACGCGATACTGTGCGGAACCGTGCCAATATACTGGGGATGCCCGAATATAGGCGATTATTTTGATAAATCCGGAATTGTCATTTGCGAGTCGAAAGAAGATATTTTGTCAGCCATGCGCGACATGAGCATGCGAAATTACCGGCAGCGGTTGCCAGGGCTGCTGGCCCTCCGGAAGCGGGCGCTATATTGGAGCGATCTACATGGACGGGCGGCAAGGGCGGTTCTGAAGGCTTAAAAATCAAAGGCCTTGGCGAGTCTTGATTCAATCAAAATCACTGGTGTCAAATTTTGCCATCCAGCGCCCTTTTTGAACCATGGCGATGAAATGACATTTCCGGTTGCGCCGAATTTTGATTGCCGTGTTTCAATCCCTATTTACAGAATAACCCCGTTCAATACAGGGAAACAAGATGACCTCCCCGATTCATGGATAATTGCGTTCAACTCCTTATGGAACTTTCCGAGGAAAGCCGGAATGTGTGGCCCGAAGAAAAATTCACGGGCCGCATTTCACCCGTGCCGGATTACTCCAGACCCGTATTGAAAACCGGCAAGCATTTAATAGGCCGGGGAATTGCATTCCCATTTAGAATTAATTCGATAACAAAAAAGCGCAGCACCTCTTCAGATGGCAAGACAAAAGGACTTGCCCAAGGTTACCAGCGCTATATCGAGAGAAAGTCGGAGGTTGAGAAAATCACGCCGAATCTGTTTGAATTAATCAGCGCCGTTCCATCTTCGGAAACTGACATGGATCTTTTTGCGGATGGATATCTCTATCCCCGGCGCGTCATTGACAAGGAAAGCGCCAGTTTTGGAACCCTGGGAAGAGACAAGCACGAACGGGCGGCGTTTTGGAGAGATATAGAAAAAAACGAAACCGGAAGCATGCGAATTCAATACCGTCTGTCAACGGTTTTTCCATCGGAACTTACCTTGCGGGAAAGGTGTCTTGCCGCCATTGAATTCTGCTCTCATTTTGAAAAGCGCGCTCTTCCATATTGGGCGGCATGCCACAAGCCGGGCCCGAGAAGTGAAGCGGGACTGTGCCATATGCACATTGTGCTTTATGACCGCCCAACCGGTCGTGATGTTCAGGGTATGTGGGCTCACGTGGCCTCGCACACGCATGCGGACAAAAATTATGGTTTCCGCAAAAGATACCCCCATAGAAGCAACAAGGATAGATGGGTTTTAGCCTCAGACAACCTGGTCCGATTTAAGGAAGCTTTTGAAAATGCATGCAATAGGCAGTTGGAGTTGGGCAATCATAAAGAACGTTTTGATTCGCACAAAACAGGGGATATGGAATTCATAAAAAAAACCCCGAAATTCATGCCCGATAAATTTGCGGCATTCGAATACATGGGCTTAAACACAAACCATGGCTATCGAAAAACCGGGGGCGAGTTGCGACAGAGATTGTCCGGCATCGAAAAGCCATGGAAAAACCAGATTAAAAATCTCATTTCATTAAATGCACCCGTCGATAAAGATTTTAGCGAACGGCAAATCGAGCTTGTCAAACTTGCCAGGAAGGGCCTTGCTCATGCCCGCATGGGAGCGATATCCGGGATAATTTCCGGCGCTGCCGTTACGCGAATGAATCGGAGGGAACGATTTCTATACAGGGAAATCGGGCGGTTCAAAAACGGAAAAAATCAATCCGAATCGCGCAAATCCACCAATGACATCTACATTGCCGAACTCGCGGTTATCCAAAAACACGCTCCCGCCCTTCGCAAAATAGCAAAAGACCATGAAGAGCGGGAAAGTTTTCAAAACAGTCTCAATGCCAAATCGATGAAGATGTTTGATAACGCATTGGCCGAGTTTAAAGCCCGGGTTTTGCATGCGGCGGGTTCTTCAAAGAATGCCTCGGCGGTGGAGGAGACCTCGCCAGGTGAAAAATTTGATTGGGATGACTTTCTTCGACTGGACTTTCTGGCTGACGAGATGTCTCGCGTCAACACGCTGTTCAGCGCGGATCATTACGCCGAGGGAGTATCGCTGGCAGGCAAGGCGGAGGGGAATTCTGCAATTGGGCAGTCAAAAAATTTGACCCCGGAAGGAAAACCGAATGTTGGCATTTGGTACATCGATGAAAATCCGCCTTTGGATTGCCATGGTCGCGCTCTTGACAACAAACGGAGGGACTGCACCGAAGCTGCAGAATCAAATTTGGGAAATGTGGAATGCAATGACGGCCATCAGTGTTTTGAAGCAAATGAAACTGGAGGCAACCAATTGGCACCCGTCGCTGCCGGTGAATCCGTTACCAAGGAAACAATTTATGCAGATCGCGAAAATAGGGAAGACGAAATCGAAACCACCTCCGAAACAGGTATTAAAGATGTCGAATTTCATAATTTAATCAAAGCGGAGGGCGTCAAGCCGCAAGATATCCCGGATGATTCAATCCGCGGTTTAAGGGTGTCGGAATTCGCTTCCGGCGGGAAATCATCGCGTGATCTGCCATTTGAATCATCGAATGCCGCACAGTATGCAGACGAGACGTCTCAAGATGAAACCAACCCGAATTTCACCGAAAAGTCAAATCGGGACGCAAACGGGTTCATTGATATTGATCTGGAAGGTTTTGCAACGGCGGCGAAAGTCACATTGGATGATGTTGCCGGGGTTTTTGGTAACGAGAGGGAATCAGTTGAGAAAAAAGTGCCGGGATCAACGGCGCAAGTAAAAATCGCCCATACCGTGGAGAAAAAACGTCTAATGCGTTCTCGTGTGGATGATTTGGAGCGATGACATAAAATGCGCGCGGCTGATAAGTGTTCCCGGCAGTCAAGCGCATGAAATTCACATGCGGCAATGTCGTGTTCCGGATTTCAAGCGTGGCGAGCAGTCTCGCATGATCAATTGCCATTTCAGCATCCAGTTCGGAGACCACATTGGCTCCACTTATGGCGATGCCGGGGTTTTCAAGCTTGCTTGAGAGTGATTTGTCGCCAACCTGGCCGCTGCAAAGAACAAGCGTCTCCGGCATCCGCCATTGCGGTATCGAAATGCTTGAAAAGGGCGGATGCGGCGAGCCGACCCGACAAGTGCGTTTTCCGGAAATTTATTGTCTATCAGGTGCTCGCGGCCCAGTCCCAATATAGTTCGCGGGCTCTATTTGTAACCGGGCCAATCTGGTAGTTTCTGTCGTCAAATGCGGTTACGGGAGTGACTTTCATCATGTTTCCAGACAAAAAAACCTCATCGGCATCCTCGAAATCCTCAAAGCTCATGATTGCTTCATGAACCATGTAGCCATCTTCTCGAAGATTTTTGATGTGCCTTGCCCGGGTAATGCCCGCCAGAAAGGTTCCGTTTGCAACGGGAGTAAACACCTCCCCGTCCTTAACGGCGAAAACATTTGCCGTTGCCGCTTCCGCCACGTTTCCAAGTGCGTCCGCAACAAGCGCGTTTGAAAAACCCCTGTCTCTTGCCTCGGCAAGCATTCTGGCATTGTTGGGATATAGACAGGCGGCTTTTGCATTTACCACGGCGTCTTCAAGAACCGGACGGCGGAAACGCGTTCGGGTCAGGGTTGCCGAAGCTCCCGGCGGGGCCATCGCTATTTCCTCAAGACATATGGCAAAACCCGTTCCGCCATCCTCTTTTGGTACAATCGCCGACATTCCGCCGTCCAAAGCCCAATACATTGGCCGGATATACAGCTCTGCACTTGAGGGATAGGCCTTTATGCCCTCCCAGACAATGTCGACCATTTCATCGGCCATGACCGTTGGAGTTACCATAAGCGCTTCCGCAGAGGCAATCACTCTAGCGCAATGCCGGTCGAGGTCGGGCGCAAGCCCATAGGCGAAGCGAGCGCCGTCAAACACATTGGAACCAAGCCACATGCCATGATCCGCGGCGTTCATTACCGGGATATCCCCATCATGCCATTCGCCATTGAAATAGGTGCGTATGTTTATGCCTGTTGGCATTCCAATCTCCCCTGGAGTGAATGAAAAACCCGTTCCGGTCACCGATTTAGACACTATAAAATGCAAAGTCGCAAGAACTATACGAAGCCACTGAAAAGAAGTTTGAAAAACCTCATCAATAAATGGAGCCGCACATTTTTCGTTGTTGCATTGATTTACGCTCCACATGAACATTTGCGAAAAAGCCAGTTCACGAATTTTGCTCAGATTGGAACTCCGGCCGGTATTGCTTTGGAAGACATCAGCCATGAGTGATCTCTCGCTTCCTCTTCCGATTTTACCATCCGGGTTTCCGGTTTCGCCGCCTGCCTTGCATCTCGTCCGCAAACCAGGTCTTTTCTTCAGGTTGTCACACCATTGATCTGCATTTTTGAACTTGCCGAGATCAATTCCCTGCTTTTTACATGTGATTGCCCGTGGCCGGAATGCAATGTCGATGATCGGGCATTCACCGCAAATACGCTTGCGTCCCTCAAATCGGCGATCAAGAACATCATAAAGCCATGAAGAGGCATATGGTTCGCAGGGGCATTCGAGACATTTCAAAAGCGGGAACTGGTATCGAGAATGGAAAAGGAATATAACGCCGTAAATAGGGCGCATAAAGAGCGCGTTAAACAAAGCCTGCCTGGGTCAACAATGAACATGGCTCAAATTTAACGGAAGGCAAATCGGGAAGGGAAAAATGCTACTTTACTTTGCACCAAATTCACGCGCGGTCAGGACCGCATGGTTGCTGTTTGAACTTGACCTGGAATTTGACATCCAACGTCACAAGCCCGGGGACAAGTCAATGCGGACTCCTGAATTCAGATCCATCAATCCAAATGGTCGGGTGCCGGTGCTTGATGATGGCGGCACGCGCATCACGGAAAGCACCGCGATCGCGCAGTATTTGGTTGCCAGATATGGCAACGGCAAATTTGCCCCGGATGCGTCTTCTCCCGAATTTCCGGTTTACCTGCAGTGGCTTCATTATGGCGAGGGCATGATAATGGGGCCCATGAGCAATTATGTCGTTGAAACGTTGTTCCTGCCACCGGAACGCCGTTCCGATGAGCATGCCGGGAGGGCTTTCAAGTTAATGGCGAGATCGCTGGAGGCAGTGGAGAGTCATATGGAGGGACGCGGGTATCTGGCGGGTGATTTCACCGCGGCGGACACGATTACGGGACATGCCTGCATGATGTGCGCTCGATTTGGCGCTGATCTATCGTCGATGCCAAATGTTGAGGCCTATGTGCGGCGACTGACAAGTCGCCCGGCCTTGATTAAGGCGCGGGAGCTGTGAGTCCCGTTCCGTTAATCAAAACGGCAATTGCGAAAGGGATGAAACACTTGTGCGGTGGTGTAATTGCGCAAACATCGCGAGAAACAAGTTAATTACACAAAATAAAGACTTGATAATAATGATTAAATATAATTTTCATACGGTGCCGCATCAAGCAGGGGCGAAATGCTGTTGGACATCAAGGGTGAAACTCTTGAGCCGGAACCACAGGCGTCCAAAGGCGGCGATACAGCCACAACGAAGCCTTTAGCTAAACACTGAAGGGAATGCCGCGATGCAAGATCACGATACGGGCGACGCATTTCTTAATGTCGCGGTGGAGCCATCAGCGTTGGCCGTCCCTGCCGTGATAATTTATCAAGTTATTATGGCAGCCCGGGACGATTTTAAGATTTTCTTCAAAATGGCACGGAAATTCCCGCTAATTCCATAGATAATTGTATTTTTTCATAATCCTGCGATGATCTGCGCGAATTTTTTTTGCAAGAACCGGATCAAGATCCTTTTTCCACTGCCCGCTGTTCCCCTTTGCGAAAAATTTCGCGCTGTCAGTCGGTTTCTCCACGAATCCGGCATCGTCCTCCTGACGTCTCAATTCCTTGAAGGAGGAGAATTTAATGGCTCTTTCAACTCGTTCGGCATCCGGTTCAAGACCAATAAACTTAAGCAGTTTGCTGAAATGGTCATCCGGCTTTGAAAGAAGGTCTTCATAGCGCAAAACAAGTACCGGATATCCAAGTGTAACGGTCCAGCTTTTTACATGATCGCTCCAGTTGCCCAGAAATTGCGCCACGGTCAAGTGGTCGGGAGCCGTGGCGTTGTCTCTTCGCCCGATCGCCTCCACCACGGCTTCATTGGACATTCCGAAATGCCTTGCATAGGACAGCGTTAGATCCAGCGGATTGCGCATGATATAGACTGCCGACCGCGTGAAATGCCTTGGAATCATATCGTTCCCAAAGACAATCTGCCTCATGTTATGGGATTTTACGAAATTGACATCGGCATTGTTTGCGACGATGCCGCGCAAGACCCTGTTGCGCAGTTTTAGAGTAAGCATTATGTCGCCGGGGTCTATTTTATGTCCTGCTATCATATTGTACATTCGCGTCTGGGCGTCGCCCACCGCGAAACGGTGTATTTCGTTGATTCGCATCGGCGCTGTTGTTTTTGCAAGATAGTTGGCCAGAAACGCGCGTACCCATGTGTTTCCCGACTTTGGGTACGAGGCCAGCCAGATTATGCTGTTTTTCATTGCAACCGTCTAATCTTTTTTGAACGCGTTTTGGTGGTGGCAGTGCTATACCGGATTGGAAATGCTGCGAAAACCCCCATTGAGTCAATGTTTGCGGTTTTGTTTGAAGATACGTGATTTTTTATTCAAAAGGTCGCGTCATGCGACGTGTCGATTTCGTCACCGCGTACCGGCTTCCGAAACACCGGCTTTCTTCGGCTTACATGTCTGGCGGTGGCGAGCAGCCAAATGTCAAATCCCATGGAAGGCGTCGGCTCCACGATCCGCCATCGAACAAGGCGAATCAAAGGGTGCAGGTGCCATGGCGGCAAGCTATGCGGATTTGCCCGGGCAGACAAATCGCGGGCGTGCGTGGCGAGTCTCTCCGACAGCCTGCAAAAATTCTCATCTTTGACTGTA
The DNA here is from genome assembly GCA_026709325.1 of Roseovarius sp. Taxonomy (GTDB): domain Bacteria; phylum Pseudomonadota; class Alphaproteobacteria; order Rhodobacterales; family Rhodobacteraceae; genus JAPOTF01. The sequence goes on from JAPOTF010000007.1 coordinate 30,361, forward strand.
TCCGGACAAAGAGCCAGCTACAATTTGTTTGACTCTGACATTGTTCTCCTCATATTGTTAGCGTACAAATTAAAATGGCCCTGTCGAATGCCGTATTCTCAGCCCAGTCTGTTGCGCGACGCGCTTCGTTTCATGGAAAAATCCGATCCGTGCGTTGTGGCGGGGGGAACGGATGTTTATCCTGCAATGAAGTCTGGCCGCCAGCCCGTTACCTATCTGGACGTCACCCGAATTCAGGGGTTTTCGGACATCTCGCGGACTCATGCGGGTACGCGCTTTGGTGCGGCTGTGACGTGGTCGGATGTTGTTAAAGCGGACTTGCCTCCCGCCTTCTGCGCTCTCAAGCAGGCGGCGCGCGAGGTCGGCAGCCTGCAAATCCAGAATGCGGGTACAATTGCCGGAAACATCTGCAACGCCTCGCCGGCAGCGGACGGCGTGCCGGCGTTGCTTGCCCTAAATGCCGATGTCGAGATTGCCAGCGCCTCGCGCGGCGCGCGCGCCATCTCCCTTGGCTCTTTCATCAAAGGCGTCAGGAAAACGGCTTTGGAGCGGGACGAATTGGTAACCGCGGTGATCGTGCCAAAGACACCTGCTGGAATGACCTCGGGTTTTGAAAAGCTGGGCAGTCGACGCTATCTTGTGATTTCGACCGCGATGACGGCGGCAAATGTTCTGCTCGACAATCGAGGCCGGATTGAAGACGTGCGCATCGCTGTGGGGGCATGCTCGGCGGTTGCGCAACGTCTGACTGCGCTGGAGGCGAATCTGGTGGGCGGGGATCCGAGTCGGATCGCGATCACGCGAGAACATCTGGGAACACTGGCGCCGATTGATGATGTGCGCGGAACAGCGGCCTACCGACTGCATGCAGTGGAACGGCAAATTCGACGTGCCATCGCGAGGGCGATTGAAGCATGAGCATTGCGTTGACAGACACACCCGGCAAGTTCCGCTTGAATGGACGGGACAGGGCAGTGACCTTTGTTCCGGGTCAGCGGTTGTCTGAACTATTGCGCGAGCAGCTGGGCCAGCGCGATGTCAAGATCGGCTGCGATGCGGGCGATTGCGGTGCTTGCACTGTCCTGGTTAATGCCGCGCCTGTTTGCGCCTGCCTGACTCCGGCTCATCAAGCCGAGGGATGCGAAGTGGAGACGGTTCAGGGGTTGCATGCACACGACCAGGTGGCGGTAAAGCTGGCCCGGAGTTTCCTGGACCATGGGGCCGCGCAATGCGGGATCTGTACGCCCGGCATGATTGTTTCCGCGGTCGCGTTGCTCCGCGAGGTGTCGGCCCCAAGCGAAAAACAGGTGCAAGACGCCCTGGGGGGCGTTTTGTGCCGTTGCACGGGCTATCGCAAGATCATCGACGCGGTAATGGGCGCGCCTGCCGTTGCCATTGCATCAGCGGGCCGAGTGGGCGACCCGATCCAGCATTTGGACGGGGCTGAAAAGGTCTCCGCGCAAATGAAATACGGCGACGATTTTGCCCCTGCGGGATGCCTCGAGGTGCTGGTAATTCGCTCCCCGTTCCCGCGCGCTTCTTTCGAAATCGAAGATTTGGAAGGCTTGACCAAATCAGCCGGGATGCGGGCGGTTCTCACTGCGGCGGATGTTAAGGGAGAGAACAAATTCGGTGTGATACCGGGCTTTGAGGATCAGCCCGTCTTTGCGGAAGGAGAGACTCGCTACCGCGGGGAGGCGGTCGCCGCATTGATTGGCACCCGCAAGGCCATTCGGGCGATTGATCCGACGACCCTGCCAATCACCTGGACCGAACTTGCCGCCGCGCAGGACATTGAGACGGCGCAAGGCGACACTGCCGCGCAACTTCACGACGGGCGCGACAGGAATGTAATGTGCGGTGGGCTTGTGACCAGTGGCGACCCGAAAGCCGCGCTGGAGCGTGCCCATGTAACCGTTGAAGGATGCTTTAAAAGCGGTTTTGTTGAGCATGCGTATATTGAGCCCGAAGCCGGTTTTGCCGAGGTGGTGGATGGCCGGGTTGAGGTGCATGCCTGCACGCAGGCCCCCATGATGGATATCGAGGGGCTTGAGCGGGTGCTGGGGATGGATCGATCCAATATTCGCATTGTGCCGACTGCTGTTGGAGGCGGGTTCGGTGCCAAGCTGGATATGAGCGTGCAGCCTTATCTGGCAATGGCGGCGCTCAAGACGGGCAGGCCTGTGCGCATCTGCTACACGCGGACGGAGTCGATGCAAAGCTCGACCAAGCGACATCCGTCCTGCATAGCGTTGAAGGTTGGTGCCGACAGGGAGGGCAAGATTTGCGGGTTTGACTTTCGGGGCGCTTTTGACACCGGGGCCTACGCCAGTTGGGGGCCGACCGTGGCAAACCGAGTGCCGGTACATGCCTCGGGGCCATATAAAATTGCCGACTACATTGCCGAATCCAAGGGCGTGCACACAAACAACCCTCCCGCCGGGGCGTTTCGGGGCTTTGGGGTGCCGCAGTCGGCGATTGCACAGGAAAGTCTCTTTGACGAACTGGCAGAAAGGCTAGGAATCGATCCGCTCGAGTTCCGCATCTTGAACGCGCTGGAGAACGGCTCGCCTACGGTTTGCGGCCAGATCTTCGAGCAAGGCGTGGGCATAAAACCCTGTCTTGAGGCGTTGCGTCCAGCCTGGGCGGAGGAACGCGCGGCTGCCGAGGCCTTGAATGCAAAAAGCGACGGCTTGAAACGCGGTGTTGGTGTGGCGGGCGGGTGGTACGGTTGCGGAAACACATCCCTCCCGAACCCCTCGACAATCAAGAGCGGCATTCGCGCGGACGGTACGGTGGTGCTGCACCAGGGCGCGATGGATATCGGACAGGGAGCCAACACGGTGATCTGTCAGATCTTCGCCACGGCGCTTGGTATCCCTGTGGGCCAGATCGAGCGTATCGGCGCGGACACAGATGTGACGCCGGATGCGGGCAAGACCTCGGCCTCGCGCCAGACCTTTGTTTCGGGAAATGCCGCGCGCCTTTCCGGCAATGCATTGCGGGCCGCGATCCTTGAACGGATGAATGTGGCCGAAGATGCCACGCTGGAGGTCGGCAATGGCGAGATCCGCGCAGCCGATGCGGCGGGCGCGCATGTTCTGAACCTCGGCACATTTTCGCCGGACACAGACGGCTTTGTTCTCCGTGCGGAGGAGGGCTATGACCCGCCAACCGGACCGATGGACAAAAACGGGCAAGGGCACCCTTACGCTCAGTTCGGCTATGCCGCGCATTTGGCTGTTGTCGTGGTCGACACCGCGCTTGGCACCGTCAAGCCCGTGAAATTCGTCGCGGCCCATGATGTCGGCCAAGCCATCAACCCGATGCTGATAGAGGGGCAGGTGCATGGAGGCATCGCGCAAGGTCTAGGCATGGCCTTGATGGAGGAGTATATCCCCGGCCGCACTGAAAACCTGCATGATTATCTAATCCCGACAATCGGCGATATTCCCCCGATTGAGACGATTATCATTGAAGAAGCGGATGCGCATGGGCCTTATGGCGCCAAAGGCCTGGGCGAGCATGTTCTGATCCCAACCGCGCCTGCACTCTTGAATGCAATCAAGCACGCCACAGGTGTTCGGCTGCATAGAGTGCCAGCCATTCCAAGCGCTGTCCATGCGGCCATTGAAAAGAATGGATGTCGCAATGAATGATGCCGTGAAACCAGAGAAAATCCGCTGCGATGCCTGCCCGGTGATGTGTTACATAGCTGACGGCAAATCAGGGGCCTGTGATCGCTATGCCAATCACGGCGGGGAACTGGTCCGGCTTGATCCGCTCACGATCATCCAAAGCGGGCAAGAGCTGGTGCCTTTCATGGGAGAAGGCGCTACCGAGGATTGGGATGGTGACATCATCAAGGGCACGCGGCCCTTTATCACGGCCGTCGGTGCCGGTACGACCTATCCGGATTACAAGCCGGCGCCCTTCATCGCCGCCCAGCAGGTCGAAGGCGTTGACATGGTCACTGTCGTGACCGAGGGCATATTCAGCTATTGCGGCGTGAAGGTAAAAATCGATACCGACCGGCACATTGGGCAGGAACGCGACATTGTGCGTGTGGATGGAGAGCCGATTGGCCATGTGACGACCTCGGAATATGGATCCAAGATGCTGTCTCTGGGCGGCGTCGAACATCTGACCGGCGGAACCAAAAAAGAAGGGCGCGTTACCTGTGACGCGCTTCTCAGACTGTGCAATCGCGAGGCGGTCACTATGGTGATCGGTGAAGAGGATCATGCCACCGAAGTCATTGTCCAGGCGGGAAAGCCGCCAATCATCAACGGTGTCGTGGAAAGCCTGATGCGAGTGGGCTGCGGCTCTGCCACCATCGGGATGTTTGCCAAAAAATGGCCAGGTCACGTCGATGACGTTGTGGTGGTGGATGACCATATTACTGGTGTCCTCAGTGAACATGAGGCGGGCAGGCAGCTGGATGTGCCGCCGACTGGCATAAAAATCCTTGGGCGCCGCTCAACCCCTGGCCGGTATTTCCAGGTGGCGGAACCCGGCACCGGTTGGGGTGGCACGGACATCGCGGATCCACTGAAAATCCTGGGCGATTTCAACCCAAAAATCGCCAGAGAGGGTATGCGGCTCTTGATGATCTCAACTACCGGCGAGCAATATGAATATTTCGAACTTGATGCCAATCTCGTGCCGCAACGCAAGGACATGCCACGGCCGCTGCTCGCATCTGCGGAACTGATTGCCGAGAACTGTGAACCTTCGATCTGTTCGGTGCTTTTTATGGGCGGGGCAGGCGGGTCTTTACGCGCAGGCGTCACCGAGAACCCCGTGCGCCTGACCAAGTCCGTCAAGGATGCGCTGACCCATGTGTCCTGTGGCGGGGCCGATGCCTATGTCTGGCCAGGAGGCGGAATCACAGTGATGGTGGATGTGCTTGACATGCCCACCAACTCGTTTGGCTATGTGCCAACCCCGGCACTTGTGGCCCCGATCGAGTTCACGCTGCGGATCAGCGATTATGCTGCCCTGGGCGGGCATTTGGAACATATGAAATCGGTGGACGAGATTAATGCGGACGGAACGCGCCAAGTGCCTAAAAACCCAAAGTCGAGCGATCCGATGGATCGCGGAAATTATCGCTGGAAGGCAAGATGACTCCATTCGTGCAACTCATGCCTGATGGGCAGCGGCTGCATCTGCAGCATGGCCCCAGCGATCTGATAATCTGGGCTGAAGGCGCGCGTGATGCGGCCTACAGGGCTGCAACTAGGCGGTTCCAGACGATAATCGCCGAGATTGTGGACGAGCTCGCAGCGCTTCGAGAGATGCTTTCTCCATTCAGCAAAAGACCCGGCGGCCCGGTGGCGCGGCGGATGCATGACGTCTGTGCGCCCTTTGCCTCTTCCTGCCACGTAACGCGGATGGCAGCTGTGGCCGGCAGCGTGGCGGACGAGGTTCTGGCAGCCATGACGTCCAATGCCGACATCATGCGCGCTTATGTGAACAATGGCGGGGATATTGCGCTGCATCTAGCGCCGGGCACCTCGTTTGCGACCGCCATTAAAGGTCATGATGGCGCGGATTTGGGTCGGGTGCGGATCACTGCAAATGACGGCATCGGCGGCATCGCCACCTCGGGACGCCACGGGCGCAGCCTGTCTCTGGGCATTGCGGATAGCGTGACGGCGCTTGCGCCCTCTGCTGCCGGGGCAGATGTGGCTGCGACACTAATCGCCAATGCAGTTGATCTGCCCGGTCATCCCGCAATCACGCGCCAACCCGCCTGCGATGTCGACGACGACAGCGATTTGGTCGATTTGCCCGTTGTCACCGGATGCCGGCAACTCAGCGCAAATGACTGCGCGCGCGCACTGAGCGTCGGGCGCCGCCGCGCCCTTTTTTTCCAGTCAAAAGGGTTTATCACCTCGGCGGCGCTATTCCTGCAGGATCATGCGGCAACCACGGGCACCCACGTTCTGCCTTCCTCGGAGGAATGCCAATATGTCGAAAATTAACCTGCGCAAGACGGCCTTCTCGGTCGAAGAGATCTATCACGAAGGAGGCCCAGCCCCCGCCGCGCCACTGCGCCGGGCCGCGGCACTGGCCATCATCGAAAATCCCTTTTCGGGGCGCTACGAGCCGGACATTCAATGGTTCATGGAGGTTCTAAAGCCGCAGGGCCTGCAAATGGCGATGCGTCTGGTTGAGATGCTGGGCGGTGCGGAACAGATCGAAGGCTACGGCAAGGGCGCCATGATCGGTGAGGCCGGAGAACTGGAACATGGCGCGTTATGGCATGCGCCCGGGGGCTATGCGATGCGCGAACTATTGAATGATTCCAGTGCCATCGTTCCGTCGTCCAAAAAAGTAACGGGCGTTGGCGGGCGGCTTGACGTGCCGATCACCCACATCAACGCCTCCTACGTCCGCAGCCATTTTGACAGCATGGAGGTGGGCCTGAACGATGCGCCCAAAGCAAACGAGATGGTCCTGGTGCTGGTGATGAGCACCGGGCCGCGCGTCCATGACCGGGCGGGTGGCTTGGCGGCCAAGGACATTAAAGGAGAGGACGGCCTGAGATGAGAGCAAAAATTCGCAAAATCGCGGTCAATATCGAGGAAACCCATCGGGAGATCGGGCGAAAGATCGATCCAGCCACTCGCAAAGCCGTAGCGGTGGCCGTAATCGAGAATCCCTATGCGGGGTCTTATCAGGAGGATCTGACAGAGCTGATCGAGATTGGAGCGGAGCTTGGCGCTCTGCTGGGGCGCAAATGTGTCGAGGTTTTAGGCATCGCCCCCGAGCGGGCCGAAAGCTACGGCAAATCGGTCATGGTGGGCGAAAATGGAGAGCTCGAACATGCCGCCGCCATACTGCACCCCAAACTTGGCGCGCCCTTGCGCAAAGAGGTCGAGAAAGGCGCGGCCCTGGTTCCGTCATCGAAAAAAATGGGCTCGCCAGGGCAGGTACTTGACGTGCCTTTGGGCCACAAGGATGCCGCCTATGTGCGCAGTCATTTTGATGGGATCGAAGTGCGTCTAAACGATGCACCGCGTGCGAATGAGATAATGGTCGCGGTGGCCGTAACCGATAGCGGCCGTCCGTTGCCCCGTGTAGGCGGGCTGACCCATGAAGACGCCGGGGGCAAAGACGGGCTGCGCTAGTGGTCTGTTCGAGACAAGGGATTTTATTTATTCGGAGACGTTACACTGTCCGCTTTACCGCCGTCGCGCGGGCCGGCACTGACATGGGAGAGAGGCGGACGGGCGGGAAATCGAAAAGACTTGAGACAAGGCTTTCGGACGGGACCGCGCACGGCTCGAACGGATCATTGGGAATTCGAGGATCACGCCAGGGCAGGTCTGGCGGGCCTGCACTGTTCTTGAGCTTGGCTCGGGTCGCGGTCTGATGCAGACGATCCATCGGACGGGGATGTCAAGGCCGACGGTGCGGGCGTCGGCCAAGAGGATGGGGATGGCCGTTTCCACCATGCCCGGCATCCTGAAGGGTAACGGCCTGCGGCCGCATCGGATGAAGACTTCAAGGTGCCCCGGGACCCGAGGCTCGAGATCAGGGTCCGCGACGTCGTCGGTCCACAGGTCGACCCGCCCGACCCCGCCGTCGTCCCGTCGGGTGACGGAAAGCGGGCGCGCCAACGCGGAAACGGGCGCCGGGAAGAACGCGGCGGCCGCTTCCGATGAGACCCGGACCCATGA
>JAPOTF010000114.1 GCA_026709325.1 Roseovarius sp.
TCTCCCGTTTTGCTGGCCGCTCGCAACGGCGGCGGGAGGACAATGTCACGCTTCCAAAAGAAATGGAATCACTTGTTTTTAGTCATACACTAGAGAGGCGACAACCGACACCAAAAAGGCCAGTGCGAGATTGTCGAGATGCATGGGAAAATAAGCCTGATAGCCTTGGGACATCGATGGCGGAGGAGGCATTGCTATCCCGCCCAAAATTTCCACAGCGTGTGAGACTCCCAGAGACAGGATTACACCTGCCCCGCCTCCAAGAATCCCGGTCAGGAAGCCCTCTGTCAGAAACATTGTCATGACGACGCCCTGCGAAGCCCCAATGGCGCGCAGCGCGCCGGTTTCACCGGTGCGCTCGAACACTGCCATGGTCATCGTGTTGGCAACCGAAAACAGTACCACCACGGCAACAATTCCGGACAGTATCTGAAACAGTCCCGAGTAGAGAGAGACGACAGATGAATAGAAACCGGCGAGTTCCTTCCATTGCCGCGTTTCGTACCGTTCCGGCAGATTTGCCGCGGCCTCCTCGATTATTGGTGCCATTTCCTCAAGTGAGTCGGTGTCATGCAGCAGTAAAACCATTCTTTCGACCGAATCGGTGTCCAAAACGGACTGGGCGAGACCAAGCGGTATTTTGACAAAGACACTATCATATTTCGTGTTGCCGGTTCGCGTTATTCCAACCACTTTGAAATCGACCGCGTTTATCATTCCATCCAGGGTGCTGGCCAGCAACGTGACCCAGTCGCCAACAGACACATCCAGCCCGGTGGCCAATTCGCTGCCGATAACGCCGGCGTCGATATCTCCGGGCATCAACGGGCGCCCGTCAGTCACGATCTCAAAATCGGCGAATTCAATTTCCCTTTCCGGATCAATACCCATGACAAACATTGTTGCGGTGTTGCGGCCGGCACCTCCTATCCCGGAGAATGTCAGTCGGGGAGCGACACTTGAAACACCCTCGATTCCACTTAGAGCATCATCCAAATCACTGACGCTTTCGATCATCGCATTCTCCGGATCCGACACATGCCTTTCCCAGTAGCCCTTGCGGTAAATCTGCATATGGCCCAACTGTGTGTGTATCGTGATCTCCCGCAATCCCTCGAAGGAAAAGGAAATAAACGCGCCAAAACATGCAAGCGCTGCACATCCCACTGCAATTGACAAAACCGTCAAAATCGAGCGTCGGTTATTGCGTCGAATGTTAAGGGCGGAAAGATAAAGCATATCCAGCATTGCCGCGGCCACTCCTTTTTTCAGATTGACCATCCATGCAAGGCTTGCCATCGCGCAGGTAGATGATCTGACTTGCGCGCTCGATGACTAGCGGGTCATGAGTGGCGCAGATGATTGTGGCCTTTTTTTCGATGGCAAGACCTGCAATCAGATCCATGATTTTCAATGCGGTATTCCTGTCCAGACTTGCGGTGGGCTCGTCCGCCAGAACGATTGCGGGGGCGCCAACCAGCGCCCTTGCAATGGCAACGCGCTGGCGCTGACCACCGGAAAGACGTCCGGGGATCTTGCCAGCATGATCGGCAAGTCCGACCATGGACAGATGCTCCCTTGCCGCTTTCATGCGCTTGGTTCTCGAAACACCGCGGAAATACAGTGGCCATGCAACGTTTTCCGCAGCGGTCAAAACTGGCAGCAAATGGAATGACTGGAAAACAAAGCCAATATTCAGGTTGCGAAACCTTGCCAGCGCCCTCTGCGACATGTCGGCAACTTCCGCCCCGCATAGATTTACGGAACCCTCATCCGGCCGATCTATTGCACCCATCAGATTGAGCAATGTCGACTTGCCGCTGCCGGAGGGGCCGCAAACCACGGAAAAAACACCCTCCTCCAATTCCAGATCGGCATTTGAAAGAACTTTTCGGGAAAACGTGTCGCTGACATATTTTCTGGTCACCGCCCTAAGGGAAATGATTCCCATTGGTCATTCCTCTCCTGAACGGGCTTTGGCGTCAGCCATCTTTTTCGGCCAGTCACCAAGCTGCGGCGCGACATTGGACAGTCTGGCATAGATGTCAATCATTCCTTTGGCCATCAGCGGATCCGGATTCGATATGCCTGAGTAGATGCCGTCCAAAGTGATCATGTCATTGATTGCGTCATCTTTCCGACCAAAGATTTTCGGCAGTTCAACAGACACGCTTGCGCGTATGACGAGAAATTCAAAGTTCATAGGTTCAATTGACAATGCCTGATCAAGATACCTAAGTCCCCGGTTTGCATACCGAATTCTGTCTGCAACCGTCTTTGAATCGCGCCCAAGCAATGAGTAGCCTGATCCAAGATATGCTATCGCGCGCCCATTGTCCGGCTCCTCCTTCACAATGCCCTTCAGCAATTCGATGGCACTTTTTGTGGATTCAATGTCGCCATCTATACCGGCGTTGTGCAATGTGATGGCATCTTCGAGCATTTGATTGCCGTGATTGTCCATTGCGGCAAGTTCCAAACTTGCCAACATGATCATTGCCGCGGCGCAAATTAATGCCATTATAAATGATCCCAATCTCGATGCTTCATGTTGAATTGATCGCATTTCGTTCTCCTTTGCCGATTTGATTTTCGGAACTGGACGGCGGTACGATTCCAGTTATTACTTCGTGGACAGACCCGGACATTGATCTTGCGAATTTTGGGCTTGCGCCAGAATCTGCCGACAATGCCCAAGAGCGGTATCTGTCATGCCTTCATTGCTCAGGAACTTTATGTGGATTTCCATGAATCCCCTGTTCAAATCCGCCGATTTGAGGATTTCGGCATGGCTCCTGTTGCCATCTGGATTGACCGACCACCCGGCCATTAATTCAATGTCGTCATAAGCCCTCTTGTGATCCGTCAGCATTCCGGGCATTTGAAGAAGCGTCGAGGCGCGGATCAAACGAAAAACTGGATCGTTCGGGGATTGGTCAACCGCGTTGTCAAGCAAATTTTCAGCCTTTTTGACATGGTGGATACGCGCAAAACCCGGTCCGGGTATCACCTGCCAGATCCCTTGAATCGGATAGTCGCGAGCAACAGGCGCATGGGCGGCCCCAAGCCATGCAGAGGTATGAGTGAATTCCGGCATGCTTTGCCTGGCATCATTGAGTTTGCGGATTGCCTCCCCGGACCATTTGACGTCGCGAGTTTCATTTGCGATTTTCCATGCCGCGACACCCGCCGAGAAGGGATCGCCCTCGGGGCCGCTTTCCTCTTCCCATATTCCAATTGATGAAATGATTTGAGAATTGACATCCTTTGCATTCCCGGATTCGGATTGAATGTTCATGCTGTCGGTGCCGGGACTGCATGAACTGATCAATGTGCCAAATGTTATGATGCACGCACCGGCAACGCCTGTCGGAAAAAACGTTTTACGCTTTTTCTCCGGTATTCTTGACATGCGGCTTCCGGCCAGCGCGGGTTTAAGGCCGAACGTGTTTTGCATGGATTTCATTTTCATGGCGGGTCTTCCGTTTTTTGCGCATTTCGGATATGAGCCATTACAAAACGAGCGTATTTCGCCAGACCACCGGAAATACGCAAAAACCGGGAAAACAACGTGTCTGACAGCCCTATGCATTTCGCGAAGCGCGAACTAAGGCAAGATATCACCAATAGACAGGTTTGGATCGGACTTGTCGCGGCAACGGCCATTCTGGGGATCGTCGGTCCATATGACACCAATGACACGGTTAGACTGTTTCCAAGATTCGCCTATTGGTTAACGGTTGTTGTGGTCCCCTATTTATCTGGAAGGTTTGTGGGCAGCTTTACATACAAGGCGCTGGAGCAGTTCGGGGCGGGAAGATATGCATGCATTCTTGGAACCGCACTGACAACATGCGTGGTAATATTGCCTGAAGTTCTGATTCTAAACTGGCTTGTCCTGGGTGTTGAACCGTTTCCATCTGACTATCTCTGGATGATGATTGCAAATATTTCCGCAATATCGATCGTGATGTCGGTTGCACTGGTCATGATGAAATTGAATCGACACGAAATCAGTCGGAAAATGCAGGTTCCCCGAATTATGTCTCGCCTGAAAAAGGGAACGCGCGGTCCTCTGATTTCAATGACGGTTTTCGATCATTATGTCGAAGTCACCACCACAAAGGGCAGGGAATTGCTGCTCATGCGTCTTTCCGACGCGATTGCCGAAACTGATGGGATAGAAGGTCTGCAAGTGCATCGTTCCCACTGGGTTGCCGTCAACCAGGTTGAAAAGACGTGCAGAAATGGCGAGCGGGTGTTTCTTCACATGCGAGACGGGCGTGAAATACCGGTAAGTCGCGCAAAACACGTTGCAATCCGTTCGGCGGGCCTATGGCCAACCGGCAATGGCGCGGGCAAATGACACCTCCCAAAGCGACAAAACACGTCAGTCAGTTTTCAACTTGCATTCCATGCGGCGCCCAGGTGAGTCCGTATTGACATAACTTTAGTCTCAATAATTCTCGATAACTTTTTTATTTAAATATTCAATGGGTTACAAGGGTTTTAAAAATCTTTTCACAGATCTTTTATCTGGTTTTGCAGGAATTTTTAGATTTGTTCTGCAAAAAAAATCACTTAATGTCAGTTTTTTCATGGAAGAAGGCATGGTTTGCGAAAAAGAAAAGCTGG